>NZ_QTPW01000026.1:0-107331 GCF_003857965.1 Burkholderia sp. Bp9031
GCCGGGAAATGCGTGCATTTTCCACCTGGGCACTTCGATGCCGTTGGCCCGCGAGGATCCACCTCCTGCTTCTGCTCCCACGTTCACGGGTGGGACGCGTTCATTTCAATTCTCCTTGCGAAGGGCCGACGTCGATTCCGTCTGGTCAGTCCAATTCAGAAGAAACCCATCGATTCACCCATCATTGGTCAAGCCAATTTATATATTCACATCCGATCTTACCAATGGTAAAAACCCGGACATCTGCATGGACAGGCTGCCGTCCGAGGCGATACGGCGCCCGTGATAGACTCGACCACGCGCGCCTGCGCGGAAAGCGTATTGACAAAGATCCATCGAATGAAATCGACAGAACCAAAGCGGCTTTACCAATCGGTCGCGGCCCAGATCGTCGCGTTGATTCGTCAGGGCGAATTCGTCGTCGGCGAGCGCCTGCCGCCCGAGCGCGAACTGGCGCTGACGCTCGGCGTCTCGCGCCCGTCGCTGCGCGAAGCGTTGATCGCACTGGAAATCGGCGGCCAGATCGAGATCCGGATGGGCTCCGGCGTCTATGTCCGCGATACGGCGGCCGACGATGTCGGCCCGATGGCCACGCTGGGCGACAGTCCGTCGGAACTGATGCAGGCGCGCGCGGCCATCGAAGGCAGCGTCGCCGCGCTGGCCGCGGCGCGGATGACGGCCGCGATGCTCGACCGACTGCGCCGCACGGTCCAGCGCATGAAGCGGCTCGCGGAGGCCGGCAAATCGCCCGTCGAGGCCGATCGGCAGTTCCACATGCTGATTGCGGAAGCCGCCGGTAATTCGGTGCTGACCCGCTTCGTCGGCGAACTGTTCGACAGCCGCCACGACCCGATCGCGGCGGCCATGCGCGGACACGCCGAGAATCCGCAGACCTGGACTGCCGCCGTGCAGGAGCACGAGGACGTGCTCCACGCGTTGCAGGCCGGCGACCCGATCGCGGCCCAGACGGCCATCCGCGCCCATCTGCGCGCGTCCGAAGCGCGATGGATCGACGGCGGCCTGAAATCCGACCCGGATTGACCCGCACACGGCTGCCTGCACGCGTTCGCGCCCTTTGCAGCGCGTCACACGGCACCGTGTGTAAACCCGATCTCAAAAATTAAATCAAATCCCCTATAATGGGATTTATATAATTTATTTCACGTTTATAAGCGGACTACAATCTGAATTGTCCCGCATCTCGGATTTTTATTTCATTCTCCTTGCAGCCGCCCGTTGCCATCCGCGACGCAACGCCTGCAGGTGACGCGGCCAGCGGCAGGCGCCGGCCAACGCGTCCACCCGACGTTTTATTTCTGGATATGATCGTCGGCACCGATCGGGTTGCACGATCCCGGCCGGGAGACGACAGACGGACCGCGCGTTGCGCAACCGTGCTGCTCGCGCCCGGGCAGCATGAGCCGGCTTCGGCTGGCATCGAATTTGAGAAGAGACGCACTGGCCATACCATGAACCTGCACGCTGAAACACTGCGCTTCTCGGATGTGTTCCTCCATTCCCAGGCGATCGTGAACTGGTCGCAGCACTACGACCAGATCAGTCCCGGCACCGCCACGACCACGCTGCGCCAGGTCGCCGGCCAGCGCTTTCACGTCTTTCGCGAACGCATCAACCAGCGCGTGATGCAGCACGGCCTGGCGCCGCGCGACCGCCTCTGCTTCGCGTTGCCGATCGCCAGTACCGTCGCGCCGGTGGTGCAGGGGCGCACCGTCGAGCGTCCGAGCCTGCTGACCTTGCGCGGCGGCGAGGAGTTCGTCGCGCATCTTCCGTGCGACACCGAAGTGCTCGCCTTCACGATCGATCGCACGCTCACGGCCGATCGCGGGCTCGACGAACTCGCGAACCTGCCGGCGCGCATCCTGAAGCAGCCGGTGCTCCCGATCTCGCCGGCGCGCTACGGCAATGCGCTGGACGGCCTCGAGCGTGTGCTCTGCCAGGCGCTCGACAGCGGCTCGCTCACGACTCGCGATGCGTTCGACGAACGCGTGCTCGCGCATAGCGTCGTCGGCATCCTGCTCGACCTCGTGCAGTCCGACGACCCGGATGCCGGTGCGCTGCCGTCGGCATCGACGCAAAGCTACATCGTTCGCCGCAGCCAGGAAATCGCGCTGGAAAGCGACGACGTACCGACCGTCATCGATCTCTGCCATCACCTTCGCATCAGCCGCCGCACGCTGCAATACAGCTTCCAGAACGTCGTCGGCACCACGCCGACGGCCTATCTGCGCTCGATCCGGCTGAACGCCGTCCGACGCTTCCTGATGACGACACCCGAAACGATGCGGATCGGCGATGCGGCAGCGCAATTCGGCTTTTGCCACTTCGGACGCTTTTCCTCCTACTACCAGCAACATTTCCACGAGCTACCGTCGCACACGCCCCGCCTGAGCTGAGGCCGCGCCTATGCGGTGCCCCGCATCCGGGTAATCCCCTGCCGCCCGATGCATGCGGATTGCCGATAGCGGACAACGTCCGGTATTTCGGCACCGTAAATTTTGTCGTCGGCTCGCTCGCGCGCTGCGCGCGCCTCACCGGGCGGCCGTCGAAGCGCATACCTGTGTCGCCGGCAAACGGCAGCCATCGCTGCCGGATCGTCAGGATCGGCCCGCGACGCAGGGACTTTGATCAGGCATGCCGCGGTCGATTCCTGACGGACGACCCGGTCAGCGGGACTACTCATGAACGAACTGTCATCCCGGTCCGAAGCGGGGCTCAGCAAAAACGCCGTCGGACTTTCACACATCGTCTTCTTCGTCGTCGCCGCGGCCGCGCCGCTCACCGCGATGGTCGGCGCAACGCCCGCCGCGTTCTCGCTCGGCAACGGTCCCGGCGTGCCCGGCGTATTCGTGCTGGCGGGCATCATGTACCTGATCTTCAGCATCGGCTACGCGGCGATGAGCCGGCACATCTCCAATGCGGGCGCCTTCTACGCGTATATCGCGAACGGGCTCGGACGTCCCGCCGGCGTGGGCGGCGCGTTCGTCGCGATCGTCGCGTACAACGCGGTACAGATCGCGATCTACTGCATGTTCGGCTTCTTCCTGAACGACAGCATCCAGCGGCACTACGGCGTCGACGTGCCGTGGTGGGCGTTCGCGCTCGCCTGCGTCGCCGCGGTCCACTTCTGCGGCGCGCGACGCATCGAGTTCAGCGGCCGGCTGCTCGGCATGCTGATGATCGGCGAGATCGCGATCGTGATGCTGCTCGATCTCGCGATCGTCGCGCACGGCGCGAGCATCGGCGGCTTCAGCGCGAAACCGTTCAGCCCCACGATGGTGTTTGCCCCCGGGCTCGGCACCGCGCTCGTGTTCGTCCTCGGCTCGTACATGGGCTTCGAGGCAACGGCCATCTTCTCCGAGGAAGCCCGCGACCCGAAGCGCACGATCCCGCGCGCCACGTACCTGGCCGTGATCCTCATCATGGTGTTCTACGCGCTGTCGTCGTGGGCGATCGTCGAGGCGTGGGGCGAGGGCCAGATTGCCGCGCAGGCTGCCCGCGATCCGGCCAATCTGTGGTTTGCGGTGAGCGGCCGGCTGCTCGGCGGCATCGCGACGGACGCGATGAACGTGCTGCTCGTCACGAGCCTCTTCGCGGCCATCCTGTCGTTCCACAACACGATCACGCGCTATTTCTACGCGATGGGCCGTGAACGCGTGCTGTGGCGCAAGCTCGGCCATACGTGCCCCGTGCATCGCTGCCCCGACGTCGCCGGCAAAGTGCAGACGCTGATCGCACTCGCGGCCATCGTCGGCTCGGCCGCCTTCCGCCTCGACCCGTTCGCCGTCGTGTTCTCGTGGATGAGCGCGCTGGCCACGATCGGCATCATTGCGGTGCAGATCCTCGTGGCAGCCTCGGTCATCGCGTTCTTCGCGCGCGACCATCGGGATGCGAGCGTGGTGCACCGCCTGATCGCGCCGCTCGTCAGCGTGATCGCACTCGGCGCGTGCCTCGTGCTGGTCGTGCGCAACCTGTCCGTGCTGAGCGGATCGGATTCGACCTTCGTCGCGATGTTTCCGTATTTCCTGCTCGCGATCGGCGCGCTCGGTATCCGTGCCGCATTGCGATTGAAGCGCAGCGATCCCGACCTGTATCGCGAGCTCGGACGCGCCACGCCGTAACCTCCGCCTGGCCGGTGCCGCACACGGCACCGGCATCGCCTTGCCCCACCCCTGACACTGTCTCGCCGTCGGAGTGCGATCCATCGCGTCGGCACTGCCCCTGCGCGGGTATTCCCTATCCCGGTCGTGCGGCAACGATTGCCGATAGCGGACAAGGCCGGCCATTTCATCGACATACAGTGGATCCGACGTTGAAGCCGTGCCGTGGCAGCCCTCATCGCCTCGACCGGCACGGCCCGACGACTCGCCCCTGTGAAATACGGACACCATGATGAAAATTCAGAACCTGATCGGCGGCCAGCATTGCGACGCATCTGCCGGCCGCACCTTCGAAAAGCTGGCGCCGGCGACCGGCGACTACGTCGCCGCCGTGCCGGCGTCGAGCGCCGAAGACGTCGACCGTGCCGTGCGTGCCGCACACGATGCGCTGCACGACGACGCATGGGCACGCGCGGGCGGCTCGGCCCGGGCGCGCTGGCTGCTTCGGCTGGCCGACCTGATCGAGCGCGACCGTGACACGCTGGCGGAATGCCTGGCCGTCGAACAAGGACGTCCGCTTGCCGAAATGCGCATGATGGACATCCCGATGAGCATCGACACGCTGCGCTACTTCGCCGGCTGGGCCGACAAGCTCGAGGGCCGCACGATTCCGACCGACGGCTTCATGGGCCGCCCGACACTGAACTACACGCGGCGTGCGCCGGTCGGCGTCGCCGGGCAGATCATCCCGTGGAATGCGCCGCTCATGATCGCCGTGTGGAAACTCGCACCGGCGCTCGCGGCCGGCTGCCCGGTGGTCATCAAACCGTCGGAGGACACGCCGCTTGCCCTGTCCCGGCTCGGCGAACTCGTTTGCGAAGCCGGCCTTCCCGCCGGGGTCGTCAACATCGTCCACGGCGTCGGTTCGGAAGTCGGCGCCGCGCTGGTCGCGCACCCGCTCGTAAGCAAGATCAGTTTCACGGGCAGCACCGAAGTCGGCCGTGCGATCGCCGCCGAAGCGGCCAGGACCTTCAAGCGCGTCACGCTCGAGCTCGGCGGCAAGGCAGCGCAAATCGTCTTCGCGGATGCCGATCTCGACCGCGCCATTCCGTCGCTGATGGCCGGCATGTTCGCGAATCAGGGGCAGACGTGCGCGGCCGGCTCGCGCGTGCTCGCGCACCGCTCGATCGCGCACGCGCTCGAAGAACGCCTCGCAGACGCCGCCCGCGCGATCCGCGTCGGCCCGCCGTCGGAACCCGGCGTGCAGATGGGCGCGCTCATCAACCCGCGTCACCTCGCACGCGTGCGAGCGCACGTCGACAGCGCGCTCGCCGAAGGCGCGGTCATGCTCGCGGGCGACGAACAGGTGCCGCCGCGCGGCTGCTTCATGCGCCCGACGATTCTGGGCGGCGTGCATCCGGACATGCGGATCGCCCGCGACGAAGTGTTCGGCCCGGTCGGCATGGTCATGCCGTTCGACACCGAGGACGAAGCCGTTCGCATCGCCAACGACACGCCGTTCGGCCTGTCCGCGTCGGTCTGGACGCAGGACATCGGCACCGCGCACCGTGTCGCCGAGCGGCTCGACGTCGGCGCGGTCGCCATCAATGCATGGAGCCCGATCGACGCGCGCCTGCCGTGGGGCGGCACCAAGCAGAGCGGGATCGGACGCGACCTGTCGAAGGCCGCGCTCGACTCGTACCTCGAGGAAAAGATCATCAGCGCAGCCCTGTGATCCCGCGGCGCACGCTGCGCCGCACTGTGTTCAAGCACTTCGTGAGAGAAAGACCATGGACTATCAAAAGCGACAAAAGCGATTCTGGCATCCGATGAGCTCGGCAGCCGCCGGGCACACAACCCCCACCGTGATCATCGAGCGCGGCGACGGCAATTACGTATACGACGTCGAGGGTCACCGCATGCTCGACGGCGTCGGCGGACTCTGGAACGTCAACGTCGGCCACAACCGACCGGAAGTGAAGGCCGCGATCGCTCGCCAGATGGACGAGCTGTCCTACTACCAGACCTTCGACGGCGTCGCCCATCCGCGCGTGTACGACCTGGCCGACCGCCTGTGCGCGATGTTCGCGCAGGAGGACATGCAGCGGGTGATGTTCGGCAGCGGCGGTTCCGACGCGGTCGAGACCGCGCTCAAGATGGCGCGCCAGTACTGGGTCGCCGCAGGCGAGCCGTCGCGCACGAAGTTCCTGTCGCTGCGCAACGGCTATCACGGCGTGCACGTCGGCGGCACGTCGATCGGCGGCAACGGCGTCTACCATTACAATCACGGTCCGCTGCTGCCCGGCTGCGTGCTGCTCGACACGCCGTGGCTCTATCGCAACCCGTGGAACTGCGACGATCCGCAGCAACTCGTCGAGCATTGCATCCGGCAACTCGAGGAAACGATCGCGTTCCACGGCCCGCAGACCATCGCCGCGTTCGTCGCGGAGCCGGTGCAGGGCGCGGGCGGCCTGATCGTCCCGCCCGCCGACTACTGGGCGCGCGTGCGCGCCGTGTGCGACCGGAACGGCATCCTGCTGATCGCCGACGAGGTGGTTACCGGTTTCGGCCGCACCGGCAGCATGCTCGGCAGCCGTGGATGGGGTGTCGCAGCCGATATCCTGTGCGTCGCCAAGGGCATTTCCGCCGGCTACGTACCGCTCGGCGCGACGCTGTACAACGGGCGCATCGCGCAGGCGATCGAACATGGCGCGGGCTTCTCGCACGTGATCATGCACGGCTATACGTACAGCGGGCATCCGCTCGCGTGCGCCGCATCGCTCGCGGTGCTCGACATCGTCGAAGCCGAGGATCTGCCGGGCAATGCGGCACGGGTCGGCCAGCGCCTGCTCGAGCAACTGCTGCCGCTGAAAGCCGACTTCGAGACCGTCGGCGACGTCCGCGGCAAGGGGCTGATGCTGGCGCTCGATCTCGTGACCGACAAGGCCAGCCGCACGCCGCTCGATCCGGGCAAGGGGTTCGCGGCGCGCGTGGCCGATGCCGCGCGCAGGCGCGGGGTCCTGGTCCGGGCGATCGCCAACAAGGTCGTGATGTCGCCGCCGTTGACGCTGCAGCAGGACGAGGCCGACTTCATCGCGGTAACGCTGCGCGAGGCGCTGCAGGAGTGCTGCGCGGATTCGCGATCGATCGCCTGACCGCTGGGACAGCCGGGCGCACGGATCTTTCGTCGAAGGTTCGTGCGCATCGCGATCCGGCTCGGGTTCGACGAAGATCGCCGCGGGACGCCGAAATGACGATCGGCGTCCCGCCCGTAGCAATTTCGCTTTCAAGGAAGACAAGCCAAATGGAAAACCAGGCCATTGCATTCACGGTCGAGAAATATCCGCTCGCGCTTCGGCTGCTGCACTGGGCCAGGGCGATCCTGATCGGCGCGCAGCTCTGGACCGGATGGACGATGGTCCGGCTCGACGACAACCTGCCGGCCAAGTTCGACTGGTACTACCCGACCCACAAGGAGTTCGGCGTGCTCACGCTGCTGGTGGTCCTGACGCAACTGGCGATTCGCTCGATGAAGCCGTTGCCGCCGCTGCCGGCGAGCCTGCCGAAGCTCGACCGCAAGCTCGCCAAGATCGCGCACTACCTGCTGTATGCGCTCGCGATCATCGTGCCGCTGATGGGCTATTCGATGTCCAGCACGTATACGCAGAGCGACGGCGTGCCGTTCTTCTTCTTCCGCGTGCCCGAGCTGCTGCCGAAGAACGACCACTGGTTCGAGGCATTCCAGTGGCTGCACCGGACACTGGCCTACACGCTGCTCGTGCTCGTCGTGCTGCATATTCTCGCCGCGCTGAAACACCGGTTCTTCGACTCGAATCGCGAGAACGACGTACTGCGCCGCATGCTGTAACACCGCTCCACTGCGTTGCCGCGATCCCGGCAACGTTCGACGTTCGGGCCGCTCGACGACAGCGACCCGATCTCTTTGATTTCATACATTTCGTTTTACTAACTACAAGCGGACCGTTTCGATCGTCCGGCGTACCCGCACGTCATCGAAAACAGCACCGCACGGCCCTACCGGCCCTCAACTGGAGATCGACGATGAAGAAGATGATTGTGGTCGTTTCGACCGCCGGCGCCATGGGATTCAGCCTCACGGCATACGCGCAAAGCACCGTGACGCTCTATGGATTGATCGACGAAGGCATCAATTTCACGAGCAACGCGGGCGGCAGCAAGGCCTACCAGATGGTCAGCGGCGATACCGTCGGCAGCAACTGGGGGCTGAAAGGCACGGAAGACCTCGGCGGCGGACTGAGGGCGCTCTTCCAGCTCGAGAACGGCTTCAACGCGAGCACGGGGGCGCTCGGCGTCACGTCGCGGATGTTCGGCAGGCAGGCTTACGTCGGGCTCGATTCCGACCGGTTCGGCACGCTCACGCTCGGCCGCCAGTACGATCCCACGCTCGATATGTGGAGCTCCTTTACGTCCACCGGCAACTGGCTCGGCGACTTCGGCGCCCACCCGTACGACAACGACAATGCCGACTGGGACTACCGTATCCAGAACAGCATCAAGTACGTGTCGCCCGCGTACGCCGGCTTCAAGGGCGAGGTGCTCTACGGCCTCTCGAACCAGGCGGGCGGGCTTGCCAGGAACCGTGTTTACAGCGCCGCGGTGCAGTACCAGATGGGCGCGTTCTCCGCAGCAGTCGCGTATCTGAAGGCCAACAACGGCGGCGCGAGCGCAGGCGGCGCATTGTCGAGCGACGATACGGTCTTCAGCGGCCGCTCGCAGCAGAACATCGATGCCGGCGCGTCGTACAAGTTCAGCGACAAGCTGACGCTGTCCGCCGCGTATTCGCACGTCGACGTGACCAACCCCGAGTCGAATCTGTACTTCGCGAACCAGCCGGCGACGGGCTCGCAGAACGCGTGGAAATTCGACAACTTCGAGGTCAACGGCCAGTATTTCTTCCGGCCGGACTTCTGGTTCGGCGCGGCGTATACCTATACGCACGCACATGTGACGACGACGGCGGGCGATGCATCGCCGAGCTGGCACCAGCTGTCGATGATGCTCGACTACGACCTCAGCAAGCGGACCTCGACGTACATTCAGGGCGCGTACCAGCATGCAACCGGCAACACCGGCACCGACTTCGACTACGCGCACGTGCTCGGCACCGCCGGGCAGTCGTCGGGCCGCAATCAGCTGGCCTTGCGCGTCGGGATGATGCATCGCTTCTGAACCCGTCAGGCAACGCACGGGCTCGCGCGCGGCGTACGCGGCAGCCCGTGTTTTCCCGTGCCGTCAGAACTGATGCCGCACCCCGACACGCACCGCGGTCTGCGTCGAGCCGGCCGCCGCGCCGCCGAGCGCGGCCTCGACCTGGGCGCCATAGGCGCTGTCGTGCCCGCGTGCGAACACCGCGTACAGGCCGGTACGCTTCGACAGCGAATAATCGGCGCTCAACGTGACCTGATTGGCCGAGCCGACGTCGCCGCCGCGCTGCTGGAACTGGAAGCCGCCGCCCAGCTGCAACGACGGCGTGAGCGCATAGGTCAGCCCGGCGTCGTAGGTGGTTGCCCGCAGCGGCGCGGCGGCGCTGATCCGAACGTCGGACACCATGCCGAAGACGCGAAGCCGGTCGAAGTTGTAGCCGGCCCCGCCCGAGAAGTTGCGAAGATTGCCGCCGCCGGTGACGTCGTGCTGGCCGAAATAAGCGAGCGCGGCGCTGAACGCGCCCTGCGTGTAGGACAGCATCGCGCTTTGCACGCTGCTGCGCGCGACCGTGCCGGGCACGTTGCCGAAGCCCCACATGCCGCCGAACGCGATACCGCCGAACGTCGGACTCACGTACTTCACGGCGTTGTTCACCTGAACGCCCCACACGCGGTTGTCGAGCGCACCGCCCGCCGACGCATTCGTCGGCAACCCCCACGCGAGTAGGCCAGCCGGCGTGTTCGCAGCGACCGCGAAGGCCGGCATGAGATCGCCGACGAAATCGAACTGGCGCCCGAGCGTCACGGTGCCCCAATCGCCGCCGAGCCCGACGTACGCCTGCGAGCTGAACGCGGAGCCCGGCACGGTCAGCGTGCCGTCCGACGTCTGGAACTGGCTTTCGAGCCGGAACACGGCGAAGTTGGCACCGCCGAGATCCTCCCTGCCCGTCAGGCCCCACACGTCGTTGCGCGACACGCCCGCCTGCAACGCGAGCTGACGCCCGCCGCGCGGGGCAGACGCCACGTCGCTCGTATAGGTCACGCCCGTGTCCAGCGAACCGTAGAGCGTCACGCTCGATTGGGCGAACGCCGGCGCAGCCGCACCGCAACCGCACAACGCCACCATCCGGAACCACGCTTTCATCTTCTTCTCCTCATCGAATTTTCCCGGTCGATGCGCCCGTGAACCGACCGGCACGGCAACGGCATTGATCCGGCATGCTTTTCACGATTAAAATAGGATTCCCTATCAATAGACGGCGAGGCGATCCAATTCACCGCATCCGGACCGCTTCCCGAACTCCGCTCATGCGGTTCAGGTTGCCGCCCGCGCGACATAAGTTAGACTACGGCCCTGTCGCCCCCGGTGCCGCACGCCGTGCCGCAGCCCGGCAGCCCGAACCGAATTCGTCCTTCCCGTTTCATTGCCGCAAGCCGTCTGAATCCCGGATCACGTCATGTCGAGCCTCACCAAAATGCTGTCCATCCTCGACGTCTTCTCTTCGTCCGCGACGTCGATGACGGCCGAGGAAATCGCCGAACACATGGGCTTTTCGCGAACCACGTGCTACCGCTACGTGAAGGAACTGGCCTCCGTCGGCCTGCTCGTCGGCAGCAACGGCCGCTATACGCTGGGCCCGCGCATCATCCATCTCGACTACAACATGCGGCAGTCGGACCCGACGCTCACCGCCGCGAAACCCGTCATCCAGAAGCTGGTTCAGGTCACCGGCGGCGACGCGCTCGTGTCGACGCTGTTCGACGAGCAGATCATCAACGTCATGCACGAAACCGGCGCGGAGAACCTGCAATTGGGCTTCGGCCGCGGCCGCATCATGCCGCTGTTCCAGGGCGCGTCGTCGAAGGTGATCGTGGCCGCGATGTCGCGCGCGCGCCTGAAGCGCCTGCACGAACGGCACAACGCCGAGCTCGGCGAGTTCGCGGCCGACTGGACGCAATTCTGGCGCGCCTGCCAGCAGATCGTCGACACGGGCTACTGGATCTCGCGCGGCGAGCTCGACGAAGGGTTCGTCGGCATCGCCGCGCCGATTCGCACCGCCAGCAGCGGCGAAATCAACAGCAGCCTGTCGCTGGTCTTTCGCGCCGAACACTTCGCGCTGTTCGACGAGCATGTGCTCGGCAAACTCCTGATCGACGCCACCGCACGGATCGGCGCGGCCACCTGAGCATTCGCGCGGCATCGCGCGCGACGCCACCCGTGATCGTCGGCGTGCGCGCCGTCAGTTCATCTGCGTGATGAATTTGGTGACCAGGTAGCCGTCGAACGTCTCCGTTCCTCCTTCGCTGCCGAAGCCGCTGTCCTTCACGCCGCCGAACGGGATCTCCGCCGGCCCCATCCCGAAGTGATTGATGTTGACCATGCCGGCTTCGAGCGAGCGGCTGATCCGGTGCGCGTTGCGCGCCGACGCCGTGAACGCATACGACGCGAGTCCGAACGGCAAGCGGTTGGCCTCGGCGAGCGCATCGTCGAGCGCGTCGAACGGCACGATCCCGACGATCGGGCCGAACGGCTCCTCGTTCATCAGGCGCGTGTCGCGCGCCGCACCCAGCACGACCGTCGGCGCGAAGTAGTGCCCCGGCCCCGGCAAGACCGTTCCGCCCGCGGCAATATCGGCCCCTTTCGCCCTTGCGTCGGCGACGAAGGCGTCGATCTCGGATACGCGTCGCGCATGCGCGAGCGGCCCCATCGTGGTCCCCTCTTCCAGCCCGTAGCCGACGCGAATCCGGCCGACCGCGTCGAGATACGTGGCGACGAACCGTTCGAACACCGGGCGTTGCACGAAAAACCGCGTCGGCGATACGCACACCTGCCCGGCGTTGCGAAACTTGTACGCGGCCAGCATCGTCGCGGCGCGCTCGATGTCCGCATCCGCGCAGACGAGCACCGGCGCATGCCCGCCCAGCTCCATGGTCATGCGCTTCATGTGCGACGCGGCAAGCGCGGCCAGCTGCTTGCCGACCGGCACCGAGCCGGTGAACGAAATCTTGCGCACCAGCGGCGACTCGATCAGCTGCTTCGACACGTCGCCCGGCACGCCCCAGACGATGTTCAGGCAACCCGCAGGCAATCCGGCATCGTGAAAGATGTGCGCGAGCGCGACGATCGCGCTCGGCGATTCCTCGGGCCCTTTCAGCACCAGCGTGCACCCTGACGCAAGCGCGGCCGCGATCTTGTGCATCGCCTGGCTGAACGGGAAATTCCACGGCGAGAACGCCGCGCACACGCCGATCGGTTCCCGCAAAACCGTCTGCGCGACGTCGGGAGAACGCGACGGCACGACGCGGCCGTAGGTGCGGCGCCCCTCTTCCGCATGCCATTCGAGCTGTTCGGCGGACGACATGACCTCGGCGATCGCCTCGCGAAGCGGCTTGCCCTGGTCCATCGTGATATGACGGCCGATCGATTCGGCACGCTCGCGCACGAGCGCAGCGGCGCGGCGCAGGATGTCCGAGCGCGCAAGCGGCGATTCGCGCCGCCACGCCGCGAACGCGCGATGCGCGGCGCGCGCCGCGGCGTCGATATCGTCCGGCGTCGCATGCGGCAGTTCGCCGAGCACGCGGCCGGTTCCCGGATCGAGAACGGGCTGCGTGCGCCGGCCGTCGGCCTGCAGGAACCGGCCATCGACATACAGATGGAGCGGAGCGTAATCGCGTGGCGCGTCAGGCGTCATGCGCGATGTCAGCGGTGTAAACGGAATCAAGACGGATACCTCGGTAGAGACTGCACGATGGGCGCGGACGGTGCGGCGACCGCATCACGCGGCCGGGCTCGGCGCACGCAACAGGCCGCCGATTTCCTGCCGGAGAATCTGGTTTTCCTGCCTGACGAGCAGATGCCGGACCTTGCCGCGAAACGTCCTGAACTCGGGATCGGCCATCAGCGCGGCGCGACGCCGCGCACGATCGTCCAGCGAATCGAATGCCCACAGATAGACAAGCTGGTTCAGCGGCCCGACTTCGGTCGCAAAACAGCCGACCATCGTGCCGAGCGCCTGCTCCTGTGCCGTGCGCCCGCATTGCGCGTACACGCGCAGATATTCGGCGACGCCGCCCGGCACCAGCGTATAGGTGCGTTGCTCAACAAACATGTGCTTCCTCTCGTTGTCGCGGCGCGAACGCCTGAAAGGCTTCGGTCACGCGAGCCATCCCCACCGCATCCGTCTGCGCGGCCACATAGCGATCCGGGCGCACCACCACGAGCGGGCCCGCATGCCGGTCGAACCAGTCGGCCAGTGCGTTATCGACGTCTTCGACGCACGTGCTGCCGTGGCCGCTGGCCAGCCGCCCCGCGCGGCCGGTGCCGCTGCGCGAGCGGTTGACCTGGACGAAGGTCGCGCCCAGCGCCGCCCAGTACGCCCGATCGTCGTCGCTCAGGCAGGCCTGCGGATCGCATTGCCAGCCGACGATCGAGAACCACGGGCCCAGCACGTCGTCGAGCTTGCGGCGCACGCCGTCGGCCGTCTCGACGTCCGGCTGCGCGATCATCCTGCCGACTGCGGTGTCCGGCGCGCCCGGCAGCACGACGCCGCGCGTATAGCTCGGCATCGGCTTGAAACGCATCTGCAGGATGTAGTCCTTCAGGCCCGGTGCGTAACGCGTAAGCCCGAGGAAACGATCGCGCAGGAATGCGACGAGCCGGTTGGTCGGCATCAGCATCGCGCCGAACGTGTCCGCCAGGTCGATCATCGCCTTCGCGTGGTCGCGCCGCTCCGATTCGTACGTGTGGATCACGCCGGGATGCAATGCGCCGTTGACCACGCCCGCCAGCTTCCACGCGAGATTGCCCACGTCGCGCAACCCCGCGTTCAGGCCCTGGCCGATCCACGGCGGCGTCAGGTGCGCCGCATCGCCGATGAGCGCCACGCGGCCGACGACGAACCTTTCGGCCACGCGCGAATGGTGCGTGTAAGTCCGGGCGCGCACGATCTCGAGGCGGTCGACATCGTCGACGTAAGGCGCGATCAGCGCGCGTATCGATTCCGGTTTCGCGATCGCCTCTTCGTCCTCGTGCGGGAACACGAGAAACTCCCAGCGCCGGAAATTGAACGGCAGATAGATGCAGACGTTCGGGCGGCGCGGGTCGCAGTTCAGCGCCGTGCACGGCTGGTCGAGCCCGGCATTCTTCACGTCGACCACGACCCATTTCATCGGATGGGTGGTGCCGGCCAGCTTGACGCCCAGCCATTCGCGCATCGGGCTGCGGCCGCCGTCGGCCGCCACCACGTAGTCGGCCTCGAGCGCGTAGTGCTGGCCGTCGGCGCGGCGCACCTGCAGCGTGACACCTTCGTCATCCTGATCGATGCCGACCACTTCTTCGCCGGTGCGCAGCGACACGTGCGGATAGCGCGCCAGCCCGTCGCGCAGCGTTCGCTCGGCCAGTTGCTGCATGAAGATGTTGCGCCGCCACCAGCCGAACTCGCGCATCGACGGACGGATGTCGGCAAAGCATTCGCCGTTCGCCTTGAACATGCGCAGCGGCACGTTCTGGATGATGTCACGGCTCAGTTCGTCGGCGAGGCCCGCGGTCTGGAACAGCCGCAGCGCCTCGTCGTCGATACCGACCGCACGCGGGAACTCGACGATCTGCGGCGCCTTCTCGATGATCACCGTCGCGATGCCATAGAGGCCGAGCAGGTTCGCCATCGCCGCACCGTTCGGCCCCGCGCCGACGATCGCGACCGACGTCCGGTTCGCATGGTTCATGTTCATTCGTCAGACTCCCGCCCGCCACGCCGGATCGTCCAGGCGATCGAGCCAGGTGCGCAATGCGTGATTGAACGCGGCCGGCTGATCGTCATGGACGTAATGCGTCGCACCGGGAATATCGATCCGCTCGATTCCCGTATTGGCGGCCGTCATTTCGGCCGCCACGTCCGCGGACAGGAAATCCGATTCGCCGCCGCGCAGCAACAGGGTCGGCACGTGCAGGTTGAGGATCAGCGGCCACAGATGGACGAGTTGCTCCGGCGTTGCGGTGAGCCGCGCCGCCGCAATCCCGTCGGCGTCGTGACGCCATACGATCCGCCCTTGCCCGGCCTCTTTCAGCGAGTGCGCGATGCGCGAATCGAGCGCGGATTCCGTGATGTTCGGCCGCTGGCGCCGCCAGAACGCACGCGCCTCGTCCCACGACGCGAACGCGTCCGGCGTTTCCTTCAGCTCGCGCTTGATGCGCTCCGAGCCCTGCGAACCGGCCGACGCGCCCGGGCCCATGTCCTCGATCGCGAGGCCGGCGAGCCGTTCCGGTTGCGCCGCGGCATAGACGAACGCATTGGCGCCACCCATCGAATGCCCGACCAGCACGAATCGTTTCAGGTTCAGCGCGCGCACCAACGCGTCGAGATCACGCACGTAGGCCGCTGCGTAATAGTCACGCTGCGGATCCCAGTCGCTCCGTCCGCGTCCGCGCTGATCGAGCGCGACGACCCGGTAGCGGTCGACCAGCGCGTCGGCGACGGGCGCCCACGTATGTGCGTAACTGCGCAAGCCGTGCAGCATCACCACGGCCGGCGCATCGTCGCGCCCCCAGCTCACGTAGTGCAGCCGCAGCCCATCGCTGTCGACCCACCCATCCTTGACGGATGCCGTATTCATCATGTGCTCCCCGGCCTGCATCCGTGATCAGACCAGGCCGTCGCGGCCGACGATCTCGCTCGCCTTCAGCCCGCCGAGCCGTGCATGCAGGCGGCCGCGCGTCGCGAATGCGAAGATCACCAGCACTTCGTCGTCGTTGGGCGCATCGGGGAACAGGCACGTCACCGTGTCGTAGTGCGAGCGCACGTAGAGCGCATCCTTGTGCGCGAGCGGTACGTCGATCACCGTGTTGATCGGGCCGCGCTTGCCGCTCGACGGCACCCACGACTTCCCGCCGCCCAGCGCCGCGCGGATCGGCTCCGCGAAGATCGACGTCAGGAACGCGTTGCCGTGTTCGTACTCGCCGGCCGAGCCGACCAGGCAAGCCTTGCCGTAGCTCTCGATCGCACGGCCCGCCGCGAGCGACTCGATGCGCCGCGCGAACTCCTTGCCGAGCGCGGGCGACGGGCGCACGAGGTCGTCGAGGTTTTCGCTGAACCGCCCCGCATACGGGTTGTGAACGGCCGCGGCGATCACGATCTTGCGCAGCGGCTCGCCGTCCGCGAGCTGGCCGGTTTCGTTCGCGAGCGAATCCTCGATCTGCGTGTACCACTTGCGGATATGAAAGCCTTCGAAATTTGTGATCTTGCTCATCAGGAATCCTCTATTCAATGTCGGTTATGCGGAAATGAAAGGCCGGTGCATCAGTCGAACAGCGGCTCGAGTTGCACGGGGTCGCTCGGCGCGTTGTACCGGTGCAGCACGCGCTTGCCCTCTTCGTCGTCGGTGACGGTCTCGCAGAAAAATTCGAGGCGGTTGCCGTCCGGGTCCGCGAAATACACGCCGATCCCGACCTTGTGGTCGGTGATCTTGACGATCGGCACGTTGCGGCGGATCAGCATGCCGTACAGGCGACGCAGCTCGGTCAACCCGCCGGCGATCTCGAGCCCGTAGTGCTGCAGGCCGATCGTGCCGAGCTCCGCGTCGGACGCCGCGCGAATCAGCGCGATGTCATGGTGCTTCTGGCCGAAGGACATGAACACCCACTGCTCGCCGCGCGCGGTTTCCGTCATGCCGAGCACCTCGGCATACCAGGTGCTCGAGCGCACGGGGTCGCGCACGAACAGCGACAGGTGGGTGCGCTGCACGCGCGGCGTCGGCAGCGGCAGCCCGCTCGCGTTCGCGCGCTCGGCGTGTTGCTGGATGTCGGACGGTGTCATCGTTCGCTCCGCTCAATTCAATTGATCGACTGCGCGTGGGCAACGAGCGGCGCTTCGAACGGCGTCCACGCGACGGCCGTGATCTCGCTGAAGTCGCGCCATTCCTTGGTCCAGTTCCGGCCGCCGTCGCGCGAACGGAACAGGTGCCCGTACTTGGTGCCCGCATAGACGAGCGCCGGTCGGGCCGCATGGACGCCGAATGCCCAGAACGTGGAATTCGGCGGCGTCTGCAGATCCGCTTCGTGCCACGCGTAGCCGCGATCGGTCGAGCGGTAGATGCGGCTGCGGGTGCCCGGCGTGCCGTCGCCGATCGCCATCAGCAGGTCGCCTTCCGGCTCCGGCAGTTGCACGACCGTACGCGTGTAATAGAGCCCGTCGAAGCGGTCGCGCGACGCCTTGGCGTCCCAGGTCTGCCCGTCGTCCTCGCTCACGTACACCGCGTTGACCGTCAGCAGCACGGTGGTTTTGGGCCGGTCCGCCGTGGCGGACAGCACGGCGATCGCATGAATGTCGCTGTTGCGGATCGCCGTGCCGGGGCCGTCCACGCGCGTCCAGCTCGCACCGGCATCGCGGCTGCGCCACGCACCGCCCTCCTCCACGCCATACCAGACGTTGCGGCCGTCGTCCGGATCCACGCAAATCGTCAGCAGCCGCGGGCGATTGACGCCCGCGCAAAACTCGGGGAACTCGGGCGCCGTTCGCTCCCACGTCAGGCCCGCGTCGCTCGACTTGTACAGCGCGGCGCGTGACGGCGCGCCGGTGCCCGCATAGAGCACCGCGGGGTTCGCCGGATCGATCGCGATGGACCAGACAGTCTGTCCGTTCAGCACGTTCTCGGGCCGAAACCAGTGCGCGCCGCCATCCTCGCTGATGCACAGCCCCGCATCAGCGCCCGCATAGACGCGCGACGGCGTCGCGGAATCCACCGCGAGCGCGCGCACGATGCCGTCGAACTCGATCGGCTCGGCGAGCCCGAGGCGATGCCAGGTCTTGCCGTCGTCGTTCGAGCGCAGGATGCCTTGCCCGGCCGTGGCGACCAGTACGGTTGCGGTCATGAAATGCTCCTTGTGTCAGAGAAAAATGCCGCGCGTGAGCCCGCCGTCGCAGCCGATCGACTCGCCGGTGATCGACCCGGATTTCGGCGATGCGAGAAACGCGACGATCCACCCCATTTCTTCGGGTTGCAGCACGCGCCGGATCGGCGTGACCTTCACGTAGTTCGCCTCGACCTCCGCGGCCGTGAGCCCCTGCTTCTGCGCCTCTTTCTCGTAGAGTTCGTGGATGTGCGGCGTCTCGACCACACCCGGGTGAATCGTGTTGACCGTGATGCCGAACGGGCCGAGCTGGTCGGACAGCGTCTTGGTGAGGTGCACGATCGCCACGTTGCGCATGCCGGACAGCTGCTTGCTGCCACGGCCCGTGAGGCCGCCGATGTTGACGATCCGGCCAAAGCCGTTGCGCCGCATGTAGGGCGCGGCCGCCTTCGCGCAACGCAGGTAGCCGACCACCTTGATGTCGATGTCCTGGAGCAGCCCCTGCGGGTCGGCGTTTTCCAGCTCCGCCCGCACGAGGCCGCCCGGATGCGCGGCGCCGTTCAGCAGGATGTCGAGCCGGCCGAAGCGCTCGACGCTCGCGGCCATCGCCGCCTCGACGGACGCCATGTCGGTCGTGTCCACCGTGACGGGCAGGATCGCCCCCGCCGTGTCGCCCAGCGGCGCGAGTTCCGCGCGAATGTCGGCGGCGGCCGCTTCGAGGTGTTCCATGCGCCGCGCGGCGATGGTGACGTTGACGCCTTCGCGGGCCAGCTCGAGCGCGACTGCCTTGCCGATGCCCATGCTGCCGCCGGTGATGAACGCGGCTTTTCCGTGGAGTTGCAGATCCATAGCGATGAAAGGTGAGAGTCGGGATTGAAGGGAAAAGCGGGTGGCGCGATCAGGACAGGCACATTTCGATGAGCCTCGGCCCGTCGGTATGGGCGAGTGCGTCGTCGAGCGCCTGCGCGAGCGCTTGCGTCGTGCTCGCGCGCTCGGCCGGCACGCCGTAGCCGCGCGACAGCGCGAGCCAGTCGATCGGCGGATCGTCCAGCAGCGTCAGGCGGCTGGCGTGCGGCGTGTCGGCCGGCAGGCCACTGCGCGCGAGTTCGGTCTGCAGGATGCCGTAGCGCCGGTTCGACGCGATCAGCATCACGATCGGCAAACGCTCGCGTGCCATCGTCCACAGCGCCTGGATCGTGTACTGCGCACTGCCGTCGGACTGCAGCGCGAACACACGGCGTTCCGGACACGCGACGGCGGCGCCGAGCGCGACCGGCAAACCCTGGCCGATCGCGCCGCCCGTGTTCGTGAGGATCGTGTGACGACGGGCGCGTGCCGATGCGGTCACGAACGGATAGCCGCACGTGCCGCCCTCGATCGACACGATCGCCTCGTCGGGCAATGCGTTCGCCAGCACGCGGCCGACGGCCTGCGGCGTCAGCGGCCCCTCTTCCACCTGCCAGCGCTCGACCGGCACGCCGTCGGCGTTCTCCGGTGCGCCAATGCGGTCCGCCAGCGCTTCGAGCGCGTCGTCGGCCGCGTCGCCCGCTGCGGCGAGCGTCACGATGTCCTCGGGCCGCGCGAGTTCACCCGGAATGCCTTCGTAGCCGAAGTAGGTGACGGGCGGAAGCGCGCCCGCCAGCACCACGCGCCGGCAAGCCAGCGCGGCCAGCGCCGGCTCGGGGAAATAAGGCAGCCGGTCGATGTCCGGCAGGCCGCCGCCGCGCTCGGCGCGCGCCGGGAAGGTCTCGCTGAAGCAGGTCGTGCCGGTCGCCGCCGCGATGCGCGCCGCCGCGCGCTGCCCGCGAGCCGACAGTGCACGGCCGCCCATCAACAGCACGGCGCGATGGCCGCTGAGCAGCAGATCCGCGACCCGCTCGACCTGCGCAGGGTCGAACGACACCTCGGCCGGGCGAACGACGGCGGGTGACACCGCATCGCGCACCTTGGCCGACTGGAGATCGACCGGCAGCACGAGGGTCGCGACGCCGCGCTGCGCGCCCATCGCGGCCGAGATCGCATCGGCCGTATCCGTCGCGAGATCCGTGTCGCGCGCGACGCTGCGGTACCACACCGACACGGGGCGGGCGAGCGACTCGATGTCCGACGTGAGCGGTGCGTCGTACTTCAGATGGTCGCGCGTGTGATCGCCGACGATGTTCAGGATCGGCGTGCGGGCGCGGCGCGCGTTGTGCAGGTTGGCGATGCCGTTTGCGTGGCCCGGCCCGAGATGCAGCAGCGTCATCGCCGGCTTGCCGGCCATGCGGCCATAGCCGTCCGCCGCGCCCGTGCAGACGCCCTCGAACAGCCCGAGGATCGAGCGCACGCCCGCCACGGTGTCGAGCGCGCCGACGAACGGCATCTCGGTGGTGCCGGGATTGGCAAAACAGACGTCGACGCCGGCATCGCGCGCCGTCTCGAGCACGACGCTCGCTCCGCTTCGTGTTTCGGTATCGATGTCCAACTGTGGGATGTTCATGCGGCAGCTCGACGGTTTGAATGGGATGGATTTTACTTTAATCCCGAAATACGGGATTTGTCAAACATCAAAAGCGTCGCCGCCGCGGCAACACGATCCACGTTAACCCGATCTGCGTCGCGTATTTACGGGGAAATTCACCAGCCCCCGGCTCTCCACACATCGCTAAGGGTTAACAAAATTCCCGCCATTCGGAATTTAGCGACAAGAGCGATCGAGCAAACGCCCGCGACCGCCGTCCCGTTGCCGGTTGCTTCGCATTGCACGCCTGGATCCAAACTTACGATTGCAAATGCCTCTCATTTGCATTAAATTTCCGCGCGAATGTACTGTTTGGAACACGGACGTCGGCGCGAGGTCATCGGCCATGCCCGAACGCAGATCACATCAAAGGACGGGGTATGAGCAGGAAGAACTGGGCGGCCGCACCGATGGCCATCGTCGTCGGCACGGCCGGCCTGAGCGCAGCCGATGCGCAGGAGTTGTCGCTGCCCGCCATCGAGGTCTCGGGGCAACGCGCGAGCGCGCCGTTTCGCGCGCCCGAATCGACGAGCGCGACACGCACCGAGACGGACGTGATGGAGATCCCGTTCGCGGTCAGCAGCGTCGATACGAAACTGATCAAGACAGTGGCCGCGACGCGCGGCGAAGACCTGTACGACTGGGTCGCGGGCGTCGCGCGGCAAAACAACTTCGGCGGCCTGTGGGACAACTACGCGGTGCGCGGCTTCGCCGGCGACGGCAACACCTCGGGCACCGACTACCTCGTCAACGGCTTCTCATGGAATCGCGGGATCAGCGTCCCGCGCGACACCGCCACCCTCGAGCGCATGGAAGTGCTCAAGGGGCCTGCGTCCGCGCTGTACGGCCGCGGCGATCCGGGCGGGCTCATCAGCTACACGACGAAACAGCCGCAGTTCGCGCGCTCGAACACCATCGGCGTGTCGGCCGGCAGCTACGGCGCGCTGCGCCAGACGCTCGATTCGACCGGGCCCGTCACGAAATCGCTCGCGTACCGCTTCGTCGCGATGAACGAGAACAACGGCAGCTTCCGCGATACGGTGTCAAGCAAACGCTACCTGTTCGCCCCCTCGTTCACGTGGGACATCGGCACGGACACGACGCTCCACTACGAGTTCGAAAGCGTGCGCCAGCGCGCGCCGCTCGATCGCGGCGTGGTGGCGGTAAACGGCCAGCTCGGCGTGATCCCGGCGTCGCGCTTTCTCGGCGAGCCGCGCGACGGCGACTACGACGTGCGCAACACGGGCCACCAGTTCACGCTCGAGCATCGCATCGATGCCCGCTGGTCGATCAACGCCGGCTTTGCACAGCGCGACACCGACCTGTCCGGACGCTCGTCCGAGGCATTCTCGCTGCAGCCGGACGGCCGCACGCTATGGCGCCGCTATCGGCAGGTCGCGTTTCACTCGAACGACCTGCAAGGCCGGCTCGAAACGACCGGCAAGTTCCGCACCGGCGGCATCGGCCACACGCTCGTGATGGGTGTCGATGCGTATCGCTTCAACTACGACCAGTTCGTTGCGCGCTCGACGCCGACCGCCGCCGCGCCGTATGCGATCGACATCTTCGATCCGGTCTACGGCCAGCCGGCGCCCGCGCTGCGCACCGCGACCAACCTGCTCGAGCGCGACGACGGGCAAGGCGTCTACGCGCAGGACACGCTGGCGTTCGGGCCGCACTGGAAAATCCTCGCCGGGCTGCGCTGGGATCGCTTCCACCAGTCGGTCGAGAACCGCCTCAAAGGCGTGACGACCAGCCAGTTGCAGACCGCGCTGAGCCCGCGCATCGGCGTCGTGTACGAAATGAGCCCCGCGCTGTCGCTGTATGCGAACACGGCGTACTCGTTCCGGCCGAACAACGGCGCCGATGCCGACGGCCGCGCGTTCGATCCCGAGAAAGGGCATGGTTACGAAGCCGGCGCGAAATGGGCCGGCACGCGCTGGCTCGCAACCGTCGCGGCGTTCCATGTCAACAAGCGCAACGTGCTGACCGCCGATCCGGCGAATGCCGGCTTTTCGCGCGCGGCCGGCGAAGTGCGCAGCCGCGGCGTCGAATTCGAATGGAACGGCGACCTGGGCCACGGCCTGCGCGGCATCGTCAACCTCGCGTACGTCGATGCCGAAGTCACGCGCGATACGGTGCTGACGCCCGGCGCGCGGCTCGTCGACATACCGCGCCTGAGCGGCAGCGCGCTGCTCATGTACGAAACCGCGCTGCCGTTCGCGGAGAAGGCGGGGGTCGGCACGGGCGTGATCTATGTCGGGCGCCGCGCCGGCAACACCGCGAACACGCAGGACGGCTTCGCGCTGCCCGCCTATGCGACCGTGCAGCTCAACGGCTACGTGCAGCTCGACAAGCATCTGCGTGCGTCGGTCGTGCTGAACAACCTGTTCAATCGCACGACCTACGTCAGCTCGTACAACAGCTTGTGGGTCACGCCGGGCGCGCCGCGCAGCCTGTTCGCGTCGCTCGCTTACTCGTTCTAGGTCGAATCGGGCGCGTGGCGTGCGTAACGTGCGTGATGCATCACGCGCCGAGCGCGAGCCGCGTCACCAGCGCGATCAGCAACGCCGGCAACATCACGCACGCGCCGACCGCGAGAAATTCTCCGAAGCCGACCCGCTGCCCTTCGCGGCGAATCGCCGCGAGCCACAGAATCGTCGCGAGCGATCCGGTGATGGACAGGTTCGGGCCCAGGTCGACGCCGATGAGAATCGCGTCGATCACCGATTGCGGACTGTGCGCGGCGCCGATCGTCGAACTCGCGATCAGTCCGGCAGGCAGGTTGTTGACCAGGTTCGACGCCAGCGCGATCGCGATGCCCGATGCGGCTGCAGCCACCTGCTCGCCGCTTGCCGTCCACTCGCGCAGCAGCCCGGCCAGCGCGCGCACCGCGCCGGTCCGGTCGAGCGCTTCGACGAGCACGAACAAACCCGCGACGAGCGGCAGCACGCTCCATGAAATTTCTCGAACGATCGGCACGCACGCCGCGCGATCGCGATACAGGACGCACGCGACGGTGACGATTCCCGCGATCGCGGTCGGCAGCCCGAGCGGGCGATCCTTCATCGACACCGCCATCAGCGCGACGGCCGTGACCGCGATGCCGGCCAGCGCAATGCGCCCGCCTGCGGTGAGCGGCCGCACCGGCAAACCCGACGCGCAATGGCCGCGAAGCGCATGTCGCTGAGTGATCCGAAGCATCAGGAACGTGCACGCGATCGATGCGACGGACGGCAGCGCGAAATGCGCCAGCCATACGCCGAGCGCGGGCATGCGCGAACCGTACAGCACGAGATTCGCCGGGTTCGAGATCGGCAGCACGAAGCTCGCCGCGTTGGCGACGAACGCGCAGATGTACAGCAGCGGCATCGGGTCGGCCTTCGCTCGGCGCGCGGCCGCGAACACGGCCGGCGTCAGCACGACCGCGGTCGCATCGTTCGACAGAAAGATCGTCGTCACGGTGCCGACCAGGTAGACGAGTGCGAACAAGCGCCGGGGCGAACCCTGCGCGAGATTGACGACGTGCGTCGCGACCCAGTCGAACAATCCTTCACGACGCGCGACCTCGGACAGCAGCATCATGCCGGTCAGGAACAGATACACGTCGCCCCCCTTCGCCACGGCGTCGAGCGCCGGATGCACGGGCAACAGGCCGAACACGACCAGCAGCAGCGCGCCGCTCACGGCCCAGGTCGCTTCGGGCCAGCCGAAGGGTCGCGCGATGACGCCCGCGGTGGCGAGCGCGGAAATCAGCCATGCAAGCGAGGCAGGATTCATTGGCAGGTAAGGAACGGCAGAAGGTTCGAAATGATCTTCAGGACGAAGCGGCGGGCAGATCGGCCGGCTTGCCGCATACGCCGCTCAGCGATCGCGCATGGCCGAGCCAGAGCGCGAGCGAGCCCGTCGACACGGCACCCAGCACCATGAACGCAGCCGGATAACCGAAGTGCTGCGCGAGGACACCGCCCAGCGCGGGGCTGAGCGCCGCGCCGACACCCTGCGCAGTCGCGACGGCGCCCTGCCCGACGTTCACACGGCCGGAGCCGTGCAGCAGGCGCACGACGAGCGCCGGTACGACGACGCTTTGCAGGCCGGCGCCGATGCCATCGAGAATCTGCACCGGCCACACGCCCGCTTCGCTCATCAGCGCCGCGGCGAGCGCACCGCGCACCGGCAACGACAGAAACGAAATCAGCAACACCCGCCAATAGCCGTACGCACGAATCAGGCGAGGCGCGAACCAGGCCGCCGCGACCATCACGAGCTGCGCGATGACGATGGTTTGCGCGGTGAACGCGCTCGCGTTGCTGCGGTGCGTGGCGACCACGCCCATCCCGTATAGCGGCAGCATCGCGGCGTTGCCCAGATGAAACAGCGCGAGCGACGCGCCGAGCAGCACCAGCGGCCGGTTCTCGAATAGCGTACGCAACCCGCCGACGCGAGGCGTCGGCGCGCCGTCGAATGCCTGGCCGTGTGGACCGGCGCTTTGCGCGTCGAGACCGCGCGCGCATGCGTGATCGATGGCACGCCCCGGAATCGCCAACGTACTCGCGATGGCGAACATCGTGAAGACGACGACGAGCGCGAACACGGCGTCGAATCCCGCATGCCAGCCGAGCCAGCCCGCGAGCGCCGCACCGATGACGTTGCCCGCGTGGTTCGCCATCTGGTTGCGGCCGAACTGCCGATCGAAGCCTGGCCGACGCGCGATGCCGAGCGTCACGCCCGCGACGGCCGGCGCAAGCGCCGCGCCGCTGACGGCAGCCAGGATCTGCGAAGCGGCCACCGCCGGATAGCTGTCGACGAACATCAGCGCCAGCGACGCCAGCGCGGTCGCCGCGGTCGCCGCGACGATCAGCGCCCGCTTCGCTCGCAACGCATCGACGAGCGCACCGGCCGGCGGCGTCGCGGCCATCGCGGCGAGCCCGGCCAGCGTCATGACCGAGCCGATCGCGTCGGCACTCCAGCCGCGCGACAGCAGGATGACGCCGACGAACGGGCCAATGCCGGCCTGCACGTCGGCCAGGAAGAAATTGAGCGCTTCGAGCGCGCGTGCCGGGCGCATGGTCACCGACGCACCGTCACTCATCAGGCGCATCGACGAGCTCGGCAATCTCGTGCACGTCGAGCGTCGTGCCGTGCGGCGTCGCGATGCCATGCCCCCACACCTGTACATGGGTGCCCGCGCGAAGATAATCGCGCAGCTCGGCCGCCGCATGCGGCGGCATCCGCAATGCGACACCGCTCGTCAGCAATGCGCCGTTCAGCTCGCCTTTCGGGCCGTGCAGCGCAAGCGCGACTTCGCCCCGGAGCTCCATCGGCTTGCGGGCGGGTCGCGATGGTTTCGGCGCGTCGTGCACGGGCCCGTCGTCGACGATGTCGACGCCGCCGCGCCCGGTCAGCTGTACGGCGGCGATCATCCCGGCGCCGCGCGCCTTGACGCCGCGCACGCGGATGCGATCGCCGACCGCGACATGCCGGGTCAGCTTGCGGCCAAGATGCGGCGGCACGTGAACCTGCAGGTCGCCGTTCAGGATCAGGCCGTCGATTTCTCCGTGCGGGTTGAGCAGGAATTGCGTGACGCGGCCGCGCGTTTCGGGCAGGCAGGCGGGATCGATCCAGTGCATGCAGGACTCCTTTTCAAGGGATATTGGAACGGCGTCGCGCCCTCAGCGCGCGACATCGTCATAGAGATTCACGACATGGCCCGGCGAGCCGAATGCCGTCGCCTGCAGCGCTTCGCCGTAGGCATTGCGCGTGCCGTAGCCGACCGCGGCAACGCGCGCACCGGGTACGAGCAGCCCGCCGAACTGCTGGGCGGCGGGCACGGTCAGCTTGACGATCGCGCCGTTGTCGAGCATCACGCCATCCGGCTCGCCGCGCGGCGCGCGCGTCACGCGACGCACGACGCCGGACACGCTGAGGCGGGCGAGATTGACGCCGCGCAACGCGGGAGGCATCGGTGCGGAAAGCGGTGGCGGCTGGTCGGAAAGCGACGCGCCGGTGCCGTCGTTGCGGACCACGCGCGCGTGGATGTCATCGCCGAAGCGGCGAATGCCTGCCACCGTCACGCGCTCGCCGGGCCGCGCGAATGCGATCAGCTGCGTGCCGAGATGCGGCGGAAGATGGACGAGCGTCCCGTCGGCCAGCACGAAGCCGTCGACCGCGCCCTCCGGGTTGATCGTCAGGCGCGACAGCGTGCCGGACACGAGCGCATCCGGTGCGACGTCACCCCCGGGCGCAACGGGCGAAAGCGCGGGAGGCGGAGGGGGAGGCGGCGCGACACCCGCCGGGTCCGCCGCCGCGCGCGGCGCCGGCGGCATCTGAGCCGCACTGGCCGTCGCCGCGGCAATCAGCACGACAGCGGAAAACGCTCGATAGGTCCGGCGCACGGCGGTGCCGCATGGCGACGGCAATCGAATGGCAAACGGATGCGACATCATGGCGGGCTTCGGCGAAGGATTGCGATGCCATCCCTTACGCAACCCCTGTGCCAGCCCTCGAACGCCCGCGTGGCGGTGCGTCGAACGGTGAAGCGCGCCGAAGGTGTCCGGTTTCCCGACACCTCTCCCCGCCGAGTGTCGAGAATCCGACCGTGGAGGCCGCGGGCTAGTCGCCGCGGTCGATACCCAGATTCGCCATGCGCGCGTAGAGCGACTGGCGGCCGATGCCGAGTTGCCGCGCCGCCTCCGCCCGATTGCCGTTCGAACGCTCGAGCGCGCGCAGGATCGCGGCACGCTCGAGCGCCGCGAGCGCATCGGGCAACGGCATGTCGAGCAGGTGCGCCGGAAGCCCGTCCGGCCCCGACGGCAACGCCGGCGCGGCGACGAGCCCGAGATCGGCCTCGGTGACGGCCGGCCCCGGCGCGAGCGCGGCCGCCCGCTCCATCACGTTACGCAGTTCCCGAACGTTGCCCGGCCAGCGATGATCGAGCAATGCCCGCTGCGCGCCGTTGGTCAGGTGCAACGGGCGCGTGCCTGCCGCGCACGCGAGGAAATGAGCCGCGAGCGGCAGGATGTCGGCCACGCGATCCGCGAGCGGCGGCAGGTGCAACGGAACGACGTTCAGACGGTAGAACAGGTCTTCGCGAAACGTCCCGTCCGCCACCGCCGCGGCGAGATCGCGGTGCGTCGCGGCCACCACGCGAATGTCGATCGCGGTGGGGCGATCCGCACCGAGCGGCGTCACCTGGCGCTCCTGCAGCGCGCGCAGCAGCTTGGCCTGCATGGCGGCGGGCATGTCGCCGATCTCGTCGAGGAACAGCGTCCCGCCGTCGGCCTCGACGAGCCGCCCCGCGCGATCGGCGTGCGCGCCCGTAAACGCCCCGCGGCGATGTCCGAACAATTCGCTTTCGAGCAGATCGGCGGGAATGGCCGCGCAGTTGACCGCGACGAACGGCTGCGCATGCCGCATCGACGCGGCGTGCAGCGCGCGGGCCGCTACCTCCTTGCCCGTGCCCGTCTCGCCGGTGACGAGCACGGTCGCGTCGCTCGTCGCGGCGCGGCCGACCTGCTTCTGCACGTCACGCATCGCGGCACTCACGCCCAGCAGCCGGGGGCGGTCCGAGCCCGACTCGCGCGCAAACCCGCCGCCCTGCGGTTCTGCCGCCGCCGGCTGGTTCGCGGTCACGATGCGCTCGAGCAGCTGCGCGACGTCGCGACGCCCGATCGGTTTCGTCAGGTGATCGAACGCGCCGAGCCGCATCGCGTCGATCGTGTTGTCGCTGGTCGCGTGCGCGGTGAGCATCACGACCGGAATCGCGGCCAGTGCCGGATCCTCCCGCAACTGCGCGAGCACGGCGAGCCCGTCCAGATCCGGCAGGCGGAAATCCAGGAACATGCATTCGACGCGCTCGCCGTCGCGCAGCGCGCTCAGCGCCGCGCGTCCGGACGCGGCCTCGACGACCCGATGACCGAGATCGGCCAGCGTCTCGGCAAGGCCGTCGCGAAATGCCGCGTCGTCGTCGACTATGAGGATGGTTGCCATGGAATCTCGATCACGAATGAGGCACCCCGCGGGGTATCGTCGAGCCAGGCCTGCCCGCCATGCGCCGCCGCCACTTCGCGGACGACGGCCAGGCCGAGGCCCGTTCCGTCCGCGCGCCCCGTCACGAACGGTTCGAAAATTCGCTCGCGCTGCGCGGCGGGAACGCCCGGACCACTGTCCGACACGGTGATTCTGAGCCAGTGGCGATCGGCGGACGTGCGACGCGCGGCTGCGAGCGTCACCGCGCCGCCGTCGCCCGCATGGCGCAGCGCGTTGAGCAGCAGGTTATCGAGCGCACGCTGCATCTGGTCGGGATCGAATACCGGGAAATCGGACGGCAGCGCGAGTCGCTCGCCATGCGCGCCGCGTGACAGCGCGAGATCGATCGTTTGCCGCTGCGCCAGCTCGCGGTGCGATTCGACGACCTGCGCAAGCCACGCGTCGACATCGACGCGCGTCGCATGCGGGCTGACCGGCTGCGTCAGCGCAAGCAAGCCCGACAATTGCGCATCGATACGCTCGATCTGCGCCAGAATCACGCGCAGCGCATCCTGCTGCCGTCGGCCGTCACCGGCCAGCGCATTTTCGGCCTTCAGCCGCATCGCCCCCATCGGATTGCGAATCTCGTGCGCAACCTGCGCGGCCAGTTTGCCGAGCATGCCGAAACGCTCGGCCTCGGTCAGCCGCGTGCGGAGTTCGGCGGTCTGCTGTTGCAGTTGTTCGGCACGTCGTGCGCGCGCGTTGAACGCATCGATGATCCGATCGAGATCCGGCTCGCCGACGTACGGCAGGTGCCGTTCGCGGCCATCGGGCACCAACCCGGCTTCGATCCGCGCGAGATTGCGCCTCCAGCGACGCAGTGCAACGGTCAGCGCCGCCGCAAGCGCGAGAATCACCGCGAGCACGGCGGCGAGGCCCGTCACCAGCAGTTCCCCGTGCCGTCCGAGCGGCGGACGGGCACGCGTCATCGTCCAGACGAACAGGCCCGACCCGGTGCGCACCGGACATGCCGCCGCAACGACCGCGTCCTGCGCGCCCTCGACGACGTTCGAGGTCGCGCCGTGCGTCGCGGCGGCGGCCCGCAGCGTCCGGAGGATCAGCGGTATTTCCGCTTCCGGGACGTCGCGCTTGATGCCGCTGCCCTGATAAGTGGGAAAGGAATACGCGAGAAAACCATCTGCGGCAGGCGCGCCGGCGGGCATCCAGAACCCGCCTTCCAGGTCCGGCGTGCGGGCCAGAACGATATCGAGGACCGCATGCATCAGCGCCAGATCGGGCCCGGCGCCGGCCGATGCAGCGGAAGCGTCGTAGCGCGACGCGACCGCTTCGCAGGCCGCCCCGCCCGCTGCCCTGGCGCCGGCGATCTGCTGGCTCTCGGCGGAATTTGCCATGACCCAGACGACCGCGACGAGCGTCGCACAGAGCGCCGCGACGAGTGCCCAGAGCATGACGAGTTGAGTGGAAAACGGCGGACGCTTCATCGGATCGGCCAGGCGATTGGGGCGACAGGATAACGTAAAGCATACGACGGCGGGAAAATGCGCGCGTCGTCGCTGCGATCCCTTTCGTTTGACCTGCTCCCCCGTCGCTGCGTGGTCGATCCCTCGGATTGCGGTGTTGCCCGCAGCAGGCCCCATTCGATTCGGATAACGAATTCATTGAAGCGGCATCGGCACTGCGTTCTTCGGGACGCACACGACGCGCCCGCACGGTGCCTGAACAGGCAGATCAGCTCGCTCGCGACGTGTGCGGCGGCGAGCGCGGCAATGTCCGCATGATCGTAGGCGGGCGCGACCTCGACCTCGACCACGTCCGCGCCGACCATGTCGATCGACGTGAGCCCGCGGATGATCGACAGCGCCGGCGTCGTAGCGTCCGTGACAGCGGATACTGCGCAACGGCGCCGACAGCAGCGCGGACCGCATCGACACGACCAGCAGGCCGGTCGCGGTGCGCACGATCGAATCGTTTTCGCCCCACACGCGAATGATCAGCGGCACCGGCGAGCGGCCGGGCGATCCACGCGAGGCCGCTGTGGTTGATCACGCCCGCAAGCAATGTCGCGCCTCAACGCGGGCCGAGCCGATTCCATCAGGCATGCCCGCAATCAGGTCGATCGCCGGCACGGTGGTGCGCCTTGCAATTTCATTACGCAACAATTCCTCATTACGGAATTTATGAGACATTTCGTCTAAATATTCACCCAATAACATTGACGAAAATTCCAAATTACGGGATGTAGTGGAAACCACCGAGAGCGCGATGCCGCATCGACAACCTAGAATTCGCCGCAGGATCGAGCGTGATGGCAGCAACCCGTACGGGCTTGCGTGCCTCGGTCCAAGCGACCATTTCTGTCGTGCCGGCGTCCGCCGCTGCGGTCGACGACATTGACGGATATGTGCCCCGAGATTCGCTCACCGTGCCAACCGGCGCGCACACGGCAAGGATCGAGTCGTTATCCAGCCCTGACGAAGAGGAGTGCCAATGTCCCTGTTTCGGTCCTCACGGCTCTACCAGAAGATCGCGCTGCGTATCTTGCCGTTCTTGTTTCTGTGTTACGTCCTGAACTTCGTCGACCGGGTGAACATCAGTTTCGCCAAGCTGCAGTTCCTGACGGATCTCGGTTTGAGCGAGACTGTCTTTGGTGTCGCGACGGGCGTGTTCTACGTGAGCTATGCCGCGTTCGAGTTGCCGAGCAACCTGTTGCTCGCACGCATTGGCGCGAAGCGGACGCTGCTGCGGATCATGGTGCTCTGGGGCCTGTGTACGGTTGCGCAGATGTTCGTGAGCGGTGCTGCGTCGCTTTACTTCGTGCGCTTCTTGCTGGGAGCGGCAGAGGCCGGATTTTTTCCGGGCCTGATGTTGTATCTCTCGTACTGGTTTCCCGATGCGGTGCGGGCGCGCGTCAACAGCATCCTTCTGCTCGCCGTGCCGATCGCCGGTATCACGGGCGGCCCGCTATCGGGCTGGATCATGAACCAGATGCAAGGCAGCTGGGGGCTGCGCGGATGGCAGTGGCTGTTCCTGCTCGAAGGCCTGCCGGCCATTGCACTCGGGATACTCGCGCCGTTCCTGTTGAGCGATCGTCCCGAAAGCGTGACCTGGCTTTCCAGTACGGAACGAGACATGCTCGCGCGCGATCTCCAGGCCGCGCAAGACAACGCGATGGTTTCAGCGGGCCGGGCAACGTTGCTTTCGATCCTGTTCGACCGGCGCGTGATCGGATTGACCGTCGTCTACTTCAGCGTTCATCTGGGCCTGAGCACCGTCACGTTCTGGACACCCACGATCCTGAAGGCGGCGGGCGTCTCCAGTATTGCGACCATCGGCTCGCTGTCCGGCCTGATTTCCGTCTTCACCATGGTGGGCAACGTCGTGATTGCGTACAGCTCCGATCGCTACCTGGAGCGACGCTGGCATCTGGCCGGCTGCTTCCTTGCCACCGCGCTATGCCTGTTGCTGCTGCGGATCACGGTGGGTGATATCCGTGCCACGGTCGTGCTGGTCTGCATTGCACAGCTCGCCATGTTCACGGTGCCGATCCTGTTCTGGACGATTCCGACCGCGCAACTCGACAGGCGCAGTGCGCCAGCCGGCATCGCCATGATCAGCGCGTTGGGATCGCTCGGTGGCGCGTTCGGCTCGGGACTGATGGGCATGCTCACGAGCCGCTACGGCACGCCGTATGTCGCCCTCTCGGTGGTGGCGAGCCTGCTGCTGCTGGGGATGCTTCTCCTGATTCGCCTGGTACCCGCGCGAGTCGCCACGGTATCGGCCAGTCATGCCATCTAGCTTTGCCCTCCCGATGTGATCGCGAGCGGCGGCTCAATGCCGCCGCATGCCACCGAACCCGTGGCCACCGCCGACGAACGCCGGCTCACGGTGAAAGCCCCCGCCCATCGGAACGCCGACCCGGCCGCGCACGCCCCCGTCGAAGTGACCGACGCGACCGAAGTGGTCGAAGTGATGGCGATGATGGAAGCGGTCGATGAAGACGAAACTCACGCCCGTGCCGACGAACACCGCCGGCCCCCAGTACCACGGGTCGGTGTACGGATAGGCGGTGTCCGGATACCACACGATGCTGCCGTCCGGGCTTTGCTCCATCTGCCAGGTGCCGTCGCCTTGCCGGCACGCACGCCCGACGATCTGCTGCTCCGTGCCGTCGATTTCCGCTTGCGCGACGACCGCACGGCAACGGACGCCTTCGTCCGGCGAGTCGTCGTACGTTTGCGCAAGGACGCACACCGAACACCCGAGACAGACGATGCCCATCCCGAATCGAAACAAGTTGCACATGATCGGCTCCTGCATGGTTGCCCCCGACCACTCGACCCCTGGCGTCACGCACGGCGCCCGCCTTCGTATAGGGTCACCCGACCATTAAACGATAGGGCACGCCGGGTTATTCCAGGGGTCGTGATGCGAAAGTGCGACGCGGCGAGCGCCGACGATCATGCGCGCGGCGAACGCCGGACGATGCAGTAGACGCCCGCCGCGCTCACGCCGAAGACCAGATGAGCGACCAGCGTGATCGCGCCGCGCACAGGAACGAACCACGGAAAGATCGCGGTGAACGCGTACAGGTTGACGCCGTAGAGAACGAGTCCGAACGCGCCGCCCGCAAACAGCGCGGCGCCGGGCGACAGGTTGCGGACCAGTTTCGCCAGCACGGCCGCATAGGCAAGCGACAGCGCGGCATGCACCAGCGTCGCCACGCCCATGATCGCGGGATCGAACCCCGCGGACGCGCCGAGCACGGAGCGCCCCATCACGATGGCGGCCGTCAGGCGTGCGTCGCGCAGCAGGTTGTGAAGCGCGTCTTCGCCGGCGATCGGCCAGAGCATCAGCTCGATGACGGTCGAGCCCAGCGCCGCGCCGAACGCCGCGCAGAGAATCGGGACCGGACCGTTCCGTTTCATTTGCCCTCCGCGATCGCGGCGCGCCGTGCGGGCTTACAGAGGCCGTTCGCAGTCCGTCCAGTACGCGAACGGATCGCGATGCTTCGGATAGTGCTCGTCGAGCCATTTCAGCAACGTCGCACGCGCGTTGTCCAGATCGGCCTTCGACGACGACGTCGTCAGCTCGTGCACTTCGACGGACTTTTCCCGATCCATCACGTAGCAGTTCCAGTCGGGACCGTCGAGATCCGGATCGTCGGACGCCTTCGACGACTTGCGCCAGCCGAAGCCCTTGCGCGCGTCGATGTAGTAGCGCGGATGCACTTTCAGGTACGACATCTCGCCGCCCTGCAGGCTGCTTTCCGCGCGCAATACGTCGCGTTCGTCGACGATCTGCGTGACTTCCGGAAGCCGGCGCGAGCGCCAGCCGGCCGGCAGCGTGGCCGTTGCACGCACGGCGTCGTACGGGCCCCATGTGAGGCCCCAGGCTTCGGCCATGCGCTTCATGAACGCATCCGCGCCCGGATAGCCGCGCAGCTGGATTCGCGTCGACAACGTGACTTCGACCCGTCCGTCGGCGCCGGCGGGGTCGCCTGCCGCTTCGAACGGATTGCCCGGACGCGACGCGCGCTGCTGCGCGTCCGCGGGCGCCATGCCCGAAAACAGCTGGTCGAGCGCCTCACGCGCTTTCGACGACTTGTCTGGTCTATTCATTACTTACTCTCTCCCTCTGCATCCACATGTCTGCTGAAACTCTCGATTTTCGTTCATTTTCGGGATCTCGCGGATTTTCGCGGTCGCATTGTCGGCGATCCGGCATCCCGAGTCGAGCAGCAGCGACGTCGACACACGCTTCGTTGCGCACGCCGACACGCTGCCGCCTGCGCTAGCGCCGCCCGCATCCGCGCCATCAGCGCGAGCCCTTCAAGCCGGGCCCCGTCATCTGCGAAGCGAATGACATGCGCTGCTCGTGTGGGTCGACGCCAATTTGTCAACGCCGCCGGGATTGACCGTTAGTTGCATCAATCAAGTGACGGCCTCGGCGCTGCATTGCGCTGCGCGCGATTGCGCATTCCCGCGCAGCGCCAAAAAGTGTGCAGACAAATCGACCGAACAGTTCGCGATTGATTGCATCGCACTGTCCATGGCCATCGATATCGGCCAAGCCGAATAATCGGAACAATCGACGGCGCGAGACGGCGAGACGGCCACACCCTCGCACGACGGGCCGGCAGACAGCCGCGCGATCGCGTCACATTTGCGCAGGATTGCGCAATTCGCCGAAGCATGCGTTCGGATATATTCAGCCCCATTGCATATCGTCAGATGAATTCGCCCGCTCGCTCGGACACTGCATGGCGCCAGCGTCGTTCGTCGACATCGACTGCCTGGCGGCATGCAAACCAAACCCGTCACGGGTCATGAAGATTCGTCCGGCACGCCGATCGCCTCACAAGGGCGCGCGGACGGCCGGACGGCGATAGAACTATCAATCAACGGAGATGGCAGATGGAACGAAGCACTGTCGGCATGCGCTGCAAACCCCTGATCACCGTCGCACTGGCAGCCGCCGCATTCGCGGCCGCGTCGGGCGCGATGGCCGACCAGGTCGTGAAGATCGGCAGCGTCGAACCGACGACGGGCGGCATTTCGCACCTGGGCAAGGACAACGAGAACGGTGCGCGCCTCGCGGTCGAGGAAATCAATGCGAAGGGCCTGACGATCGGCGGCAAGAAGATCACGCTGCAGCTCGACGCGCAGGATGACGCGGCCGACCCGCGACAGGCGACGCAAGTCGCGCAGAAGCTCGTCGACGACAAGGTCGTCGCCGTCATCGGCCACCTGAACTCGGGCACGTCGATCCCGGCGTCGAAAATCTACAGCGACGCGGGCATCGTGCAAATCTCGCCGTCGGCCACGAACCCAACCTATACGCAGCAGGGCTTCAAGACGACCTACCGCGTGGTCGCGACCGACGCGCAGCAGGGCCCGGCACTCGCGAGCTACGCGCAGTCGAAGGGCGTGAAGAGCGTCGCCGTGATCGACGATTCGACCGCGTATGGCCAGGGTCTCGCGAACGAATTCGAGAAGAAGGCGAAGGCGCTCGGCCTGAAGGTGCTGTCGCACGATGCGACCAACGACAAGGCCGTCGACTTCCGCGCGATTCTCACGAAGGTCAAGGGCGAGAACCCCGACGCGATCATGTACGGCGGCATGGACGCCACCGGCGGCCCGCTCGCGAAGCAGGCGAAACAGCTCGGCCTGCGCGCGAAGATCCTGTCCGGCGACGGCGTGTGCACCGACTCGCTGGCCGAGCTGGCCGGCCCGGCGGCCGACAACGTGCTGTGCTCGCAGGCGGGCGCGGCGCTCGAGAAGATGCCGGGCGGCGCGGCGTTCCTCGCGAAGTACCAGAAGCGCTTCAACCAGGGCATCAAGTTCGATGCGCCGTTCGCGTACGACGCGGTCTACATCGCCGTCGACGCGATGAAGCGCGCGAATTCGACGGACCCGGCGAAGATCCTCGCCGTGATGCCATCGACGAAGTACGAAGGCGTGATCGGCACGACGACGTTCGACGCGAAGGGCGACCTGACGCACGGAATCATCTCGATCTACGGCTACAAGAGCGGCAAGAAGACCTTCCTCGACCAGGTGAAGATGTAACACCGCGCAACGCCGGCACGACGGGAACGCCACCCGTCGACGCCGGCGCCGCGCGGAGCCGATTCAAGTCTCGCGGAGATGAAGCGACATGTGTGCAATGGCGTATGCGGAATTTCAACAGGAGTTGAAGAAAGCGCAGTTGACGGCGCGCGAATTCGCCCGTCTGATCCGGATGAACGAAAGTTCCATCACGAACTATTCGAGCAAGGGCATCGTCCCTTCCCACCTGGCGGTCATCGCGACCCTCATCGGCGCGCTCGCCGCGCACGAGATCGATTTCCGGCACGTGATCGGCAAGACGGCCATCGAACCGAAACGGCCGCGCGGCGTCGGCGCATTTCCGGCGGCGGCCAAGCCGCGTGCCGGAAAGCGCCGAAACGACGATTCATGAACTGCCGCGGCCGATCGGCCGCTGCTTCACGCCGAACTGCGCGCCCACCGCGCGCCGCGCGAATCTGCCCGCATGACGCACGACGGCGAGCCCGGCCCGACAGTCGGCCTTGCGCGCCGCCGATGAACGTCAGGCGATCGCGGCCGATCGCATCGGCATCCGGTATGTCTGCAGCAACCGCTCCCGCTTGTGCTCCGCTGCCGCCATGTTGCGCGCCTTCACGTGGCCGAAGCCGCGAATGTCGTCGGGAAGGTTGGCGAGTTGCAGCGCGACCGGAAGGCGCTCGGCATCGAGCGTCGCGCAAAACTCGTCGACGAGCGCGATGTAGTCGGCAATCAGCCGGCGCTCGTCGCGCCGTTCGGCGGTGCGACCGAATATGTCGAACGGCGTGCCGCGCAGCCCCTTCAGTGTCGCCAGCATACGGAAGACCGGCAGGACCCACGGGCCGAAGCGCTTCTTCTGCAGGTGCCCGTGTTCATCGCGCTTCGCAAGCAGCGGCGGCGCAAGATAAAAGTTCAGCGTGTAGTCCCGCCCCGGGACACCGTCGAACTGCTGACGCAGTTTCTCCAGATAAGCCGGATCGGCATACAGACGCGCGACCTCGTATTCGTCCTTGTACGCCATGAGCTTCGCCAGGTTCGCCGCAACGGCGCGCGTAAGCGGCAGTGCCGAAGCGCCGGTGATCGCCGCCTCCTTGGCCCGGATGCGGTCGATCACGTCGCGATAGCGCCGCGCATACGCGTCGTTCTGGTACGCGCTCAGCAACGCCACGCGCGTGCCGATCAGCGTGTCGAGCGACTCGGGCATCCGCACCACGGTTTGCCGCGGCGCGGCCACGGGCTCGATGATCGGCTGCATCGCGGCAGCACCGTGATGCGCGATATAGCGTCCGAGTTTGAACGCGTGCTGGTTCTTCTCGACCGACACGCCATTGAGCTCGATCGCGCGCAGCAAGCTCGCCAGTTCCAGCGGCAGCCAGCCTTTCTGCCACGCGAAGCCGAGCAGCAGCGGATTGCTGTAGATCGAATCGCCGAGCAGCGCGAGGGCGAGCTTGTTCGCATCGATGAACGCGCACCCGTCCCCGATGCTCTCGCGCAGTTCGGCCTCGGTCTGCGTACCCGGGAACACCCATTTCGGATTCTTGACGAATTCCGCGGTCGGGGTCGCGCCGCTGTTGATCGCGGCAACCGTCACCCCATGCCGCGTGCGCGACAGCACGTCGTTCGATGCCGACACGATCGCATCGCACCCGATAACGAGCCGTGCTTCGCCGGTCGCGATGCGCGTCGCGTGCAGCGCGTCGGGCGTCGCCGCGATCTGCACATGGCTGAGAACCGCGCCGCCCTTCTGCGCGAGACCGGCCATGTCGAGCACCGTCACACCCTTGCGTTCGATATGGGCGGCCATGCCGATCAGTCCGCCGATCGTCACGACGCCCGTGCCGCCGACGCCCGTCACGAGAATCCCGTATGCGCCCGCGAGGGTCGGCAACGACGGCATCGGCAACGCATCGAAGTCGAAAGCGTCCGCGCTGCCGCCGCTTGCCGCCGCAGGCTTGCGCAGCTGCGCACCCTCGGCCATCACGAAGCTCGGGCAAAAGCCCTTCACGCAGGAGAAATCCTTGTTGCACGACGACTGGTTGATCTTGCGTTTCGTGCCGAGCGGCGTCTCGAGCGGCTCGACGGACAGGCAATTCGACTGCACCGAACAGTCGCCGCACCCTTCGCACACGGCATCGTTGATGAACGCGCGGCGCGCAGGATCGGGATAGGCGCCGCGCTTGCGGCGCCGCCGCTTCTCGGTCGCGCAGGTCTGGTCGTAGATCAGCACCGTCGTGCCCGCGATGTCGCGCAGCATGCGCTGAACCGAATCCAGCCGGTCGCGATGATGCACGTCGACGCCGGCGGGCAGCGCGACACCGGCGTCGTACTTCTCCGGCTCGTCCGTCACGATCACGATGCGCTTCGCGCCTTCCGCGCTCACCTGGTGCGCGATCTGCGGCACCGTCAGCACGCCGTCGACCGGCTGGCCGCCCGTCATCGCGACCGCGTCGTTGTAGAGAATCTTGTACGTGATGTTCGCGTTCGACGCGATGGCCGCGCGAATCGCGAGGAGGCCCGAATGGAAGTAGGTGCCGTCGCCGAGATTCACGAACACATGCTTGTCGCCGGAAAAGTGCATCTGGCCCAGCCACGCAACGCCCTCTCCGCCCATCTGGCTGAACGTTTCCGTCTTGCGGTCCATCCACATCGACATGTAGTGGCAACCGATCCCCGCCAGCGCGCGCGAGCCTTCCGGCACGTTCGTCGACGTATTGTGCGGACAGCCCGAGCAGAACCACGGCTTGCGCTCGACGGACACGCGCGGCTTCGCCGCGTCGCGCTCCTTCGCATCGATGATCGCGACGCGCGCGAGCATGCGTGCGCGCACCTCGTCGGGCAGCTCCGCACGCGACAGGCGCCGCGCAATCGCCTTCGCGATGAGTGCCGGCGACAGCTCGTAGTGCGCGGGCAGCAGCCAGTCGCCGCGCGGCACCGACCATTCGCCGCCTTCGTTGTCGCGTTCGTCGAATTTTCCGTAGATCTTCGGACGCACATCCTCGCGCCAGTTGTACAGCTCTTCCTTCAGCGCGTATTCGAGAATCTGGCGCTTTTCCTCGACGACGAGGATCTCCTCCAGGCCCGTGGCGAATGCACGCGCGTCCTGCGCATCGAGCGGCCACACGCAGCCGACCTTGAGCACGCGCAGGCCGATCTTCGCGCAGGTTTCGTCGTCGAGGCCGAGATCGCTCAGCGCCTGGCGCACGTCGAGATACGCCTTGCCCGCGGTGATGATGCCGATGCGCGGCGTCGGCGAATCGATCACGATGCGGTTCAGCCGGTTCGCGCGAACATAAGCGAGCGCCGCATACCACTTCTCGTCGAGCAGCCGCGCCTCCTGCGCGAGCGGCGCATCGGGCCAGCGGATATTGAGGCCGTCTTCCGGCATCGCGTAATCGGTCGGCGTGACGATCTCGACGCGGTCCGGATCGAGGTCGATCGATGCGGTGGATTCGATCACGTCGGTCACGCACTTCATCGCCACCCACAGGCCGGAGTAGCGGCTCATCGCCCAGCCGTGCAGCCCGTAGTCCAGATATTCCTGCACGTTGGCCGGATAGAGCACCGGAATGCCCGCCGCGATGAACGCGTGCTCCGACTGGTGCGCGACCGACGACGACTTCGCCGCGTGGTCGTCGCCCGCGAGCACCAACACGCCGCCGTGCGCATCGCTGCCGGCGGAGTTCGCGTGCTTGAACACGTCGCCGGTACGATCGACGCCGGGGCCCTTGCCGTACCACATGCCGAACACGCCGTCGCGCGTCGCGCCCGGCCACAGGTTGATCTGCTGCGTGCCCCAGACGGCGGTTGCCGCAAGGTCCTCGTTCACGCCCGGCTGGAACACGATGTCGTTCGCCTGCAGGTGACGTTTCGCCTTCCATAGCGATTGATCGAGCGCGCCGAGCGGCGAGCCGCGATAGCCGGACACGAAGCCGGCCGTGTTCAACCCGGCCTTCAGGTCGCGCGCCTTCTGGAGCATCGGCAGCCGCACCAGCGCCTGCGTGCCGCTGATGTAGACGCGGCCCTTTTCGAGCGTGTACTTGTCGTCGAGCGAAACGGAAGGGTCGGGCGCGGCGGACGTGGCGGCCGTTTCGGCCGGCTGGAGCGACACAACGGCGGGATCTGGCGCGTTCATGGCAGGGCTGTCTCCGGGGGAACTGGTGATTTTTCAGCGCAGTATAGGAAGCCGAATTGGTATCGTAAAATCACAAATAGACAATCCTGGTATCCGAAAATCAGATGGCATTCGATCTCACGCTCCGGCAGTTGCGCTACTTCGCGGCGGCCGCCCAGACCGGCCAGTTTTCGATGGCGGCGGCGAATGAACATGTGTCGCAATCGGCGATCACCAATGCGGTGCTGGCGCTGGAACACGGTCTCGGCACACGGCTCTTCGAGCGGCTGCCGCAAGGCGTCGCGCTCACGCCCGACGGCCAGGATTTCTACAACCATGCGCGCCGCGTGCTCGACGCCGCGCGCGATGCGGTGCACAAGCCGCCGTTCCGCTCGCACGACATGCGCGGCACCGTGCGCATCGCCGCGTCCTACACGGTGCTCGGCTATTTCCTGCCGGAACTGCTCGCCCGCTTTCGCGCGACCTATCCGTTCATCGAATTCGACCTGCGCGACATGGAGCGGGCCGATAGCGAACGGGCTGTGCTCGACGGCGACGTCGACATCGGCGTGGTGCTGCTGTCGAACGTCGACAAGCTGAGCCGGTTCGGCAGCCAGGTCCTGATCCGCTCGCGGCGGCAGCTGTGGGTCGCGCCGACCCATCCGCTCGCGCAGCTCGACGCGCCGTCGCTGAAGGACATCGCCGCGCATCCATACATCCTGATCACGGTGGACGAGGGCGAGCAGTCGACGCTGCGCTACTGGAAAAAGAAAGGGATCGTGCCGAACATCGCGTTTCGCACCAGCTCGATGGAAGCGCTGCGCGGACTGGTCGCGCACGGCTTCGGCGTGACCGTGCTGTCCGACATGGTGTTCCGGCCGTGGTCGCTCGAAGGCAAGCGGATCGAAGCGCGGCCGATTCTGGACGCCGTGCCGCAAATGGACGCCGGCATGATCTGGGCGAAGGGCGCGCAGCTGAGCGCGCCGGCCGCCGCGCTGCAGCAGTTCCTGATTCATGCGTGCGGCACGTGAACCGCATCGCGCGCGGCGGCCCGCGACATCGGCCGCTGCGCACGCGGTTTGCCGCTCAGTGCGAAATGCGTTCGAGCGACTGGCCGAGCGTTCTCGGGCCCATCAGTCCGATCGCGAGCATGACGAGCGCCATCGCGCCGGCAATGAATACGAATACCCCCGTGACGCCGAATTCCTTCAGCGTGAACGCGATGACGAACGAGCTGAACACCGCCGACAGGCGGCTCCACGAATAGACGAAGCCGACCGCACGCGCACGAATGGCCGTCGGATAAAGCTCCTGCTGGTACGCGTGATACGTAAACGAGATGATGTTGCCGGCCAGCGTCAGCAGCACGCCCAGCGTCACGATCGCCACCGCCGCTGACGCCTGGCTGAACAGCAACCCGCTCACGATGTTGAGCGCGGCCATGCACACGATCACGTGCTTGCGCTCGAAGCGGTCGGCGATCCAGTAGCCGAGCAACGGCCCGAGCGGCGCGGCAAGGCCGATGATCGTCGTGTACAGCAGGCTCGACGTCACGGTGATGCCCTGCTTGACGAGCAGCGTCGGCACCCAGTTCGCGAAACCGTAGAAACCGACGGTCTGGAAGATGTGGAAGATCACGAGCATCAGCGTGCGTTTCCGGTACGGCGGCCTCAGCATGTCGGCGAATCCCGCGTTGCGCGGAACGGGGTCGGCCGGGCCGGGCTCGGGCAGCGGCCGCCCGTACTGCCGCGCGACCTGTTCTTCCAGGCGCGAGAGCACTTCGTCGGCGTCCCGGATGCGGCCCTTGCCCGCGAGCCAGCGCGGGCTTTCCGGCAGATTGCGACGGAAGTACCAGACGAACAATGCGCTGATCCCGCCGAGCAGCACGACCCATCTCCAGCCGTCGACGCCGAACGGTGCCGCGGGCACCAGCAGATAGGACAGGAACGCGACGACGGGCACGGCCGAGAAGCCGATCGTCTGGCAGATCGCGAACGCGCGACCGCGCAGATGCTTGGGCGCGAGTTCCGACATGTACGTGCCGATGGTGACCAGCTCGACGCCGATGCCCATCCCCGACACGAAGCGCCAGAAGTTCAGGCCGCTCGCGGTGTCCTGGAACGCCATCACCGTGTTGGCCGCGACGTACCATAGCAACGACCACGTGAAGATCGACCGCCGGCCGAAGCGGTCGGCGAGGAAGCCGCAGGCAGCCGTGCCGAGAAACAGCCCGCAGAACAGCGCGGCGATGAAACTCGCCACGCCCGACGTGCCGAACAGGCCGGCCGTCGTCGGCGTGAGAATGTGGCTCTTCACAAGACCGGGTGCGATGTAGCCGGTAAAGAGCAGATCGTAGAGCTCGAAAAAGAAGCCGAGGCTGAGCAGCAGAATCAGTTTCCAGACCGCACGCGTCGCGGGAAGCCTGTCGAGGCGTGCCGAAATCGCGCCCATGTCGGCCGCCGACGCGGCCGATGCGGCCGCCGCGGCTCCTGTGTGTTCGGCGACGCGCAGGTTCGATGCGCGCTCCAGAATGGCCATGTCTGTCTCCTTGTCTCTTGATTGGAATGTGCGAACGCGCGCGTGCGGCACCGCGCCGCCTACGGGTACTGCGCCTGCAATTCGGCAAAGGAAGCGATGCGGCCCGCCAGTGCGCTCGCGACGACGGTCGGCGGGCTCGCGAGCCACACCTGGCCCGGCCCGGAGCGGCCCGGAAAGTTCCGGTTGATCGCGCTGATCGTCACGTGCTCCGCAGCCGTCGACGCACCCGGCCCGCAGTTCGCGCACGCGCCGCACGACGGTTGCAGCAGGATCGCGCCGACCCGTTCGAAGGTGTCGAGGTAGCCGCGCCGCGCGCAGTAGTCGCGCACGTCCGACGTGCCAAACTGCAGATAGAGGCTGACGCCGGCCGGCACGCGCAGCCCGCGCGCCGCCGCCCACGCCAGCACTTCGTGATAGCGGTCGAAGTCATCGCGCTTGCCTGCCGTGCACGAGCCACCGTACGCAATGTCGATATGCGGACGCTCCGCGAGGTCGCGCAGCGCGACGCCGTTACCCGGATCGCCGGGTGCCGCGAGCATCGGCGTGATATGCGCGCAGTCGATTTCGATCACGTCCGCGTAGGGTGCGCCGGCGTCGCTGCGCATCCAAGGCTCGATCACGAAGTCGATGCCGCGCCGCTCCTTGAGGAAGCGCACCGTTTCCGCATCGGGCGCGACGATGCCCGTGAAGCCGCCGAGTTCGGCCGTCATGTTCGTGAGTGTCGTGCGCTCGTCGGTCGTCAGTTGCGCGATGGCGGTGCCGGCGAACTCGAACACCTTGCCGACCCCTGCGCCGGCGCGGATCTTCGGATCGGCAAGCAGATGCAGCACGAGATCCTTCGCCGTCACGCCGCGCGAAAGCGCCCCGTTGTATTCGATCCGCAGCGATGGCGGCGCGGTCATGCGCACCGCACCCGTGACGAACGCGTTCGCCATGTCCGTGGTCCCGACGCCGAACGCGATGCAGCCGAGGGCGCCGCTGTGCGGCGTGTGCGAATCGGTGCCGACGACGACCTGGCCCGGCAACGCATAGCGCTCGGCCATCATCGCGTGCGAAATGCCTTCGGATCCCTCAATGATGCTGCTGCTGCCGGTGCCGGTTTCGGCCAGGTAGCCGTGATTCGTCAGCCCATAGTCCTCCGCGAATCGCCGGTGCGCGTCCGACAGTTCGCGCACATCGGGAAGCAGCCCGTTGCGCACGTGCAGCTCGCTGCGATGCGCATACGACAGGTGATCCTCGAACGCGAGAATGGTCCCGGGTTCATGCAGCGACAGCGGCTTGCCGAATGCGGCATGCAGCATGTGCGTGGCCATGCCCGTGTAGTACTCGTGGATGAAGCGCCAGTCGGCGCGAACGAACGCGCCCTCGCCGGGTGCGAGCGACGTTCCGGTTCCTCCGACGCGCAGCGCGTGGCGCGCGAGAATTTTCTGTGCGAGCGTGCGCGGCGCGGCATCCGCCGTATCCGCTGCGTCGGCCGTCTCGCCCGCGATCCCGATCTCGCGCATATGTTGCGCACCGTAGTGCAGCAGGCCGCCGCTGCGCAGGATCGACGCGGCCAGGCTATCGCGCGATGCGACGAGTTCCTCGATGTCGATGGGTTCTCCGCGCCGGATGCGTTCGATCAATCCGAAATCCGTCGATGTGAACAGCCCGAGGTTGTCCGCGTTCTGCCGGTAGATCCGCTCGAAGCTCTTCGCGATCACGAGCCGGATGCCTGCGCGATATTCCGCGAGCGGACTGTGCTCGCGCGACGAACCCTTGCCGTAACGATTCCCCGCGACCGTCACACGAAAGCCGCCGGCGAGCACGGCCCCGGGCCCGACCGGGTTGCGACCGCCGGCTCGAAAGCCGAGATACGGAAAGCGGCCAAGGCGCTCGTCGAAGCGCGTCAGCACGCTCATCGGCGTGATTTCATCGGTCGATACGTCGTCCCGCAGCGGCCCCGCCGCGGCCTCCGTCAGGTCGGCGCCGCCGAGTTGCCGTTCGACCCGCTCGGGATCGTCGCAAAGAAACAATATCCGGCCCGCCATATCTACTGTCGCCATCTGATTTCTCCTTGAACGGAAATCTAGACGGCTGCGATAGCGGAAACGAAGTGCTCGATCGGCAAGCGGGGCATCGCAAATCGCGATGTCCGCGTAAACCCGCGGCGTCAGGCGCCCGCGAGCGCGTCGATCAACGCCTGGACGGCCTTCAGGCGCGACGATTTGCGGAGCGCGTGGACATGCAGCGCACGCTCGCGCGCCCACGGCTCGTCGAGCGGCCGGCGCACGAAACCCTTCGACCCGGCGAACGCCGACGCCGCGCTGGTCGGCACGATGCCGATGCCGAGCCCGGCTTCGACCATCCGGCATTGCGCGTCGAAACTGTTGACCGTCACCGACAGGTTCAGCGGCATGCGCATCGCATCGGCGCGTTCCTTCAGGGTCTGGTCGAGCGAGCCGCCGGCCTGCAACGCAACGAGCGGAAAGCGAAGCACGTCGCCGAACGTCGGCGCGGGGAATGCGGCGAGCTCATGATCGAGCGGCAGCACGACCATCAACGGATCGTCGGCGAAGTGCCACGACTCCAGCCCGCCCGGCATCTTGGCGCACGCCGAGATGCCGACGTCGGCACGATCGTCCACGCACGCGCGAACCACCTCATCGCTGATCTTTTCAGTCAACGCGATCTGCACGAGCGGGTAGCGCGCCTGAAACGCCTTCAGCCGCTCCGGCAGGAAGCCGACGATCGCCGACGCGTTCGCATGGAGCCGCACGACGCCGGCGACCTGACCGCTCAGCGACTGGACCTCGCGTGCGAGCGACTGCAACTGATCGTGAACCGACACGGCACGAGAAAACGCGTGACGACCGGCTTCGGTCAGCTCGACACCTGAGGGCGAGCGGATCAGCAGCGGCACGCCCATCGCCGCTTCGAGATCGGCGATACGCCGACTGAGCGCCGACGGCGCGATATGGTTGCGGCTGGCGGCCCGAGCGATGGAACCTTCCTGAACGACGGAAATGAACAGTTCCAGGCTGTACGGATCGATACGCATGCGGCGGGATCCTTGGGAGACTTGCGTGCTTGTCGTGTGGACACATGCGGACGAGCAAGGCCGTCCGTCTCCAGCCATATTAGCAGCGGGAATGCGTCACGCTGCCCGATGCGGCCCGCGCGGACATCGCGGTGCCGATGCAATCATCCGGCCGCGCCATCACAACAGGCCGGGCGCGACCTACCCATGCCACGCCGGGCCAATCGCGTCACCCCGCCGCACGGACATGCTGGAGCAGCGCCTGCAGCGGATGACGCACCTGCCGCGCGGACATGCGCTTCACCTGGCTGCGGCACGAATAGCCGGTCGCGAGCGCTTCGCCCTGCTCTTGCGGCGCATCGACCTGCGCGGCCCACGATTGCGCATAGATCGTCCTCGACGTCTGCAGGTTGCGCGCCTCGTGCCCGTAGGTCCCCGACATCCCGCAGCAGCCGGCCGCCTGAACCGCCAGGCGCAGCCCGCGACGCGCGAACACCTGCGCCCACTGCTTGCCGCTGTCCGGCGCGTTGGTCTTCTCCGTGCAATGCGGCAGCAACCGGTACGCTGCCGACACATCACCCGCGCCCACGCCCGCCCCGGCCGCCGGCATCGCATCCAGCAGCCACTCCTGCGGCAGCGCGACCTTCGGCACGTCGGCCAGCCCCGTCACCTTCAGGTATTCCTGCCGATACGTGAGCGTCATGGCCGGATCGAGGCCGACGAGCGCGACACCCGAGCGCGCAAGTGCGGCCAGTTGCGTCGCGTTGCGAATCGCCGCGTTCTCGAACGCGCGCAGAAAACCCTGCACATGGAGTGCCTTGCCGTTCGGCGCGAGCGGCGCCAGCCACACCTGGAAGCCGATGCGCGCGGCCAGCTCGATCAGCGTCGCCAGCTGCTCGGTGTCGAAATAGCGCGTGAAGGTATCCTGCACGATGACGACGCTGCGCGCGCGCTGCGCATCGCTCAGCGCGGCGAGCGCCTGCGGATCGGCCGGCCGCACGTTCCACTGCCGGATCACCGCTGCGAGGTCGAAGCGGCTCAAGAGCGGGCTATCGACCATCCCGACGTGCCGCTCGAGCAGCATGCGCACCCAGCCGGCACGCATCAGCCCGTTGTACAGCGCCGGCACGCGCGCCATCCACGGCATCGTGAATTCGAGCGAGCCGATCAGGTAGTCGCGCACCGGCCGCAGATAGCGCTGGTGATACAGCTCGAGAAAGCGCGAGCGGAACTCGGGCACGTTGACCTTGACCGGGCACTGTCCCGCGCACGATTTGCACGCGAGGCAGCCGGCCATCGCGTCGTACACCTCGTGCGAGAAGTCGGCTTCACCGTTGCGCGCGGCGCGGCTGTTGCGCCAGCGCGCCACGAGACCGCGCAGGAACGGCTGCCGCGCGCGCGCCGCCGCGACGACGTCGACGCCGGCCTGTCCTTGCAGGCGCAACCATTCGCGCATCAGCGACGCGCGCCCCTTCGGCGACTGCACGCGTTCGCGCGTCGCCTTCCACGACGGGCACATCGCGTCATCCGGATCGAAGTTGTAGCACGCACCGTTGCCGTTGCAGTGCATCGCCGTGCCGTAGCTCTGCCACACGCGCTCGTCGATCTGCCGGTCGTGGTCGCCGCGCGTGGGTACTTCGTCGATCTTCAGCAGCCGCAGCGTGTGGTCCGGCGGCGTCGCGATCTTGCCCGGGTTGAACTGGTTGTGCGGATCGAACGCGGCCTTCAACTGCTGCAACGACGCATACAGCTCGCCGAAAAACGCCGGCGCATATTCGGAGCGCACGCCCTTGCCGTGCTCTCCCCATAACAGGCCACCATGCCGCTGCGTGAGCTCGGCCACCGCGTCCGACACCGGCCGCACCAGCGCGGCCTGCTTCGGGTCCTTCATGTCGAGCGCCGGGCGCACGTGCAGCACGCCCGCGTCGACGTGGCCGAACATCCCGTACTGCAGCCCGTGGCCGTCCAGCAGCGCGCGGAATTCGGCGATGTACGCGGCCAGGTTCTCGGGCGGCACCGCGGTGTCCTCGACGAACGGCTGCGGGCGCGCCTCGCCCTGCACGTTGCCGAGCAGGCCGACCGCGCGCTTGCGCATCGCATACACGCGCTTCACCGCATCGTCGCCGGTCGCGAGCGTATGGCCCAGCCGCTCGACGCTCGTGTCGGTGCGCAGGTGGTCGACGAACGCGCGCACGCGCGCATCCACGTCCTGCGCATCGTCGCCGCTGAATTCGATCAGGTTGATGCCGAGCGTCGGACGCGCGTCGTCCTGCGGGAAATACTCGGCCACGCTGCTCCACACGAAATCCTTCATCGCAAGCATCAGCACCTTCGAGTCGACCGTCTCGATCGACAGCGGCTTGAGCGCGAGCAGCGCGCGCGCATCGCGCAGCGCGTCCATGAAGCCGGCGTAGCGCACGTTGACCAGCACCGAATACGTCGGGATCGGCAGCACGTTCAGCTTCGCTTCGACGACGAAGCCGAGCGAGCCTTCGGCGCCGCACAGCACGCTGTTCAGGTTGAAGCGGCCGTCCGGTTCGCGCAGGTGCGCGAGATCGTAGCCGGTCAGGCAGCGATTGAGCTTCGGAAACTTCGCGTCGATCAGCGCGGCCTTTTCGTCGCTGATGCGGCGCGCGGTGCGATAGACCTTGCCGACCCGGTCCTGCCGCGCGCAGCGGCGTTCCAGTTCGTCGTCCGCGAGCGCGTCGCTGTGCAGCCGCTCGCCGCCCATCAGCACGAAGTCGAGCGCGAGCACGTGGTCGCGCGTCTTGCCGTATGTGCAGCTGCCCTGCCCGCTCGCATCGGTATTGATCATCCCGCCGACCGTCGCGCGGTTCGACGTCGACAGCTCCGGCGCGAAAAAGAGACCGTGCGGCTCGAGCGCGGCATTGAGCTGGTCCTTGACGACGCCCGCCTGCACGCGCACCCAGCGCTCGCCGGCGTTGATCTCCAGGATCCGGTTCATGTTGCGCGACAGGTCGACGACCACGCCGTCGGTCAGCGACTGCCCGTTGGTGCCGGTGCCGCCGCCGCGCGCGGCCACCGCGACGTCGCGGTGCGCGGGTTCGGCCAGCAGCCGCGCGACGAGCCGCACGTCGTCCGCATGCGCGGGACAGATCACCGCCTGCGGCAGACGCTGGTAGATCGAGTTGTCGGTTGCCTGCACGGTCCGGTTCGCATGGTCCGCGCGGATTTCGCCGGCGAATCCGGCGGCCTGGAGCGCGGCGAGAAAGTCGCGGTAACGGCCCTCGGGCGGGCTGACGGGACGGGGCAACGAAGCGATCGACATGGAATGAAAGCGCGAGGTGGGTGGGGCTGGTGCGCGGCCTCGGTCAGAAACATGAGTTTTGAGCAAGATTCCACGCTACCCGGAAATCCAGTATCTTGCGAATCAGCACGAGAAACAAACGAATTCTCCCCCGTCAAAACTTGCATAAAACTCATGAATTACCGCCGCCTGACCCCGTCCATGTCGCTGCTGCTGGTATTCGAGGCCGCCGCGCGGCATGAAAGCTACACGCGCGCGGCCGACGAGCTGTCGCTGAGCCAGAGCGCGATCAGCCGGCAGGTCCAGACGCTGGAGGACCAACTCGGCGTGCCGCTGTTCCGGCGTGAGGGCCGCTCCGTGAAGCTGACGGAAGTCGGGCGGCGCTACTTCGTCGAGCTGAGCGGCGCGCTCGGGCGCATCCGCGGCGCGACGCTGCAGGCGATGTCGCACCAGGCCGGCGCCGGCACGCTGCGGCTCGCGACCTTGCCGACTTTTGGCTCGAAATGGCTGCTGCCGCACCTGCACGACTTCTATGCCGCGCATCCGGGCGTGACCGTGCACCTGCATTCGCGAATCGGCGGCATCGACTTCCATACCGACGATCTCGACGCGGCCATCACCGTCGGCGCGGGCGACTGGCCCGGCCTGCACGCGCACCGGCTGTACAACGAGTTCCTGATCGCGATCGCGAGCCCCGACGCGGCCGGGCGCCGCAAGGCCGGGGTGCGCGCGCCGGCATGGGCGGCCGGCCAGACGCTGCTGGGCGTAACGAGCAATCAGCATGCGTGGGCGGAATGGTTCTCGCATTTCGGGCTCGATCATCGCGAGATGCGGATCGGCCCGAGCTTCGAGCTGACGTCGCACCTGATCCAGGCCGTGCGGGCCGGGATGGGGATCGGCCTCGTGCCGAAGGTGCTGGTGGAAGACGAGCTGAGCCGCAACGAGCTCGTATCGATCGGCGACGCGATCACCAGCCAGCGCAGCTACTACCTCGTGTACCCGCCGGAAAACGACACGCTGCCGTCGCTCGTGGCGTTTCGGGAATGGCTGCTGAAATCGTGCTGACGTTCGGGCGGACGGACAGCGCGATCACGCACGCCATTCATCGAGAATCTGTTCGGCAAGATAGTCGCATGGCGGGCGCGCCGACTGCGCGCTGCGCGCCAGCACGACCTCGATCTCGCCCAACGGCGGCAACCCTTCGTTAGGCGACAGCTGCACGAGGTGCGCGGGGATGCTGCAGCGCGCGAGCGGCGCCACCGCGAGGCCGGCCTCGACCACGCTGAGCAGCCCGAGGAAGCTCGGGCTTTCATACGACATCCGGAACGGAATCTTCTGCCGCTTCAGCGCCTTGATCGCGTGATCGCGCGCCATGCTGCCGTGCGCGAACAACGCGACCGGCAGCGGACGCTCTTCCCACACGTTGCGCTTCGCCGATCCCGTCCACACGATCGGCTCGCGCCGCACCAGCTCGCCGGTCACGCCCTTGACCCGGGTGAGGCAAGCGAGGTCGACGGCGTTGTCCTTCAACATCGGCACCAGCGCACTGCTCGGCTGGCCGATCACGCGCACTTCGACGCGCGGATGCATCGCGGCGAACTTGCCGAGCACCTGCGGCAGCAGCGACGAGATGTAGTCGTCGGGCACGCCGATCGTCACGCGGCCGCGAATCTCCGGCCGCACGACCGACGCCCACGCCTCGTCGCGCATCGCCAGCATCCGGCGGCCGTATTCGGCGAGCATGCGGCCGTCGTCGGTGGCCGTGACGTTGCGCGTGTCGCGGATGAACAGCGGCTTGCCGAGCGCATCCTCCAGCGCCTTGATCTGCATGCTCACCGCCGACGGCGAACGATGCACCGCCTGCGCGCCCTGCGCGAACGAGCCTGACTCCGTCACGGCCACCACCATCGCCAGCACGTCGAGATCGAGCTTTTTCATTTCATTCAGAAAATCTGATCAATTGATTCAGTTTATCCCGTTTTACTGTCTTTCTCCACGGCCGGACAATGGATGCCATCGACGTTCATTGCAGGAAGCAGCCATCATGCAAACCTCCAGCTCGCTCTATGGATTCCTGGTCATCGGCGGCATGCTCGCGGTCACGCCGGGGCCGAACATGGTCTACGTGATGTCGCGCTCGATCGCGCAAGGGCGCACCGCCGGGCTGATTTCGCTGGCAGGCGTGATGGTCGGCTATCTGTTCTACATGTTCGGCGCCGCGTTCGGGATCACGACGCTGTTCCTGAGCGTGCCGTATGCGGGCACCGTGCTCGGCGTCGTGGGCGCCGCGTATCTGCTCTACCTCGCGTGGCAGGCGGTGCGGCCCGGCGGCCGCTCGCCGTTCGAGGTGCAGGCGCTGCCGAACGAGCAGCCGCTGCGGCTGCTCGCGATGGGTGCGACGACCAGCGTGCTGAATCCGAAGCTCGCGATGCTGTTCGTGTCGCTGCTGCCGCAGTTCATCGACTACCGGCAGGGCAGCGTGTTCGGCCAGTCACTGTTTCTCGGTTCATTGCTGATCGCCGCGTTCGCGTCGGCGAACGGGCTGGTCGCGATCTGCTCGAGCGGCATCGCGAAGTTCCTGCACGGGCGTCCGACGCTGCTGCTCGCGCAGCGCTGGGCGATGGGCGCGGTGCTCGGCAGCCTCGGCGTGCAGATGCTCGTCGAGGCGTCGAGAATGGCCGGTGCGGCGTGATGACGGCAGGTCGCGGATCGGTAAGGCACCGACCCGCCCGCGCCGCCCGTCGTGAAGCCGCGATCCTTGATGCCCAGTGACACGCCTCGCCGGCCATCACATTCAGACGATCGCGCCGTCCCTGGCGATCGCGGCCGGCTGCCGCACACCCGCGCGCATCACGCGGCAATCGCCTGTCTCCACGCTTCGAACTCGCGCACGAGCGGCAGCACGCGTTGGCCGAAATACTCTACCTCCTCGATGAAACGCAGGAACCCGGCGAGCACGAGATCGACGCCGATCGCCTTCAACGCGGTGATCCGCTCGACGATCTGCTGTGGCGCGCCGATCGGGTTCGTGCGGAAGCCGTCGTTGGCAAGCCCGCTCACCGCACCATGCGCAACTACTTCCCGACGCCGCCGAGCACGCCACCAAGCAGCGACGTCACCGGCGCCAGCGGATTCGCCGCGGAACCCGCGCTCGATCCCGCGCCGCCCGCCACGCTCCCAAGTGTGCCGGTGACCGTCGAAACGAGACTCTTCACCGGTGCCAGCGGACTTGCCGCCCCGGCGCCGGGCCCGCCGTTCAGCGAATCGAGCGGTGTCGATCCGAGCCCCGACAGCAAGCCGCCGAGCGGCCCCGCTCCACCCGACCCGCTCGTCGGCCCGTTCTGCACGGTCGTGACCGAAGCACCGGCGAGGCTCACGATGAGGCCCGCAATCGGCGCGATGCCGTTCGGGCCATCGTCATTGACGAGCCCGCCTGCATTCGTCACGGTATTGCCGATTGCGCCGACGAGCCCGCCCGCCGCGCCGACGATCTGACTCGTCGGGCCGGCGGCCGGCTGCGTCGGGATCCCCAGCCGCCAGCCCACCGTCGACACCGCGCCGCCGGCCTGCCCGAGCACCCCGGCCACCGGTTGCCCGAGACCCGTCGTCGCGCCGATCTGCTGCGTGGCCTGGCCGGCCGTGATCACGAGCGGCGTGACGGCGGAGCTGAGCGGTTGCGTGACCTGTCGCACGGCGCCCGACGCGAGCGTCGCGCCGATCGTGCTGCCCGCCGCGCCGAGGCCGCCCGCCACGGTATCGAGCACCGCGCTGGCGGGTGTCGTCAACGGCGCGAGCGGTGCCAGCGGCCCCGACCCGAGCGCGCGGGCCGTCTGCGCGAGGCCCGCCACCGGATTGCCCGTCGTGGCGACGACTTCGCCCAGCCCGGCGATCGTCGTGCCGACCGGGTCGGCAGTCGAGCCGATCCGCCCGAGGCCGTCGCTCAACGCATTGCTCGCCGCGCGAGTGATCGTGCTGACGCTCGAAATCGTGTCGCCGGCGCTGCGCGTCGCGTTGTTGCCGAGTACCGGCAATGACGTGCCGGCGACAGTGTTGCCGACGGCGATGGCGAGCTGACCGGCCGTGCTGACGGCGCCGTTCGTGCCCGGCGCGCCGCTGGTTCCCCAGCCGCCATCGGTCACGTTACCGTGGTGGGTGTCGGTGACGGTCGTACCGCTGGTGCCGGCGGCTGCACTCGACGGCGCGGCAACGTCGTTGCCGCCACAGGCGGTCAATACGCCGGCGGCGGCCAGCACCGCAGCGGACGTGAACATGCGGGTTCGATACATGGTGGTCTCCTCGCGGTCCGGGCGATGGAATGTTCGAATAAGGACCGGGGAACACTCAGCATTTTCCATGCCATTGGCGCGGGCGAACGGGTGGCGCGGCGGCCAGGCCAGCATCCGCACGGCGTACGCGCCGAGCGCCCGCGATCGCGAACGACGCATTCCGGGCCCATGAGCGGCGCCGTTTTCGTTACATTCGTGCTACGAATGCTTCGATGTTACGTAACGCGGACCATCCGGCGCACCGTTTTCCGATCGCGCCGCCTACGATCACAGTACGTCGCCCGACCTGCGCCGCATGCGTGCCGCCGTCCCACCGTCAGGAAACCATCGCCATGAAAAAGCTCGTGAACCGCCCGTCCGATGTCGTGCGCGAAATGCTCGAAGGCATCGCGCGGCAGTCGCCGCATGTCGCGATCCTCGGCGACGAGCATGTGCTCGTGCGCCAGCCGCTGCCCGAGCCGCCGCAGCGCCCCGTCGCGATCCTGTCCGGCGGCGGCAGCGGCCACGAGCCCGCGCACGGCGGCTATGTCGGCGAAGGGATGCTGAGCGCGGCCGTCTGCGGCGAAGTGTTCACGTCGCCGTCGACCGATGCCGTGCTCGCCGCGATTCGCGCGAGCGCCGGCCCGAACGGCGCGCTGCTCGTCGTGAAGAACTACACCGGCGACCGACTCAACTTCGGGCTGGCCGCCGAACTCGCACGCGCCGAGGGCATTCCGGTCGAGACGGTGATCGTCGCCGACGACGTGTCGCTGCGCGGCCGCGTCGAGCGCGGGCAGCGGCGCGGGATCGCGGGCACCGTGCTGATCCACAAGCTGGCCGGCGCGGCCGCCGCGCGCGGGCTGCCGCTTGCCCGCGTCGCGAAAATCGCGCGCGATGCGGCGGCCGAGCTCGGCACGATGGGCGTCGCGCTCGACGGCTGCACGCTCCCCGGCGCCGACAAGTCCGGGTTCAGCCTCGCCGATCACGAGATCGAGCTCGGCCTCGGCATCCACGGCGAGAAAGGCGTCGAACGCACCGCACCGCTGCCGGCCGACGCGCTCGTCGAGACGCTGCTGTCGAGCATCGTCGCCGACCTCGTGCTCGATCGCGGCGAACGCGTCGCGCTGTTCGTCAACGGTCTCGGCGCGACGCCGGACATGGAGCTCGCGATCGTGCTGCGCGCCGCTTACGACAACCTGAGCCGGCGCGGCATCATGGTCGCGCGCGCATGGGCCGGCACGTTCCTGTCCGCGCTGAACATGCCCGGCTGCTCGATCTCGCTGCTGCGTCTGAACGACGAACGCGCCGCGCTGCTCGACGCGCCGACGCAGGCACGCGCATGGCCCGGCGGCGGCACCGTCAACGCGCAGATTCGCGTGGCCGCGGCGGCCGCGCACGATGAGCCGCTGCCGCCCCTCGATGCGGCCGGCCGCGCGTGGGCCGCGCGGCTGCAACCGGCGCTGCGTGCGGTCGCGCAAGCGTTGATCGACAACGAAGCGACACTGACCGAACTCGACACGGCCGCCGGCGACGGCGATCTCGGCGCGAGCATGTACCGCGCCGCGCAGGCGATCCTCGCGTTGCCGGAAACTGCCTACGGCACGCCGGCCGGTACACTCGCGGCGCTGGGCGCCGCATTGCGCCGCGCGATCGCGGGCAGCTCGGGACCGTTTTATGCGACCGCGCTGCTGCGCGCGTCGCGGCGCCTCGGCGACGCTGCCGAACCGTCGGCGCGCGACTGGGCAGCGGCTTTCCACAGTGCGGTGGATGCGATCGGCGAACTGGGCGGCGCACGTGCCGGCGACCGGACGATGCTCGACGCGCTGATACCGGCCGCCGATGCGTTCGACCACGCGCTCGATCATGATCGCGACCCCGCGAGCGCATGGGCGGCCGCCGCGCAAGCCGCGGAACACGGTGCGCAGCAAACGGCAGGCATGACGCCGCGCGCGGGACGGGCGAGCTATCTCGGCGAGCGCGCGATCGGCACGCCGGATGGCGGCGCCGTGGCCGTTGCGTACTGGCTGCGCGCGTTGCTGCCGCACGTGCGCTAAGCGGCGAGCCGGGCGATGCGCCGGCCTCGCGAGCCGGCGTTCGCAGTCACTCGCGCGAGAGATGCGACGCATTCCATTCGGAGACCTTATCGCGGCGTCGCACGATCGCGTAACCGAACGCTGGCGAATATCCCGAATCGATCGACGACGACGCAATACAGGACGATCACGCGCGTGGTGCATCGCGAACCGGTGCGCGAACACGCCCGCGCACCGGCCTGCCGAGCCGCCACGCTGTTTCCCGGCAGCACCGCCAGCGCGACGCTGTTCGCGACCATTTCCGCGATGTTCCCGGCCCATGTGCGCTATGCGGGCATGGCGATCGCGTACAACGTGTCGACCTCGCTGTTCGGCGGCACCGCGCCGATCGTCAACGACTGGCTGATCGGCAAGACCGGCAATACGATGATTCCCGCGTACTACATGATGGCGGCCTGCGCGATCGGGCTCGTCGCGCTGGCGGACGTGATCGAGACGCGCGGGTGCTCGCTGCGCGGGGAGACGGTGCCGGGACAACCGGGTTGATATTCGATCGATCGGTTACTGCTTCCCATAACCGGCAACCTTCGCATCGCTCGCCGTCCGGTAATGGACGGCGGGCGATGTGCGTTTCGGGGGCAGCGATGTCGGAACCGTGTGTGCGCGTTGCCGGATGGCATCTCTTTCGGCCGCTCGCCCAGGCTACGGCGTGATCACCGTCATCCTGAAATTAGGTGATTGAGTAAAGCTACTGCACCGTGGCTGGTGCATTGAAGGCGGCAGGGAATCACGGGCAGAGCAGATACCGAGTCAATCCACTTTCTGTTTCGGCGCGTCACTGCGGACGGCAATTTCACCCGTCCGCCAGTTCAACTCTCGGACCGTTTCAGCCTCATGGAAACGGAAAATCGTTCGGCCGGGTGAATGCTGATCGAGATTTCGAACGCAACGCCCGTCGAATCGAGATAGCGCCGCACGATTTCGAGCGCGGCCGTTCCCGCCGGGATCTGCAGTCGCGCAGCCATTTCCGGCGAGACGTTTACCGCCTGCACGTTCTGCTGGATCTCCGCAACGCATCGCCCGTAACGCGTCTCGATCAATGAACTGATCAACGTATCCGGCTCGTGGCGAGCCGTCTCCGCGATTTCCACATAACCCGGATCGATATAGACGTCCGTCCAGCCGATTGGCGGACGCGTCGTGTCGCGTTCCACGCGCAGGCTCGAAATGCGCAGCCAGCGTGCGCCTTCTTCGCACTTCAGAACCTTCGCGAGCTTGCCCTGCGCCGCAAGCGCCTCGATCGACTGCACCACGCGCAGGTTCTCCGAACCGAACTGGACGAGATCCTCGATCGAAGCGAGCGACGGCCGGAAGTCGTTTTTCGGTTGCGCCGATTCGACACGCGTTCCCGCGTTCTTGCGCCGAGACACGAAGCCAAGTTGCTGCAGCTCGTGCAGCGCCGCGCGGATCGTGTGCCGGCTCGTCTTGTACAGATCGCGCAATTCAAGCTCGGTCGGCAAGTACGAGCCGACCGGAAAGCGGCCAGACGCGATGCCTTCGGTCAGGTCGCGCGCGATCTCGGCGAAATGGGGTCTGTTCATTTTCTCTGCGTATCGATCATCGCCGACAGTTTAAGGGTAAACATCGCTTGAGCGATATGTCCGGACATAATAGCCTTCTATATGTCCGGACATATCGACGCATTCGGTTTCAAGGTCCGATGCCTTTTCCCCGTTTTCCGTTTTCAGAGGTCGCCATGCCAAGCCGCACCATCCCTGTCTCCAGCACCGTCGTCGATTCGATTCTGTTTCGAGACGCCTTCGGCACCGCGAAGATGCGCGCGCTGTTTTCCGATTACTCGCTCGTGCAGCGCTACATCGACGTCGAAGTCGCGCTCGCGAAGGCCGAAGCACGCGCCGGTGTGATTCCAGCCGAAGCGGCCGACGTGATTGCACAGGAAGCGAGCATCGAGCGCATCGATTTCGATCACATGCGCGAGGAGACGGACATCGTCGGCTATCCGATCCTGCCGCTCGTGCACCAGCTCGTCGCAATGTGTGGCGACGCGGGCCGCTATGTGCATTGGGGTGCAACGACGCAGGACATCATGGACACCGCCGTGTCGCTGCAAGTGCGCGATGCGCTCGATTCGATCGACGGCGACATCCGCGAGCTGCGCGGCATCCTTGCCGATCTCGCGATCAAGCATCGCGATACCGCGATGGCGGGTCGCACGCATCTGCAGCAGGCGCTGCCGGTCACGTTCGGATACAAGGCCGCAATCTGGCTCGCGATGTTCGACCGGCATCAGCAGCGGCTCGCGGAACTGCGCTCGCGCGTCGCGGTCGTCGAGTTCGCGGGCGCGGCTGGCACGCTGGCGTCGCTCGGCGACAAGGGTTTCGAAGTCCAGAAGGCGCTTGCGGAAGAACTGAAGCTCGGTGTGCCCGCGACGACGTGGCACGTCGCGCGCGACGGCTTCGCCGAAGCGGTCAACCTGCTCGCGCTGATCACCGGCTCGCTCGGCAAGATCGCGATCGACATCATGATCATGGCGTCGACCGAGTTCGCGGAAGTGTACGAACCGTTCGTCAAGGGACGCGGCGCGAGTAGCACGATGCCGCAGAAGCGCAATCCGATTTCGAGCGAACTGATGCTCGCAGCCGCGAAGGCGGTGCGCCAGCACGCGGGCCTGATGGTCGACGCGATGATCCAGGATTTCGAGCGCGCGACAGGTCCGTGGCATGCGGAATGGATCGCGATTCCCGAGAGCTTCATCCTGACATCGGGGGCGCTGCATCAGGCCAAGTTCGCGCTCGGCGGGCTGATCGTCGATGCGCAACGGATGAAGCAGAACCTCGGCATCAGCAAGGGGCTGATCGTCGCCGAAGCCGCGATGATGCAGATGGCGCCGTTTACCGGGCGCCAGCAGGCGCACGACATCGTGTATGACGCGTGCCGCACGGTCAACGAGATGGGCGGCACGCTCGCCGAAGCGCTGGCCGCACTGCCCGAGGTGACGCGGCACTTCGATCGCGACGCGATCGAACGCATGACGGATCCGGTCAACTACCTGGGCCTCGCGCCGCAGATGGTCGATCGGGCAATCGCACTGTCCCGCGAAATCTGAGCGGACGTCGTGGAGGAGACACCATCATGAATCACGCACAGACCTCGCGCGACGAACCGGTCGCCCCGGCGCCGAAGCGCCCGTGGTATCGCAAGCTCGGCATGCAGGTGCTCGCGTCGCTGGTGCTCGGCATCGTCGCCGGGCTGCTGTTTCCGAAATTCGGCACGCAGCTGAAGATCCTCGGCGACGTCTTTCTCGCGCTGATCAAGGCCGGCGTCGCGCCGCTCGTGTTCCTGACGATCGTGCATGGCATCGCTTCCGCCGGCGACGTGAAGAGCGCGGGGCGAGTCGGCTGGCGGGCGATCGTCTACTTTGAAGTCGTGTCGACGATCGCGCTGGCGTTCGGCCTGTTCGCCGGCAATCTGCTGCAGACCGGCCAGGGCATGACATCCGTGGCGGTCGGCAAGGTGCCGGTCGCCGCGGCAAAGGCGGCGCCACAAGGGTTCACCGAATTCGTGATGCATCTCGTGCCGGACAACTTCATCGGCGCGTTCGCGAAGGGCGAGCTGCTGCAGGTGGTCGTGCTCGCGGTGATGGTCGGCATCGGCATTCTTGCGATTCCCGAAGGGCGGCGCGCGCGAATCAACGACGGGCTCGACCAGATTTCGGAGGTCCTGTTCTCGTTCATCAATCTCGTGATGAAACTTGCCCCGCTCGGCACCTTCGGCGCGATCGCGTTCGCGGTTGGCAGCAACGGGACAGCCGTGCTGGTCGCGCTCGCGCAACTCGTACTCAGTTTCTACGCGGTCGTGGTGCTGTTCATCGTCGTCGTGATGGGCATCGTCGCGAAGCTGGCCGGCTTCAGCATGTGGCGCTTCATGCGCTACATCAAGGACGAGATCCTGATCGTGCTCGGCACCGCGTCATCGGAAAGCGCGTTGCCGCGCCTCCTGATCAAGCTCGAGCGACTCGGCTGCGCGAAGCAGACGGTCGGTCTCGTGCTGCCGACCGGCTATGCGTTCAATCTCGACGGGACGTCGATCTTCATGGCGATGGGCGTGATGTTCATCGCGCACGCGTACAACGTGCCGCTCACGTTCGAGCATCAGATGGGGATCCTGCTGCTGATGCTGTTGACGTCGAAAGGTGCCGCGACGGTATCGGGCGGATCGTTCGTCGTGTTCGCGGCAACGGTGACATCGACGGGGCTGCTGCCGGTAGAAGGACTCGCACTGATCTTCGGCGTCTACCGCTTCATGTCGATGGCGATCGCAACGTGCAATACGATCGGCAACAGCCTGGCCACGGTCGTCGTTGCGAAATGGTCTGGCACGTTCGACGAGACGGTCGCCCGACGCCACCTTTACCCCGAACGCTATCCCGCAACAGCGCGTGCCGATGCGAAGCTCGACGATGGCAACCTGCTTCCCGAAGATTCTGACGACGTGAATCCGCATCCGCAGGGAATCCCGCTCAAGCGCGGCGGTCTGTAGCATCGATTTTGGGCGGAAGAGCGCATCGGTTCTACACTTTTGTGATCAAGTCGATGTTCTCGCCGGATGCCGCGTTTGACATCACTATCCATATTGATTGGACGGTTCGCTTTTCCTCGCGATGACCGAATCCGGAACTGAAACGGTCGTTTGAGAATTATCGGCGGCTATCCGTCTTGGGTCGGCAAGCGACGCCCATCGAAATCTGCGAGACACCCCAAAATGACGCGCCGCAATACTCCCATGCGACGGCGTCACCTCGCGCGTCGCTCGCCAACAACTGGCCGATCGGCAAGACCGGCAAGACGATGGCTCCCACGTACGACATGATGGCCGCCTGCGAGATCGGGGGGCGTGGCGCCGTCCGGCGTGATCGCGACGCGCAGGTGCTCCCTGCAGCGAGGCACCGTCCTCGGCAAAGCCCTCCGACGCTTCGACAGCATCGACTGCTTCGATGACATCGACCGCATCGCCCGCCGCGCGGCAACGGACGGCAACGGACGGCAGGCGATATACGTTCCGGCGGTCGGCAACGCCGGTACCGGATTGTTGCCTCTCGAACAACATGGTGTGCGCACGCGCGGGGCTACTGGCATCCGCCGCCCTTTCCTACAATCGCTCACACGCTCGATCGCAATACGAGCGCAACGAAGTGCGCGACATTCACGGTCGTGCTCTCGAACCGCGCCGCGCAGTGCGGATTACCCCTCGATCAACAGGACAACTGACCATGAGCAAATTAATTCGCAACGTGCAACCGGTTACCGCCCATCTGGGCAACGAAGGTTCGGGTGAACTCGTTTCTTCCCGCTACGGCGTACGCATCGGCGACATCGATGTCGTGCTGATCAGCGACGGCATTCTGCCGCTGCCGACCTCCACGATGTCGACCAACGTGAGCGAAGCGGACCGCAACGAATGGTTCGACGGCCGCTTCCTGCAACGCGACATGTTCGACTGGGCGCTGAACATCGCGCTCGTGCGCAGCGGCGATCGACTGATCCTGATCGACTCCGGCGTGGGCGACGGTTTCGAATACTTCACGCGCGCCGGACGGTCGGTCATGCGCCTGGAATCGGCCGGCATCGACCTGGCTGCAATCACCGATATCGTGATCACGCACATGCACATGGACCACGTCGGCGGCCTGAACGTCGAAGGCGTCAAGGCCAAGCTGAACCCGGAGGTGCGCATTCACGTATCAGCCGCGGAAGTGGCGTTCTGGAAGAATCCGGACTTCAGCAAGACGGTGATGCCGGAAACCGTTCCGCCCGCGCTGCGCAAGGCGGCTGCCCGGTTCGTCGAACTCTACGGCGAAAACATCGTGCAGTTCGATCAGACCGTGCAGGTCGCGGCGGGCGTATCGGCGCGCGTGACGGGCGGGCACACGCCGGGACACTGCGTGGTGGACATCGCATCGAACGGCGAAAAGCTGACGTTCGTCGGCGACGCGGTCTTCGAAGTCAACTTCGACAATCCCGATTGGCAAAACGGCTTCGAACACGATCCCGAAGGGGCGGTCGACGTTCGTATCGCACTGTTCAACGAAGCCGCCGAAACCGGCGCGATGCTGGCCGCGGCGCACGTCGCATTCCCGTCCATCGGGCATATCGCAAAGAACGGCAACGGGTTCCGCTTCGTTCCCGTGACGTGGGATTACTAAGTTAGCCTGGACGGCGAACGCCGTTTTCTCTCACGGCACGCGTCATGAAAAAAGCCGTCGCACGGAAGTGCGACGGCGTCTCCGCGCGCACCGACGCGCGCGTCATTACTTCAAGAAGCTCATGCGATGGTCGACATGTTTCGCTCCGCGACCTCGTCCACCGCTTCCTTCACGATACCGACGATCTCGTCCGCTTCCGCACGCGTCATCACGAGCGGCGGCGCAAACCCGAGAATGTCCCCATGCGGCATCGCGCGCGCGATCACGCCGCGCTGCAGCGCCGCGGCCGACACCTGCGCGCCGATCTTCCGTGCGGGATCGAACGGCGTGCGCGCGTCCTTGTCGGCCATGAATGCGAGCGCAGCCAGCATCCCGACGCTGCGCACCTCACCGACGAGCGGATGCGCATCGAACGCGTCGCGCAGCTTCGCGCCGAAATACGCGCCCACTTCCGCGGCGTTGCCGACCAGGTTCTCGCGCTCGAGAATCGCGAGGTTCGCGAGTGCGGCGGCCGCGCGACGAAGACCCGGTTCGCCGCGCAACAGTCCTGCCCGGAGGTCTGGAACTTCGCACTGACGGCGATCCGCACCGCCTGGTCGAGATCCGCATCCCCGGTCACGATGAACGGCGCGTTGCCGCCCAGTTCGAGCGCGATCTTGCGAATGCTGGCCTTCGCCGCGGTTTCGGTCATGCGCCGCTCAACGCGCGTCGATCCGGTGAAGCTCATCGCACGCACGCGCGCATCGCCGACGAGCGTTTCCATCGTCATCTGCGGTTCGCCGAGCACGACGCTGAACACGCCGGCCGGGAACCCGGCCTCGTCGGCGAGCTGCACGAGCGCCGAGAACGGCGTCTCGTGCGCAGGCTTCACCACCACCGCGCAACCGGCCGCGATCGCGGCGGCGGCCTTGCGCGCGATCATCGCGACCGGGAAATTCCACGGCGTGATCAGCGCCGCGACACCGACCGGCTCCATCACCGTGCCGAGATGCGCGCCGTCGATATGCGTCGGGATCGTGCTCCGGCGAGTGCACGATGCACGATCGAGAAGTCGACCAGCTCGCGCTCGGCCGTATCGAGCATGTAGTTCGACATCGATTCGGTCACACGCGCGGTCACGAAGCTGCCGAGCCCGGCGTCGCAGCGGGCTTGCAACGCCCCGACACGCCGGGCACGGATCGGCCAATCGCCAAGGGGCATGTCGATCGCCCCGGTCCGACCGATCTGGTCTGGTCCGATCCACCGGATCGCACGCGCTGCCTCGCGATCCACCGCGCGCTCACAACCTTACAGCTTGACCGGCCCCTGCCCGCCGCCTAAATTGCTCGTTGCAGGTTGGCACCCCGGCGAGCGTCAATGACACCCGGGTGACGAAAACGATAGTTTGCTATCGAATGTTTTTGCCCCTATCATCCCGCCCATGACCAATCTGCACGATCTTCGCCTCGCCGTCAGCAGCCTGCTGGTGCTCACCGCGCGCAAGTGGCGCCGCACGAGCGACGCCGTGCTGACCGCGTACAACGTGTCCGAAGCCTGCGCGACGCCGCTGCTGATCGCCGGCCGCCTCGGCGAAGGCGTGCGCCAGGGCACGCTCGCCGAATACGTCGGCATCGAGGGGCCGTCGCTCGTGCGCCTGCTCGACCAGCTGTGCGCGGCTGGCCTCGCACGCCGCGACGAGGATCCGCACGACCGCCGCGCGAAAACGATTTCGCTGACGGCCGCCGGCCGCGCGGTCACCGCGAAGATGGAAGAAGACCTGCGCGTGCTGCGCGCCCAGGTGCTCAAGGGCGTCACGCGCGCCGATCTCGAAGCGACGCTGCGCGTCCTGAACGCATTCAACGCGGCCGATGCGCCTCATCCGGCGTCGCGCCCGTCCCACCCCGCCGATTCCGCGTCATGACCTATCCGAGCCTTCGCGACTGGCTGTTCTCGGGCAAGACGTTCGCCGCGTCGATGCTGGCGCTGTACCTCGGCCTGTATTTCCAGCTGCCGCGTCCGTACTGGGCGATGGCGAGCGTGTACATCGTGTCGAACCCGTTCGTCGGCGCGACGCGCTCGAAGGCGCTGTATCGCGCGCTCGGCACCGCACTCGGCGCGGCCGCCGCGATCCTGTTCGTGCCGCCGTTCGTCGAGACGCCGATCCTCTTCAGCGTCATCGTCGCGACGTGGTGCGGCACGCTGCTCTACCTCGCGATCTCCGACCGCACCGCACGCAGCTACGTGTTCATGCTCGCCGGCTACACGATGCCGTTGGTCGCGCTGCCGACCGTCGCCGATCCGTCGACGATCTTCGACGTCGCGATCGCGCGGACCGAGGAGATCGTGCTCGGCATCGTGTGCGCGAGCGTGGTCGGCAGCGCCGTGTTCCCGAACCGGCTCGCGCCGACACTGATCGAGCGCACCGACGCGTGGTTCAAGGACGCCGCGTTCTACGGCCGCGAGACCCTGTCCGGGCACCTTGCCGGCAAGGCACTGTCCGCGTGCCGGCAACGCCTCGCCGCGACCATCACCGGCCTCGAATTCCTGCTGAGCCAGCTGAGCTACGACCATGCGCACCCGCGCGTGCTTGCCCGCGCGCAGGCGCTCGCGGGCCGCATGCAGCTGTTCCTGCCGCTGATGTCGTCGCTCGCCGATCCGCTGATCGCGCTGATGCGCGACCTGCACGTGCGCCCGCCCGCGCTCGACGCGCTGCTCGCCGACGCCGCGAAGTGGTTCGACGCGCCGCTGCCGGCCGTGAAGGCCGGCACCGACGGCAAGATGGCCGACGATCCGGTCGCCGACAACCTGCGCGAGCGCATCGCGTCGCTGCAGCCGCCCGACAGCGCGCTGACGAGCTGGGACGGCGCGTTGCTGTCGAACGCGCTGTGGCGGCTGCACCAGGTCATCGACATCTGGCAGGACTGCCGCTCGCTGCGCGCGCTGATCGCGAACGAGTCGGGCGTCTGGCAGCCGCGTTACCGGCACTGGCGGCTCGGCGGCACCGAGCGCTTCTTCGATCGCGGGATGATGCTGTTCTCGACGCTGACCGTGGTCGGCGCGATCGTGTTCGCGTGCTGGCTGTGGATCCAGTCCGGCTGGCACGACGGCGCCGGCGCCGTCACGCTCGTCGCCGTCGCGTGCAGCTTCTTCGCCGCGCTCGACGAACCTGCGCCGCTGGTGTTCAAGTTCTTCCTGGCAACCACCGCGAGCGTCGTGTTCGCGGGCCTGTACCTGTTCGTCGTGCTGCCGCATGTGCACGACTTCGCGATGCTCGTGCTGATGTTCGCCGGCCCGTTCATCCTGATCGGCACGCTGCTGCCACGCCCGCAGTTCAACATGGTGACGATGCTCGTCGCGGTGAACACCGCGACCTTCGTCAGCATCCAGAGCGCGTACGAGGCCGACTTCTTCATGTTCCTGAACAGCAACCTCGCGGGCGTCGCCGGGCTGCTGTTCGCCTACGTATGGACGCGGGCGACGCGGCCGTTCGGCGCGGAACTCGCGGTGCGGCGCCTGCTGCGCTCGGGCTGGGAGGACGTCGCCCGCTCCGCTTCGACGCAGCCGCTCGACGACCAGCGCAACCATGCATCGCGCATGCTCGATCGCGTCACGCAGCTGCTGCCGCGCCTCGGCGCGTCCGATGACCACCGCCATCCGTCGATCGAGAGTTTCCGCGACCTGCGCATCGCGCTGAACGCGCTCGACCTGCGCCGCTCGCGCCGCAAGCTGTCGGGCGACGTGCCCGACGCGATCGATCGCGTGCTCGCCGGCGTCACCGATCACTACACCCGCTGCGCGGCCGCGAACGCGCGCCAGCCCGCGCCGCCGGCGCTGCTCGCGTCAATCGACGATGCGCTGCAGCGCGTGGCCGGCCGCAACCTGCCGGGCGCGCCGGCCGCATCGGCCGACGACGGCACGACGCCCACGGCGCCGGCCACGCCCGCGACGCACCGCCGGCTGCGCGACACGCTGCACGCGCTCGTCGGCCTGCGGTTGTCGCTGTATCCGGCCGCGGCTGCGCAACCGCCGCAGGCCGCACCGGACGGAGCACGCGCATGATCCCGCTTTCCAACCAGTCCTTCCGACCGCGACCATGATCGGCGAAATCGACATCTTCGGCGTATTCGTGCCGGCTCCGCTCGTGCTGATGCTGATCGCCTATCTGATCAACATCGTCGTGCGCGCGCTGCTCGAGCGCGTCGGCTTTTACCGCCTCGTCTGGCACCGTTCGATCTTCGACCTCGGCATCTACGTGTTCGTGTTTGCCGCCGTCGTCATCGTGTCTCACCATCTCGTGGCTAGCTAACCGTGAAAAAAACCTGGCTCTCGGCAGGGCAGATCCTGCTCACCCTGATCGTCGTCGTCGTGGCTGCCCTCGTGCTGTGGCGGATCATCAATTACTACATGTTCTCGCCGTGGACGCGCGACGGGCACGTGCGCGCCGACGTGATCCAGGTCGCGCCCGACGTGTCGGGGCTCATCACCGCGGTGCAGGTCGCCGACAACCAGGAGGTCAGGCGCGGCCAGGTGCTGTTCGTGATCGACCAGGCCCGCTACACGCTCGCGCAACGGCTGGCGGAGGCGACGCTCGCGCAGCGCCGCGCGACGCTCGCTCAGGCGAAGCGCGAATATGCGCGCAACCTGCAGCTCGGCAACCTGGTCGCTAGCGAACAGGTCGAGGAAAGCCGCACGCGCGTCGAGCAGGGCGAAGCCGCCGTCGCCGATGCGCAGGTGTCGCTCGACACCGCGAAGCTGAACCTGCAGCGCACGACGATCGTGAGCCCCGTCGACGGCTACCTGAACGACCGCGCGCCGCGCGCCGGCGAATACGTGCCGGCCGGCCGCGCGGTGCTGTCGGTCGTCGACCGCAATTCGTTTCGCGTCGACGGCTACTTCGAGGAAACCAAGCTGCGCGGCATTCATATCGGCCAGCCGGTCGATATCGTCGTGATGGGCGAGCCGCATCCGCTGCGCGGCCACGTGCAGAGCATCGTCGCCGCGATCGAGGATCGCGACCGCACGCAGGGTGCGAACCTGCTGCCGAACGTGAACCCGGCATTCAGCTGGGTGCGCCTCGCGCAGCGCGTGCCGGTGCGCGTCGTGCTCGACGAGGTGCCCGACGACTTCCGGATGATTGCCGGCCGCACCGCGACCGTTGCCATGCGCTCGCCCGATGCGCGCCGTGACGACAAGGCGAAGCCGGCTGACGGCGCGTCGATGGCGGCCGTGGCGTCAGCCGTGCCCGCAGCCGCCAGCGCGACGGGAGCATCGCAATGAAGCGGCATGGCCTGCGCCTCGCGGCGGCACTCGCGCCGCTCGCGCTCGCACTCGGCGCGTGCAAGTCCGTCGGCCCCGACTACACGCTGCCGCAGCAGGCGTACGTGAATGCGCCGCTCGCGAACCATGCGCTCGACGACGCGAACGGCACGCTCGTGTCGCGCGACGCGGTGCCCGGCAACTGGTGGCAGCTGTACGACGATCCCGTGCTCGACGAGCTCGTGCGCAGCGCGCTGAAATCGAACACCGACCTGCGCGTTGCCGCGGCCAATCTCGCGCGTTCGCGCGCGGCGCTGGAAGTGGCAAACGAGCAGGGCGGCTTCTCCGGCAGCGCGGAAGCGGCCGTGCAGCGTGCGCAGGAATCGGCCGAGCAATTTCTGCTCGAGAACAAGCTGCCGGTCGTGAACGAAGGCACGGTCGGGATCAGCGTGTCATATGAACTCGACCTGTTCGGCAAGTTGCGGCGTGGCGTCGAAGCCGCGCGTGCGGACAGCGAAGCCGTGCAGGCGGCCGCCGACCTGGCGCGCATCACCGTCGTCGCCGATGTGGTGCGGGCGTACGTCGAATCGTGCTCCGCCGGCGACGAGCTCGCGATCGCGAAGCAGTCGCTCGCGCTGCAGCAGCAGCGCGTGAAGCTGTCGCAGCGGCTGCGCGATGCCGGGCGCGGCAACCAGACCGACGTGACGCGCGGCGTCACGCAGGTGCGCACGCTGTCGGCTGACATTCCGCGTTTCGAAGGCCGCCGCAAGATCGCGCAATACCAGCTCGCCGCGCTGCTCGCGCGCTCGCCGGCCGACCTGCCGAAGGCGGTCGCCGAATGCGAGCGGCTGCCGAAGCTGCGCCAGCCGATTCCGATCGGCGACGGCGCCGCGCTGCTGCGTCGCCGCCCCGATGTTCGCGAGGCCGAGCGTCGGCTCGCCGCCGCGACCGCGCGGATCGGCGTCGCGACCGCCGCGCTGTATCCATCGATCAGCATCGGTGCGTCGGCCGGTTCGGTCGGCATCGCCGCCGACCTGTTCTCGTCCACCACGAATCGCTGGTCGTTCGGACCGCTGATCAGCTGGTCGTTCCCGGTCAACGGCCAGCGCGCACGCGTGCGCGAAGCCGAAGCCGCGACCGGCGGCGCACTCGCGCACTTCGACGGCGTCGTGCTGAACGCACTGCGCGAAACGCAGTCGAGCCTCGCGACCTATGCGGCCGACGTGCAGCGCACCGATGCGCTACGCACGGCCTACGAATCGGCGCGCAATTCCGCCGACGAAACGCACCGGCTCTATGCGGCCGGCCGCGAGTCGTTCATCTCCGATCTCGATGCGACGCGCACGCTGACGAGCGTGCGCGCGCAGGTCGCCGCGGCCGAAGGTCAGGTCGCCGCCGACCAGGTGAAGCTGTTCCTCGCGCTCGGCGGCGGATGGGAAGGCAATGCGGCGCCCGCTGCATCGCAGCAGACGTCGGCGGCCGGCGCACCGGCTGCCGCGTCGGCCGCGGCCAGATAGAACGCGCGCGGGGCGGCTCGGCGCGCGTGACACGCCTGCTGTCCCGCACCATCGTGCGCGGTCTCGCATGTCCGATATGTCGATACCGGCGTCGCGCGTTACCTGCATTGCCGGTAAACTCGTGCGCAGTTCCCGTCATTCGCTCGCCGCCTGCCGGGCGGCCCCTTTCCCGGAGAGTCATCATGCGCACCAGCGCCCGTAACCAGTTCGCCGGCCAGATCGATGCCGTCAAGCCCGGTGCCGTCAACGACGAAATCACGCTGCGTACCCAGGACGGCCTCGACATCGTCGCCGTGATCACGCACGGCAGCGCCGCATCGCTCGGTCTCGCGGCCGGCACGAACGCATTCGCGCTCGTCAAGGCATCGTCGGTGATCGTGATGGTCGACGTCGACAGCAGCAAGGTGTCGGCCCGCAACTGCGTCGCGGGTACCGTGTCGTCGATCGCGAAGGGCGCGGTCAATTCCGAAGTCGTGATCAAGGCCGCGGGCGGCGCGGAAATCGTCGCGATCGTCACCAACGACAGCGTCGAGCGTCTCGGTCTCGCGAGCGGCAAGGCCGCGTCCGCGATCTTCAAGGCGTCGAGCGTGATCGTCGGGGTCGAGTGATCGCCCGATCATCCGATCGATTGCAATGACGACCCGTCGTTCGCCGCGCCCGCAAGCGGCGCGCAAGCGCGCACGATGACATCCGCGCTCGAGCACGCGCATCAACGCACATTGCAATCGCTGCTGTCCGGGGCGGCCGACGCTGCTTCCCCGGATGCCTATCTGTTCGGCACACTCGTTGCGGCACGCGCATACCGCAACGAGCTCGCGCTGCTCGGCCTGTCCCCCGTCCGATTGAGCGGTCTGCTTGCCCGCCAGTTTCCCCATCTGCGTACCACCGATGCCGTCGCACTCGTGTCGACCGTCGCCATCGCGCCGCTGCCGGTCGCGCATGCGCAATTCGTTGCGACGCTGCACGCGCTGCTGATGCGGGATGCACATCCCGCTGTCGCGCGCGACGATGCCGACTGTGTCGCGGCAATCATCGCGCATGCGTGCCTCCGCCCCGATCACCTGTGGCGCGATCTCGGCCTCGACGGGCGCGATGCGGTAACCGCGATGCTCGACCGCTATTTCCCTGCGCTCGCCGCGCGCAACGTCGCGCAGTTGCGCTGGAAGAAATTTCTCGCACAGGAAGTGGCCGGATCGCTCGGCCTGCCGCCCGGGCCCGCGCCCGGATGTCCGGGCTGCGAGGATTTCGGATGCTGCTTTCCCGCGGAACGATAGCCGACAATGCAGCCCGCGCGGCTTGCCGGTACGCATCGTTTGACCGATCGTGCGCGGCATCTGTCTGCGCGCTGTCCGCGCCTTCGTTCGATTGCGAACGCTCACCGGAGAAACAACCGTGACCGACGTTGCGAGTCCCAATCTGCCGTCGCGCGATTTCGAAGCCACGTCGCTGTTCTACGCGAAGCTCGGCTTCGACGAAACCTGGCGCGATGACGGCTGGATGATCCTGAGACGCGGCGACCTGCTGCTGGAATTCTTCCCGCATCCCGGCCTCGACCCGGCCACGAGCTGGTTCAGCTGCTGTTTCCGGCTCGCCGACGTCGGCGCGTTTTTCGACGAAGTGCTCGCGGCCGGCATTCCGGAGCAGGCGACGGGCTGGCCGCGCGCGCATCGACCGAAACGCGAGGCATGGGGCGGCACCGTCGGCGCGCTGATCGACCCGGACGGTTCGTTGATTCGACTGATTCAGACGGACAACTGAATCGATCGGTGTCGGCGGGGGCAGAGGGCACGAAACGACACCCCATAAACGGTTACCTTGCGATACGCATTGCGCGCGGCGCGCATCGTTCTCCTTGCGCCACGCGGTCAGTGTCGATGGCGGTGATGAATGTCCGGGAAATGCGCGTGACTGTGCGTGATCGGCAGATGCACGTGCGGATGTGTGTGCGGCTCGTTGCCGTCGTACGGAAAGTCGTGCGTGTGCTGATGATGTTCGTCATGCCGATGCCGGTGCGTATGCTCGAGCCGCTCGTGCGCATGTTCGTGTTCGTGCCGTTCGCGCACGTGCAGCCAGATGCCGAGCGCCATCAGCGCGGCCGCGATCCAGAACGTGGCGGACGGCAGCGCCGGCCAGATCAGCAGCGACAGCACGACGCCGAATAGCGGTGCCACGGAAAAATACGCGCCCGTGCGCGCACTGCCGAGATGACGCAGCGCGACGACGAATAACACGAGACTGATCCCATAGCCGCCGAGGCCGGTCAGCATCGCGGCGGCCGTCGCCGGAACGGCGGGCAGCGACGCGCCGGCCGCGAGTGCGATGCCGATATTCACGGGCCCGGCGACCAGCCCTTTCACGCACGCGATGACCATCGCATCGTTCGCGGCGACCTTGCGAGTCAGGTTGTTGTCGATTGCCCAGCACAGGCATGCGCCGGCGATCAGCAGCGCGCCGACCGGCACGCCCGCGCGCCCCGGCACCCACGACAGCAGCGTGCCGCCGGCGACGATCGCGACCATGCCGAGAAACACCTGGAGATCCACGTTCTCGCGAAACACGACCCACGCGATGACCGCCGTCAGCACGCCTTCGAGATTGAGCAGCAGCGCACTCGTCGCGGCCGGGGTGCTCGACAGCCCGAGCATCAGCAGCGCCGGGCCCGCGACGCCGCCGGCCGCGATCGCGCCGGCGAGCCACGGCAGGTCCGCGCGTTGCAGCGGCGCGGCATCCTCGGCCTGCGCGCGCTTGCTGCGCAACTCGCGCAGCAGAATCCCGATCGCAAGGCCGATCCCGCTGCCGAGATAGAACAGGCCCGCGACCATGAACGGCGACATCGCGCCAATCAGTGCCTTGGCGATCGGCGTTGCGGCGCCGAACAGCGCGGCGGCGGCGAGCGCGACGAGAATCGCGGAGTGTCTCGGGTTCATGATGCGATCTTTGCGCAGGGCGTTGGGCGTATGGAGTGGGTGAGCTTCATGCGATGCCGTGGCCTGTACGGTTTGCCGATGGCGTTCAATTTCGGGGAATGCAGGGCGCGTCACGTCGGCTTTCAGGCACCTGTCGCGTCATGCGTCGTCGGCAATGTATGGCGGCCGACGGTCCCGGCCAGGAGATTATCGCGTTTGTGTCGCGGGTCGCCAACTGGTGGCTGGGTGGCCCCGCAGCAGTGGCGGCCAGCCCTGATACCGCACGTCGGTCTCGTGACCATGTCAGTCCTTCGCGCCTGACAACGGCGCATGCGAGACAGAAAGGCGTGGGAGTGAATGCAACGCTTCCTCTGCAATTCCATTACATTAGGAAAACGAATTATTTGAATGAAAAGGGAATAGGTTCGTGATGCACACTGCCTCGTTCGATTTCGGTCGCCATGCTCGGTCGGCACAAGCGATGCATTGCGCAAGTCGTGTCGGCCGCCGCGCTTTCATCGCCGATTCGATCGACAGTTCAATGCAGGCTGGATGATGACAGACTGGCGATGTCGCCAGCGGAGGCAGTCCCGACCCGCCCCGAGCGGGGACAGGTCGGTCTGTCACGTGATGCGCTGCACGCGTGGTGCAGGCAGGCCGTCACCGCACGGTCGCGCGGCGACGCATCGCGCGTTACTCGCTCGCGGCCGTTTGCTGCTCGGCCTGCGGTGCTGCATCGGCCGGTGCTTCCGCGGTTGCCGGCTGCGGCGCGGCGGCGGCGGCCTGCGCTTGCGCCTTCGGCTGCTGCGGTGCACCCTTCGCCGCTTGCGCGCCGCCCTTGCCGCCCGGACGGCGCGACTTCAGCCGGCGCGCACGCGCCGCGTCGTCGTGCGTCACGCGCCCGGCTTCGTTACCTTGCAGGTCGACCCGCACCGCGTCTTCGACGAGACACGACCAGTAACGATTGCCGCGACACCACGTGGACATCGCCTCGCGCAGTTCGGCCTCGCTCAGGCCGACCGCCTGCGCTTCGCGGGCGAGGTCGTCCCAGATACCGACCTTCAGCGGCACCTTCGGGGCCGGATTCTTCGGGAACGCGCTCGGGAACCGGCGCTGCAGTTTCCCGATCGCGACGATGACTGGATCGACCGGCGTCGACGGCTTCGACGGCTTCGCCGCAGCGGGCTTGGCACCGGACGGCGCTTTGGCCGCGGCACCCGATTTGGCCCCACGAGCGGGACGATCGCCGGACTTCGGCTTCGCGCCGGCGTCCGGTTGAGCAGCCGGTCGCTTCGCGTTGCGCTCCTGCTTGGCCTTGGCTGCGAGCTGCGCCCGCAATTCGGCAAGTTGTTCAAAACCCATAAATTCAATCCACCAGGAATATAAGGTGTGGTTCGTGCAAGCCATTCCGCACGTCGGCGTTTCGCCGCATCGCCTGCGGCGTGCTGCACCGATGCGTAATATTGCGGGGCCGCATCGCCACAACCGCTGTTTCAGGCACCCGGCCACGATGCCGGACAAAGGCAGGAGTGGAAGTATACCGGTACATGCGGCAGTCGGTTGACTCACCGGTTCGCATTTGACGGATCCGGAGCGCGGGCGATGCATCCGCGCGGTCGCGTTGCGCATTATGGCGACGTTTTCGACAGGTTTCGACACACGCGTTACGTAGTGTCGCTTTCGGCACATTCGGTTTGGGTGCGCGGGTCACGCATTGCATCGGTTATTCCACAGTACGGAATGACAAGCGATGGTGCAGGCAGCGAAGACACCGACGCTTGCGGACTCGCACCGCCCGACAGACCGGGCCTTCGCGTACGATCCGTGCGGCGTGGTGGCGTGCGCATCGATCGCTACCGGTATTCAATTAGTTGCGTCCGCACCGATCACCGATCGTACGGCTGCGCCGGAAAATGCGTAGTATGGCCGGATCGATATCGTCGGCAGTCTGTCGCGGCCGGTTTCACGCCGCGCGGGTCGGCCGATGATCGCTGTTGAATGCAAAGAGACCCCGGTTGTACGAAACGGAGCGGATATATGAATCCCCGGCACGACCTCCCGCGCGACGGCATTACGCGCGAAGAGATTCACCATAGGCAGATCGACATGCGCGGCTATCGGCGCAGCGACGGCCTGTTCGAAGTCACGGCCTGTCTCGCGGACCGCAAGACGAGCGATTTCACCCCGCCGGGCGGCACACGCACGGTCGCGGCGCTGGCTCCGATTCACGATCTCGGCGTGACGCTGGTCTTCGACGCCGACATGATCGTGCGCGCGGTATCCACGTTCATCAAGTCGCATCCTTATGCACAGTGTCCGGGCGGCGGCGACACGCTGCAGGCCCTCGTCGGACTGCGTATCGGTGCCGGCTGGAACAGCGAGGTCCGCAAGCGCCTGCCATCTTGCGACACGTGCACCCATCTGAAGGAAATTCTCGGTCCGGTCGCGACAGCGGCCTATCAGACGATGGTCGGCATGCGTCCGCCGTCGCTGAATGACCGCGACGGCGACGGAAAGCCGCTCAAGATCGACAGCTGCTATGCGTATGGCGCTTCGCGCGATCTCGTGAAAAGCCTGTGGCCTGAATACCATCAGCCGATGGTGTCGGCCAAGGGTGGCTAGGACATCGATACCCGACCGGTGCCGCTGCTGCGCAAGGCGATGCGGGCTAGCGGCGATGTTGCGCGAGAGGTGCGTGTCGCCCGGACTTGGTGCGATTGGAGACCGCTCGGCAAGCGTCGCACTCCGGTCCTTGCGTGCGGCCGTGGCCCCGCTTCGACCGCGTTGATCGCCGATAATCAGAACACGCCGAGCGCGAGCCCCGCAGCAAGACCGGCACCGATTTCCGCGCAGCGCGCGAGATCGTCGCTGTCGATCGTCTTCGGCGCGAGGATGCGCTCCGGCGTCTGCGCATGGGTACAGACGATCAGGCCGGGCGCCACATTCCTCAGCCGCCAGCCGGTCGCGATCCGGTCGATCTGGCGCAGCGCGTTCTGTCCGTCGCTGCCCGCGCAGATCATCACCGCATACGGGCGGCCGTTCACGCGATCGAGCACCGCGTAGTAGCAGCGATCGAAGAAATCCTTCATCAACCCGGACATCGCGGCGAGATTTTCCGGCGTCGCAAACAAGTAGGCGTCGGCGGCGAGCACGTCGTCCGCGCTCGTCGCATCCGCACGCTGCAACCTGACGTCGACGCCGGATTGCTCGCGTGCGGCAGCGGCGGCCGCTTCGGCCATCTGTTGCGTGCCTCCGGTCATCGTGTGATAGACGATCAACAGCGTCTTCATCGGTGTTCACTCACGTTCGGTTTCATATGCGCCCGTCACACGGGTCGGTACGGCTCAAACAGGCTCATGTCGACGTGTGTGCCGGCCCTGCGTCGCCCATAGGCACCAGGCGCTTTCTTCCAGGCGGCAGATGCATCACGCACGCGCAAATCGGCGCGCCCGTTCCGCGTCGCGCTTCGCACGACGCGCGGTCAGCCCTGCCCGGCACCTGACGCACCGGTGTGGTCCGGACGCGCGTAGTACGCAAGAAACATGTCGGCCGCCGTTTCCGCGACCTTCTGCTGTTCCTGCGCGCCCAGCGGCGGCTGGCCCATCGTCACCTGCGGCCAGAACGCGAATGCTTTCACGATCCCGTGCAGCTGATGTGCGGCGAATGCGGGATCCGTCGCCGACAGCCGGCCGGCCGCCGCTGCCGCACGAATCCAGACCGTCACGTCTTCTTCGCGCTCGCCCATGCGTTCGACCATGTCGCGCGCGCGCTCCGGTGAATGGATGGCCGCGCCGATCGCGACGCGTGCGAGCGCGAGAAACGCTTCGTCGTTCAGCAGCCGCAGTTTGCGGCTCAACAGCGCGAGCAATTGATCGCGCAACGGCACGTCGGCGCAGTAGGCCGGCGCGCCGGCGGTCAGTGTCGCGTCCCACAACTGATGCAGGATCGCTGCGAACAATGCTTCCTTGCCGGGGAAGTGATTGTAGACAGTGCGCTTCGACACGTCGGCGCGAGCGGCGATGCGATCCATGCTGGTCGCGTCGTAGCCGGCCGCGCGAAATTCCTGGATCGCGGCGGCGAGAATCGCCGCGCGCTTCCGATCGGTCAGGCGCTGGGGGGAAGAGCTCGTATCCATTAAAAAATTTTACACCGGCGAGTTTACTTTTCCCAGGGATAAACTACACTGCTTAGTGTACTTTTATTTCCGGACGAATCGACATGGCTTCGCCTCTCGTTTTTCTTCATCGTGTATTGGGTTTCGCCGCCGCCAGGCGTGGCCGCACGCTATCCGGCGAGTCGCCGCAGCACAACGGCGAACGTTTCAGCAATGTCGCGCCGCGACCGGCCGAAGGCTTCGCCAAGATGCTCGGCATTGCATGGAACATGCTGGTCAACAAGCCACGCAACACGATGCCGACAGGCGCATTGCCGATCGATTCGCTGACGCGCGAGCAACTCGACGCGGCCCCCGACCGCAGCCTGTATCGGCTCGGGCATTCGACGCTGCTGTTGAAGCTGCGCGGTGAGTTCTGGCTGACCGATCCGGTATTTGCCAAACGCGCATCGCCGTTTCGACGCGTCGGCCCCAAGCGCTTCCATGCGCCGCCGATTGCGCTCGAGGATCTCCCGCCGTTGCGCGGCGTAATCCTGTCGCACGATCATTACGACCACCTCGACCGTGACACGGTACTCGCGCTTGCGGCCACGACTGGCGTGTTCATCACGACGCTGGGCGTCGGCGACCGTCTGATCGAATGGGGTATCGACGCCAGGAAGGTGCGTCAGCTCGACTGGTGGCAAAGTGTCGACGTCGACGGACTGACCCTGACCGCGACACCGGCGCAGCACTTCTCCGGGCGCAGCCTGTTTGACGGCAACAGCACGCTGTGGGCGTCGTGGGTCATCGTCGACGACGATCTGCGGGTGTTCTTCAGCGGCGACACCGGTTACTTCGACGGCTTCCGGACAATCGGCGAACGCCTGGGTCCCTTTGACGTGACGCTAATCGAGACCGGAGCATACGACCCGCAATGGCCGTACGTACACATGCAGCCGGAGGAAACCATGCAGGCGCATCTCGACCTGCGCGGTCGCACGCTGATACCGATTCACAATGGCACGTTCGATCTCGCGATGCATCGTTGGCAGGAACCGTTCGAGCGCGTCACCGCGTTGGCAATGGTGCGAGGTGTCGATCTGTCGACGCCCAGGATGGGCGAACGGCTCGATCTGAATGAGCCACATCGCGGCGAACGGTGGTGGCGAACCGTCGATGACGCAGAAAAGATACGCGCAGCGAAAGTCAGTCGGTGGCAACCTTGCGCATCGCAAGCAGCGGAGTAAGGTCGCCGGTCGCCCGCGCTTCTGGTTGGAAGCGGGGCGACGGCTTTTTCCTCACGGCACGGGGGTTCGGCGACAAACTAACCGATTGATGATCGGTGACGCCAATCGTCAGCCCGGAAAGCAGATGTTCGGCGTCGGCCGAATGCTCGGGCCGACGACGGTGATGCCTTACTCCTCTCGACGCAGATTCCGAATTCGTCCACGCCTCGATCGTCCCCTGAGGCTGCGGCGGCGATCATCTCAGGCTGTCTACGGAGTTGTCTTTCGCTCAACGCCGTCCTTGGATGCCCTGTAGATTCAATATAGCCAGGCACAAGCCTCGACCTCTCCCGACATCTGTCAATTTCGCCATCCGGCAAGCGCGTTGTCACGTGACAACTGGAGATGGAGAGGAACCATATCTAGCGAACTCCTCTGGCCTGGTCAGCGTGATGTACCAAGTCGCTGGTGCGTCGGCCAGGCTGCGTGCTTCGGAGCATCTGGAACGTATTATTTACTACAAAATACGTTATCAATGACACATTTTGGCATCGGGCATCGTTGCCTTGAACCGATTTCCCGCGCGAGCTTCATGCGCCCCCATTTTGCATGTTGATCACGTTCATTTTGCGTGAAACAACATGAAGAAAGTGGCACAACCTATTGCTGGACAAGGGTTTACGAAGACACCCCATTTTTCTGAAATGTTTCACGCCCCGCGGATTCGTGTCGTCGTGGATCACCAAACATGTGAATTCGCCTTGGATAGAGGAATCGCACGACGATGCTGGGTAGATCCGATGCCGGTGCCGACCTCCATCACTCGTTGATACAACAAGCTCCGAATATCCGCCCCTCCCCTGCCCTCATTGCCGTTGCAACGGCAGACGTCCGTTCGCGGAATTTAATGGGGCCATATCATTAATCCGGAATCCCAACCGGCAGCCGTATTGAGGTTGTGCGCTCGCACCGATCAGAAACGCCTATCGGGAAAGCACCAGCCAGTCTGACCAGTTGGTGGGAATTCAGCTTGCGCACACATCTCGGCTCGAGAACGGGGGCCTACGCCGATATCCCACTGGTCATTTCGGCGTGACACCGCAGTGGTTGTCACGTGACAACCACTCAGCCTGCATGGCGCATACACCAGCGACGTGACGCAACTACAACCACGTGGATATCCCCGGATTCCTTCATGTTAGTAATCTCTACAGTGGCCCCGCTGAGGCAGAGGATGTCCGTCCACTATCGCCCGATGAGGTTGTCACGTAACAACCCGCAGTCGCAGTCGCAGTCGCAGTCGCAGTCGCAGTCGCAGTCGCAGTCGCAGTCGCAGTCGCACGAGCACGAGCACGAGCACGAGCACGAGCACGAGCACGAGCACCAGCACCAGCACCAGCACCAGCACCAGCACCAGCACCAGCACCAGCAGTTACATTTGGACTCAGACTGCAGCAACTAGGAAACAGGATCTGACGGAATCACAACCACATGTCGAATCTGCATGATTCCGTCGATACAGATTTACTGTCCCTGGTCAGCCTTGTCGACTTGTCACGTGACAACCGCAGATTCCGATGCCGTTCAGGCTAGCCAAGTCGTTAGCAAACGGCACCAGCGATTTCAGAAGAAGAACGAAACCGTGCTTCGAATCTCCACTGCGATTCCTGGTCGCTTCTCAACGCAGAGCACTCTATTTAGCGTCTTCTATATCGAATGATATTTTCGTCAGTTTTTATTTTTCATTCTATTTCAAGCAACAAATAACCTGTTGACCACTTGGTCGGCTTGTCACGTGACAATTGCATCAATCAGCAAACTCATTTCGTCATCTAATACTTTTCTGGACTTTCGAGCAATAACTGCATATATTATGCAAAACTCCTTGGAGGAATTTAATGGCTTTCAAGATCGCCGTCAGCAATCAAAAAGGTGGTACTGGAAAGACGACCATCTCTGTCAATATCGCAGCGGCCTTCGAGGCCGGCGGCAACAAGGTCGCGTTGATCGATGCCGACCCTCAAGGCACGTCAGTCAGATGGGTGACGAGCGGCGAAAATACGCTCCCGATGACAGTGCTGTCGTTGGCCCCCGCCGGTCGCGGAATTGGCGGCGAGATCAAGAAGCAAGACTCGAATTTCGATGTGATCGTCGTTGACTGCCCAGGCAACCTCGAAGATCCGCGCATCGCGTCCGTGCTCGAAGTCGCCGATTTCTGTCTCGTGCCGCTGTCTCCGTCGCCGGCCGACCTGTACAGCACCGTCGCGATGATTCGCATGATCGAGTCGATGCGTGCCGTTCGTAACCCGAATTTATCTTCCGCGCTGATGCTGAATAGCGTCAATGGAAAAACTAAAATGCGTGAAGAAATTTTAAAAATTCTAAGAGCTGAAGAAATAGGGGAGCATCTGCTCGACAGCCAGATCGCGCAGCGCGAGGTCTATCGGCAGACATTCGCTCTCGGCACCACGATCCATCATCACAATCGATACCTGAAGGGACTGAAGGAAGCCCGCGCGGAAATCGAGAGATTGGTCACCGAAATGGCCCAATACATCGCGTCGACGCGCGCTACCGGAGCCGCTCATGGCTAAGGACACCTCGAAAGACAAGAAGCCGACCGGCAACCTGCATCTCGCCGCCGGCCTGCTGCGCGGGCTCGCGCAGGAAAATGCGGCGCTGGAAACACGCCTGCCCGAGCCGGCGCCCGCATCGAATCCCGCTGCCGAAGCGGCCGCCCCCGTCGGGCCGAGCGCGGCCACGCCCGCCGATGCGCCGGATCTCGGCGCGCCGCAGAAGGTCGCGGTCAAGGATTGCATCCCGAACCCGTTCAACCCGCGCGTGTTCTATTCGGAGTCGAGCCTGCACGAGCTCGCGCTGACGCTGAAGCGGGAAGGGCAGATCGAGCCGATCAAGGTCACGCGGCTTCCGGAATTTCCCGGCAAGCTCGTCGTGATCGACGGACAACGCCGCTTGCGCGCGACGAGCATCAACGGCGACGAGACGATCAACGCGACGTTCCGCACGGACCACACACCCGAGCAGCTCTATACGATCGCGTATCGCGCCAACCACGACCACGAACGCCAGACGATCTTCGACGATGCAGTCGCGTGGAAGCGTCTTCTTGACGAAAAGGTCTTCCCCGACCAGAACACGCTCGCGGAGAAGATCGGCAAGGACAAGGCATCGATCAGCAAGACACTGTCGCTGAACGCACTGCCAAATACACTGCTCGAGCGGATGGCCAGCGCGAACGACGTGGTCGGCCTCCAGGCGGCGTACTTCCTGAAACTGATCTTCGAGCGCTTGGGCGAACCGGCTGCCGACCGTCTGCTCACGGCGGTGATCGACCGGAAAAAGTCGGTACGCGACCTCGAGAATTTCCTGCGCGCGCAGAGCGACGGCAACAAGAAGACGGGGCGCACGCGCTACAGTGTGCGTCACGATTTCGCGCTCGAATCGCGCGCGATCGGTCAGCTGAAGACCTATCCGGACGGACGCCTGGATCTGCAGCTGAAGGGCGTCGATGCGTCCCACCAGGAATCGCTCGCCGACCGGCTCAAGACAGTGATCGACGCGTACGTCGCTGAACTCGCGGTAGCCGCGCAAAAGTAAGCGCCCAAAGCAAAGGCCTCGCACCTGCACGACACCGCGCAGCCGGATAAAGTCCGGTGCACGACGCATGCCCGGCTGCGAGGCCTTGATCAGTTGGTCGCGAGACTGCTTTTCAGCAGGAATTCCAGCAAGTCGTCCGAGGTCGGTTCGCCCCAGGTATCGAGCGCCAGCCACCGGAAGAAACTGGTTTGCGCCAGCTTGCTCGCCTTCTTCTTCGGCGACAGCGTGAGATCCTTCGAACCGGCCACCGTCTCGTTGTAGCGCTCGATCAGCTTGGTCTGGTCGTCGATCTCCAGCTCGCGGAAATACGCACCCGCTTCGTCGACCTTCGCGGCCAGATATTTGTCGCGAATCTGTTCCTGCTTGCTCTGCGCGGATTCCTTCGCCGGCGCGGCCGTTTCGGTCCCCTGCCCCTCGGCCAGCGTATAGCCGTGCGTCAGCGCCTTGCGGAAATATGCGGCCACGTTGTCGACCGGCGCCGCGTTCTTCTTCGTAGTCCGATTGAGCGTATAGGCGATCGCCGCCTTGATGCGCTGCACGCCGTACTGCGTGATCAACCGGCGTGCTTCCGAACGCGGGATGCCGAACTTGGCGACTTCGTCGACAAGCGCTTCGTTCTTGACGTCGCCTTCCTCGACCATATCCGCGCTTTGCTTGCGCGTCACCTTGAACTGCACGGCCTCCACGCTGCGACCTGACTTGTGTTCGATCAGCTCGAGCGTGTGGTCGGAAACTTCGTTTACCTCCTGAATACACGGCACCAGGACCTTGCTCTTGAAGAGCTTGTACTCCTTGTACGACTGAGATGCCTTGTCCTGACCGAGAATGAGATCGCGGAATTTCGGCAGCGGAATCTTCGCCGTGATGCCGATCCCCTCGTAGCGCACCGTATTTTCCCAAAGGGCGAGCGAGTGCGAGCGCCGAAACTCGCGCGCGATCCGCATATCGATGAGTGCGTAGATCTCCGGATTGAGCAGCTCGCTGCGAATCTGGTCGGAGAAGCTGTACTTCAGCACCGATTGCTCGAGCTCGGCCCCGGCGAGGAGGCCGGACGCCTTCCACACCGTCGAGCGGTCTGCGGCAAGGTAGTCCCAGTTGACGACAGTACTGATCAGCGAGTTGACCGTATCCTTCACGTACTTCGTATTGTTGCTGTTCAACCCGCTCTCGTGCGAGAGCGCCGCGATCGAGATCGAGAAGCTCGTCCGGCCGGGCTCGAACGCTTCCTGACGAAGGGCGTTCTTGATCAGCGAGCTGAACATCTTGCGCTGCTGCAGGCCGATCTTTCCGGACTTCGGAGCGATATGAATGGCCTGGACCGCCTTGCGCAGCAGATCGGGAGGCTCGGGCGTCTGAAATAGCGAAACCTGCTTGTCGGAGCCTTTGATTGCGGGCTTACGCGGCATCGTGATGTCCGGAGAAGGTGACCGTGTTGATGGCGGACTTTATACCTTTTCGGTCCCACGAGCAACGCCTCTTTCTACAGCATTACATTCGATATCGCCGCTAACCTCTCGTCACAAAAGGGAAATTCCTTGTTTTCATGACTGTGCAATGCCCCATATCCATATACCTTTCGGCCAAAAATAGCTCCCAAATCCTGCTACCTGAGCGGTTCGCAACGAAGAACCGGCACGAGACTTGCCCTACAGAAGGTACCCATTCATGGGAAACAATCGACCGGAACGGGATTTTGCGAACCTGATTCGTGATGCCCTGCAACACGATCCGCATGCTCCCATAACAGGCTACCTTCAACGCTCCCCATGGATGGGTACCTGTCGAAATCCGCAGCCTTGCCGTTTTGTCTTCATACGTACCCGGCAAACGAAAAGAACCACCATAAACGACTACCTTCAGATTCCCCCACAGAAGGCAACCTTTCCTCCACCCCGATCCTGTTTATGGGACTCCACTCTTCGAGGGCAGATCAATATGAGATCATCTGGTCTGTGCAGGCACCCATAAACGACTACCTGAAATCCATCCCATAACCGGCAACCCGACATGAAATGCTGTGCTGGGCGCCCCGGACGGATCCGCAAGAGCGCACCATAAATGGCTACCAATAGATTTCCCCATAGAGGACTACCTGAAGCGTTTTTGGTCTGAAATCCCATAACAGACTACGCGTGCCCCATATCCACACCCCGGGTTTCCCACAACACGGTACCCAATTCCCCAAATCCACAGACCTGAAACCCCATACTCTTCCGCCTGTGCCCCCATAAATGGGTACCGAACACCTGTCAAACCCTTACCAGACAAGGCTGTGAGCCCTCTAAAAGTAGTTAAAGAAGTAAACGTCGTTTACCAAAGATGTAAACACACGTGTGTCTGTGCAGAAAAACAACCCCCATAAACCGCTACCAAAGCACGTCTGCAGCGCTCGATAGGCACAGCAATCCGGTTCCTCGGCCTGTGGAAGTCTCGAGATTTGTCCTTATTCTGCAAGCCTCCCCAAGCCTGATAAGGCTCTCCGAGGAGGTGAGTACCTACTCACAAGTACTCAAACGTAGAAACTTATGGGAGAAAACATCCGCTTTGAGGAGATAGGTACCCGCCTATGGGACCAAAAAATGTCCACTGAGGCCCACCTTCCGTCCAGGATTACCCGCAAGCGATGGGCGCTGCTCGCTGCCCGCATATATCGCCGGCTTCCCTCACAACAGTGGGAAATCATCGAGATCCGCCCGCAAGCGGATTTTTTGGCATCTGTGCCAGGGCTTCCGTGGATAAGTCTTCGGCTATCGCATGTCGGTCTGTCCGGCACTTTTTCAATCGCGGCCCTGTGCACGGACGAAATTACCAGGCGTCGCTCCGGTTATTCGACCTCGCGGTTTTCTACCTTTGGACAGGTATCGGAATCGGTACTGTGTCGCGATCGGCGAGGCACGGCCGGGGGCGGCCCAATCGCGACAACTCCAGGATTGCCCCGAACGTGAGGGGGCACCGTCAACGAAGCTCACCCTCGTCGGAACCGTGCTTGGATCCCGAACATCCTCACCGTCGAAAGGCGCTAAGTCCTGTAAAGGCTCACCGACAAGATGCTCTTCGGATTGGCAAACCGCGTGCGTGACGCCGCCGCACCACATGCCCCAATCGATGGAAAAGCTGTGACGCATATGCATAGCCACCGCACGTGCCGGCATCCTCGTCTCACAGGCGCAAGACTCTTTGCGACGCCGGTGCGACAACGGACCTCGCGCATTCGCACATACAAGCGCATCGTGCGACGCTTGCATGCAATCGTGAGCGAATGCCGATCGAAGCGTTCACCATGTGCGGCGATGATGTCTGTGTCTGCGAACGTCAATCCCACAAGTGGTAACGAAACGTGCCGAACAGGTAGCCATGCATGCAGCGAGCGGTTACCCGATCGTTCGCGCCGCATCGGGTGGACGTGCAGGGATCGCGCCGGACTCGGCACAGAATGAATCGTGGTCGTTTATGGGATGAACTGCCGTTCGCGCAGCCGCGAATCACAACCTGGGACACCGGTCTGCGATTCCGTCGGTGATCCCGTTCATGAAGCGAAGATCACGTTGCGCGAGCGGCGGATTCCACGGGTGAAACAGTCGGCGTCATGCGAGTGCACGACATACCGAAACGGATCTCATCTCCATCTGCAACCAGCATCGTATTGACGCAAGAATCCGGTTCGTCACACGGTTGCCGCGATCATGCACGCCGCGTGATCGTCGAGCGATGCATCGTTGCAATCCGGCGACACCGGGACCGGATGAGCATCGAGTACACATCACGGCACGACGTATCCCATACGTGTATCCCCACGAATGTGCTCACGATGACGCCACGTTTTTCACAACGCGGTTATGATGCAAAAGCCCTGATCGGAACATGAAGACCGACCAGGGGCAGGGGCGGTATCTCGATGTACTTTCACTCCGTGACCAATCAGAAAAGAGAGTTCAGCGATGCGAATCCAGATCAGAAAACTCACGCTGGCTGCTACGGCAGCCGCTTTCCTCTTCGGCTCGGCAGCTCCGGTGTTCGCGCAGACCGACGCCAGCGCACCGGCCGCCCAGGATGCGAAGGCTGCGAAGCGTGAAGCACGCAAGGCAGCGCGAGCAAAACGCAAAGCCGAACACAAGGCAGCGCGCGCGAAGAACACCGCCGAGCTGAAGAAACTCGAAGACGCCGGTTACAAGCCGGCGGCCAACGATCCGAACTATCCGCAGAACCTGCAGAACGCGCAGAAGAAGGCGGGCGAAGCCGCTGGCGCAAGCCAATAAGCGTCCTCCGCGACAAAGCCCCCCGGCTTCATCCGGGGGCTTTGTCGTTTGTGCTGCGTAAACACGATGCGCATCCGGGCACCATGCACGCATCGCATACGTGTTGATTTATTCGACATCCTTTGTTTGTTGGATGTGCACGGCGACATTCATTGAACCTTCCTGCGGATTCGTGAAAGAATCCGGCATCCGTCATGCTCTATCTCATAGGATTCCTATGGAATATGAATATCGTCGGATGAATCGCGAGACGATAAACGTTCGTGCTCGAGCAACACGGGCCGGCGCAACGATACTCGAAACCCGCACCAGTTGACCGGCTGCAGCCGCCATAGTCAGCGCCGTGCGTCTGCTGCCGCGTTACCCGTTGCTTTCAGCCAGTCCTTGAATGCCCGCACGGCTTCGTCCCCCGCGCGCGCGGCTGCCACGTAAGTGAAATAGCGCCACGGCGGCAGTGCCGGTTCGCTGAACGGCTGCACCAGCCGGCCTTCGGCAATGTCGTCCGCGACGAGCGCGATCGGCCCCATCGCGACACCGAGGCCGTCGAGCGCGCCTTGCAGCGTCAGATAGAAATGCTCAAGCGTGAGCGAGTGCCGCGGCACCAGGCTCGCGTGGCCGGCCGCGGCGAGCCATTCGGGCCACATGCCGGGATAAGTCGCCGCATGCAACAGTGTGAAGCCGGCGAGATCGGCCGGTGTGCGCAACGGCCGGCCCTCGAGCAGCTTCGGCGCGCATACGGGCAACCGGACTTCGGACAGGAATTCCTCCGCAACGTACCCGTCGATTGCCTGTGGGCCGCCGCGGATGATCAGGTCGACCTTGTCGCGCAACTTCTCGATCGGCTCGTTCGACGTCGACAGTCGCACCTCGATGGCCGGATGGGCAACCTGGAACGACGACAGCTTCGGCACGAGCCAGCGCAGCGAAAACGTCGCGGGCGCGCTGACGCGCAGCACGCGCTGTTGCCCCTGGCCGAAATGCTGCGCGGTGGCGAGCGCGATGCGGTCGAACGATGCGCCGACCTCGGCGAGGTATGCGCGCCCCGTCTCGGTCAGCTCGACCCTCCGGTTGTGCCGTTCGAACAGCGGCCGACCGAGCCATGCCTCCAGTTGCTGCACATGCCGGCTGATCGCACCATGCGTCACGCACAGCTCGTCGGCGGCGAGCGTGAAACTGCCGAGCCGGGCCGCGGCTTCGAACGCGCGTAGCGAATTCAATGGAGGGAGTCGTCGGGCCATGCGTTGTTTCGCGTGAATTTTACTCACGCGAATGCTCAGGTTTAATCGTTTGATCGGGCGGTCTTGCTCAGCCAATATGGCACACAAACGGCCGATACGGCCGGAATATGTGTCTGGATTTCTCACATGGAGTATGGAGCATGCCGAACGTGGTGGTGGTGGGCGCCCAATGGGGCGACGAGGGCAAGGGGCGCGTCGTGGACTGGCTGGCTGCGCAGGCCGATCTCGTCGCCCGCTACAACGGTGGCCACAACGCGGGCCATACGCTCGTCGTCGGCGACAAGACGTACAAGCTCGCGCTGCTGCCGAGCGGCATCGTGCGCGGCAAGCGCGGCGTGATCGGCAACGGCGTGGCGCTCGATCCGGAGGCGCTGCTCGCTGAGATCGGGCGGATGGCCGAGCTCGGACTGTCGGTGACGCCGGACAACCTGTCGATCGCGGAGAACGCCACGCTGGTCCTGCCGATTCATCGGGCGATCGACCAGGCGCAGGAGCGTCTGCGTCGCGAACCCATCGGCACCACGTTGCGCGGGATCGGGCCCGCCTACGAGGACAAGGTCGGGCGCCGCGGGCTGCGGGTCGCCGATCTGGCAGAACCGGGCCGGCTTGCCGACAAGCTCGACGTGCTGGTCGATCACCATAATGCATGGTTTCGCGGGCTGGGGCTCGAGCCATGTTCGCGCGACGCGATGCTGGCAATGCTGGTTGACATCGCGCCGAAGATCCTGCCGTTCGTGCGTCCCGTGTGGGCCGACCTCAACGACGCGACCGACCGCGGCGAGCGCATCCTGTTCGAGGGCTCGCAGGCCGTGATGCTCGACATCGACTGGGGCACGTATCCGTTCGTGACGTCCTCGGGCACCGTTGCATCGGCCGCGGCGGCCGGCACGGGTCTCGGCGCGTCGAAACTCGGCCACGTGCTGGGCGTGACCAAGGCGTACGCGACGCGTGTCGGCGGCGGTCCGTTCCTCACCGAACTGACCGACGCCACCGGCGAAACGCTGCGCGCGCGCGGGCAGGAGTTCGGCGTCAACACCGGCCGGCCGCGCCGCTGCGGATGGCTGGATGCCGCGCAGTTGCGGCAGGCCGTGCGGATCTCGGGGATCGATTCGCTCGCGCTCACCAAGCTCGACGTGCTCGACGGCTTCGCGTCGATCGAGCTGTGTGTCGGCTACGAACTCGACGGTGCACGCGTCGGCCATCTGCCCGCGAGCCTCGATGCGCAGGCGCGTGCGACGCCCGTCTACGAAACGTTCGCCGGGTGGGACGGCACCGTGAAGGGCGTGCGCGAGCGCGCGGCGTTGCCGCGTGCCGCGCAGGATTTCATTGCGCGCGTCGAGGCCGTCGCGGGCGTGCCCGTGTCGATGATCACGACCGGCGCCGAGCGCGACGACACGATCGTGCTGAGCAACCCCTTCGACCGGGACTGAGCGCGACGCGGCACGCGCAATGCGTGCCCGGCAGGTCGCCGCCGTGCGGCCGGCGCCGATCCGGTGCCGGTCGTCCCTGGGCATGGGTGGTCGCGTGAACGAGGGTTCGCAGCTGCGGCCCGCGGCAAACTGGACACGCGTGCATCGCTGCGGTACTGTTCCGCACCATTCGCGCCAGACCGGGCCGTGCCGGGGCGGGCGCCGCTGCAAAGCGATTTCAATCCCGGGGACATGTCGATGGACACGTTACAGATGATGCGCATTTTCGTCCGGGTGGCGGAGGAGGGCAGCTTCACGAGCGCGGCCCAGCGCCTGGACATCACCACCGCCTACGCATCGCGTTCGGTTGCGCAACTCGAAACGCACCTGCGCACGCGTCTGCTCAACCGGAGCACGCGCCGCATCGCATTGACCGATGCCGGACAGCGCTATCTCGACCGATGCCAGCGTATCCTCGGCTATATCGACGAAGCGGAAGCCGAGGCGGCCGACGCGCAGGCGAAGCCGTCGGGCCGGCTGCATGTGCACGCGACGACCAGCTTCGGTCAGGCCTACCTGGTGCCTGCGGTCGTGCGATACCGGCAGCGCTACCCGTCGGTGGCGGTCGAGATCACGCTGTCACAGCACGTGCCCGACATCATCGACGAAGGCTACGACGTGTCGCTGCAGCTGAGTGCGGCAGAGCTTCCCGATTCGGGGCTGGTGTCGCAGCGGCTCGGCGATGTGCACAGCGTGCTGTGCGCGTCGCCCGCGTACCTGAAGGAGCGCGGCACGCCGCGCTCCGTGCGCGATCTCGAAGCGCATTCGTGCCTGCAGATCGTCACGCCGATATTTCCGCGCGATCGCTGGCATCTTGACGGCCCGGACGGTCGCGAGACGTTCGAACTGCCGCTGCCGGATTTCCAGGTCAACATCGCCGACGCGCTCGGTGCCGCGCTGCGCGCCGGTCTGGGAATCGGCTCCCTGCCGATGTCGACCGCCGTGCCCGCACTGGCGAGTGGTGCGCTCGTTCGCGTATTGCCCGAGTATCGGTTGCAGAAACTGACGGTCTACACGCTGTATGCGTCGCGCCAGTACCTCGACGCGAAGATCCGGACGTTCGTCGATTTCCTGCGGGAATGCGTGCCCGAAATGCTGGCCGCCGACGAGGCGGCGCTGCGCGGTTCCTGCGAGTCCTGAGCGAAGGTGGACGACGTGTGCCGGGTCGCATGACGCGGTACACGTTACGTTATCCATGAATCGACGTTGGTTCGTGTCAAATAATTCGCATACCGAAATGGATGACGAAGGCGATTCGGCGCGACGTTTCCAATCGGTTGCATCGCTCGATGCTTGTCTTTATGAAAACGCCTGCTTTCGATATCGGACATCGTTGGTTCGGTGCGAAGCGTCGACCCCCTAGAATCGATTCGACTCGCGCTCGCGCCTCCACGCGACAGTTTCCATGTCGCGACCGGATACGCGCAACCCGCTCCTCCGCTTCCTTCCCATCGAACACAGGACACCATGGCAGACCGACTATCCAGATCCCGCCGCCGGCTCATCCAGGCCGGTCTGGTGCTCGCGGCGGGCGCTGCCGCCCGGCCGCGCTTCGCGCTCGCCGACGCGGCCGGCGCACGCACGTTGCGCATCGGCTACCAGAAAGGGCCGCTCAGCCTGCTGAAGGCGCGAGGCACGCTGCAGGGCAAGCTCGCGCCGCTCGGCGTGAACGTGACATGGACCGAGTTCCCGTCGGGACCGCCGCAGCTCGAGGCGCTCAACGCGGGGGCGATCGACTTCGGCGATGTCGGCGAGGCGCCGCCGATCTTCGCGCTCGCGGCGGGTGCGCCGCTCGTCTATTACGCGCAGACGCCGGCAGGACCCGCGACCGAGGCCGTGGTCGTTGCGAAGGATTCGCCGGTCAGGGTCTTCGCGGATCTGCGCGGCAAGCGCATCGCGCTGGTGAAGGGATCCAACACGCACTTCCTGCTGGTCCGCTTGCTGCAGGCCGCGAAGCTCGACTATGCGGACGTGAAGCCGGTCTGGCTGTCACCGTCCGACGCGCGTGCCGCGTTCGAGAACCGTTCGGTCGACGCGTGGATCATCTGGGATCCGTTTCTTGCCGTCGTCCAGCAGGCTTTGGGCGCACGCATCGTCGCGGATGGCACGGGGCTCGTCGAGAATCGCAGTTACTACTTCGCGTCGCGCACCTATGCGCAGCGCAATGCCGACGTGCTGGGCGTGGCCGTGTCCGAGCTGACGACGGTCCAGCGATGGCTCGATGCGAATCGCGCGCAGGGGGCGGCCGAGTTCTCGAAACTGTGGGGTATTCCAGAGCCCGCCGTGGCGCTCGCATTCCGGCGTGCGCGCTTCGGCGTCGAACCCGTGACGCGCGAGACGCTCGCGTACCAGCAGCGCATCGCGGACGTGTTCCATCAGGCGGGCATCCTGCCGAAACGCGTCGACGTCAGCCAGGCGGCGCCGCCGGCGCTCGCGTAACGGATTCGTACCCGCAAACGACAACGCCACGGATGCAGGTCCGTGGCGTTTCGCTTTACGTGCATCGCTGCATGGCAGCGGCGGTGCCGCTGCGGTATTACTGCTGCTTGTCCCAGAGCGTGCGCCCGAAGAACGTGAGCGTGCGATCCCATGCGATCTGCGACCACACCGGATCGTATTGCGTGCCGCCGATGCGGCCGGGGCCGACGGCCGTTTCGTTCGCGAACGCGTGATGCGCAAGATAGCGGTGGAATTCGACGTCGACCTTCGCATCGGTCAGCTTCTTCTCCAGCGCATCGACCTGGTCGATCGCGAAGAACGCATCCTGCGTACCCCAGTGCCCCATCAGCGGCACCTTGAGCTTGGACGGATCGAGGTAGTCGAGCGGAGGGAAGCCGTACCACGTGACGCCGGCATCCGCATCGGCGAACTGCAGCGACAGCAGCGTGAGTGCGCCGCCCATGCAGAAGCCGGTGACCGCCACGCGCGACGCGCGCGTCTTCAGGTATTGCACTGCGCCGGGAATGTCCTGCGATGCGGCGTCGCCGAAATCGAGGCCGGTCATCAGGTGATGCGCTTCTTCCTCCTCGACCGTCGACTTGCCGCGATACAGGTCGGGCACGAGCGCGAAGTAGCCGCAGCGCGCGAGGCGATCGGCGACGCCGCGGATCTGGTCATTCAGGCCCCACCACTCCTGGATGACGACGACCGCGGGTGCACCCTCGGTCTTTTCCGGCGTGGCGAGGTAGCCCTGCAGTTCCTGGCCGTCAGGGCGGCGAAACGTGATCATGGAACCGGATGTTTGAGACATGAAACCGCTCCTTTTCGAAAAATGCGATGAGTGCGGCATCGGGTCGGCCAGCGAATGCGGTATGTCCGGTGACTCGAGGTTTCGCTCGCGTTCGCTTCGGCCGGCGCCGACCACGCGGCCATTCTATGCGCAAACGCCGGCCGTCTGCGTGAGCGGCGCGGCGCCCGATCCGCGCTCGCGCATCGATCGCGCTTCGCACCGCGCATGTCCGATGCACCGAAAACGCAACACCCCGCCCCGATGAACGGGAGCGGGGTGTTGCGTCGGCTGTGCGCGTATCGAGGTACGCGCCGCGTGCGTCCGTCTTACTGACCGAAATAGATCGAGTCGCGAGTGTCCTGCTTGACCGCGATCGCGCGGCCGGCACGCACGCCGGCGGCGGCCTGCGCGCCGTAACCCGTTGCGTCGCTGTTCGTCACGCGTGCCTGCGCGGTCTGCAGCGCGTTCGGGTAGTGGGCGTCGGACACTTCCGGCTTGTAACCGGCCTGCTCGAGCTGGACGAGTTCCGCGCGGACTTGGGCGCGCGTCAGTTCGCCCGACGGGTTCGACTGGGCGAATGCGCCAAAGGATGCGGACAGGGCGGTGGCAGCGGCGACTGCGTAGATGAACGACTTCATGGTGACCTCCGGTTTTCGTAGATTTCGCGCTTCGCTCGTTGCGTTCAGCGGTTGATTGCATCGTAGCGATCGCGTTACCGGTCGGAAATAGGCGTTCCAGCGAATAATTATTGCAACTGGGTAAACGATCCACGGGAAAAATGGTGTTTTGTCTGATGATATTTGATGGTGTGCCGGAGTGCAGTCATGGGGTGGAGGATTGGCGGCGCTCGGTCGTCGGGGCATTGGGCGATGCGCGTGGCATGCCGGCGTTGAATCACGGGCCGGTGTGACCCGAGACAGTGGCGTATTGCGACCGCACGCCTACCTTGACCGGTAGAAGGATCAATTGAATCGGATACCGAAGCATTGACGGCGGGCACGGGAATGCGTTCGCCCCATCGCTTTGCCATTCGGACCTGCCGTATCTTCACGCATCGACGTAATTTCCACGCCGCATCGTCGCGCGTATCGCGTCACTCCTCGACGACCGCCTGTCGTTTCCGGTATTCGGCAGGCGTGATCCCGACATGCCGGACGAACGACCGTCTGAGCGTATCGACATTCGCGAAGCCGCATTTTGCGGCGACCTGTTTCGGCGTGTCATGTCCGTCTTCGAGCAACTGACGCGCTGCTGAAACACGGGTCGCTTCGACCCACGCGGCTGGCGTCATGCCGACCTCCGCGCGAAAGAGCCGTGCGAAGTGCCGCGGGCTCATGCCCGCGTGCTTCGCGAGTTCTGCCACCGAGTGTTCGAGTTCCGGATGGCCGGCGATCCAGCGCTGGACTTCCTGCAGCACGGAGCGCCCGGTCGGCCGTGCCTCGCCGCTGCGGCTGAACTGGAGTTGTCCGCCTGGCCGCTTGAAGAACATGACCAGTTGCGCGGCGACGCGCCGCGCGATGTCCCGGCCGAGATCTTCCTCGACCAGCGCGAGCGCGAGATCGAGGCCGGCCGTGACGCCCGCCCCCGTGCGCAGCTTGCCGTCGCGTACGTACAGCGCATCCGCTTCGACCGTGAGTGATGGATACGCGTCGGCGAGCGCGTCCGCGGCGGCCCAGTGCGTCGTCAGGCGTCGTCCTTTCAGCAGGCCGGTTGCCGCGAGGACGAACGCGCCGGTGCAGATCGAGCCGTACCGTTTGCTTTGCACGGCGGCCGAGCGCAGCCACGCGAGAACGTCGGTCGGCAGCGCAATGCGGCCGGCACCCGGCGCACCGGCGACGAGCAGCGTGTCGAGGCGATCGGGAATGTCGGGAGCGATCCAGTCCGCCAGCAATTGCGCGCCCGATGACGTACGGATCGGGCCGGACTCGCTCGCGATGATCCGCAGCACGTAGAACGGTTTGCCGCATTCGGCGTTGGCCTGGGCGAATACGTCGAGCGGCGCGGAGACGTCGAGCAGTTGTACGCCCGGTACCGCGAAAATACCCACGACCTTCGGCATGTTCGGTTGCGTGTTGTGTCGATGTGTCGAACGTGACGCGTAGCAGTATAGACGCGCAGTGCGATGCGGCGAGCAGGGCATCCGCGCATTTCGCGGACACGATTCGATGGTTCCGGCGGCGATGGCCGTCGATCGAGTGAAATGGCAGAATTTGGCGTAATACGTCGATTGATGCCAAATATCGGTCTCCGGAGAATGGGTCTGTCTTCAACGGAGGTCGATCATGACTGTGAATGTCGCCGGCATCACCCTTCCCGATAGCCAACTCGCTCGCGAGATCACCGAACTCGTCCGGGATACCGAGTCGGAGCTGCTGTTTCATCATTCCAGCCGCGTCTACTACTTTGGCGCGCTTGCGGGGCAGCGCCGCGGGCTCGACTACGATCCCGAACTGCTCTATTGCGGCTGCATGTTTCATGACATGGGGCTCACGCAACGGCACAGCAGCGCGTGCGAACGATTCGAAGTGGACGGCGCCAATGCCGCACGCGATTTCCTGAAGAGCAAGGGCATTTCGCAGCAGGACATCGACGTCGTGTGGACCGCGATCGCGCTGCACACCACGCCCGGCATTGCGCAGCACATGCATCCGGTCGTCGCGCTCGTTACCGCGGGTGTCGAGATGGACGTGCTGGGTCTTACGTATCCGGAGTACTGCGACGTCGAGCGGGAAGCCGTCGTCCGCGCACATCCGCGCACGCGGCATTTCAAGGAAGACATCATCCAGGCGTTCTACGACGGCATCCGGCACAAGCCGGAAACGACGTTCGGGAACGTGAAGGCCGATGTGCTGGCCGACAAGGATCCGCATTTCCATGCAGGCAACTTCTGCAGCGTGATCCGATCGTCGGCGTGGGCCGGCTGATTGATGTCGATGCCCGGGGGGAAGGCATCCTGGGTGTCGCGCGAGACGCCCCAACCAGGCGCACGCGACCTGCCGGTCGTTATTTATTAGAAAAATTGTTACGTGACAACTGCATGACGCCGGCGAGCAAGTTCATCTGCTGAATTCCGCTGCCCCCGTTCCAGGGAGCGAATCGTCGATTCGCGCTATCCCCGCCAACGCGTTGCGCGGCCCGGGACGGGCAGGCGCGCGGAAAACCCGGCTCGCTGACACCCGTAACGGCGCGTCATCGATCCGCTGAAGACCGCCTTCGCTCATTTTTGGCAAAACGCCTATAATGGTTGGGCAAATTGCCGGAGAAGAGTCATGAGCACGATCGCGTTCCACCCTTCGGGCGTCGCGCACCCGCGTCAGGCCGAATTCACGATACTCGAGCAACTGCTCGCGATTCGCGTGCGCTCGAGCGCCGATCTCGCCGAGCTGGCGAGCGCGCGTGTCGATGTCGCGGTGATCGATCGGCTGTCGGAGCGCGGCCTGAAGTCGGACGAACTCGCGTTCATCATTCCGCGGCGCACGTTGAGCCATCGTCGTCAGGCGCATGAGCGCCTGTCGCCGGAGGAGTCCGACAAGGCGATCCGGCTGGCGCGTATCGTCGCGCAGGCGACGGCCACGTTCGGCGACCAGGACAAGGCGATGGCGTGGCTGCGTAACGGGCTCCAGCGCTTCGGCGGCCGCACGTCGCTCGACATGTCGAGCACCGAGCATGGCGCGCGCCTCGTCGAAGAGGCCCTCACGCAGATCGACGAGGGGTACTTCGCGTGACGACGCTGTGGCGGATCAGCAATTACGCGGACCTGAAAGGCATCGGCGGATTGCGGGCCGGCGGGCGCTGGCATTTCGCCGGGCAGCCCGTCGTCTACCTCGCCGAGCATCCGGCGCTCGCGCTGCTCGAGACGCTCGTGCACTTCGAAATCGCCACCGTTGCGCAATTGCCGAGCGGATACCAGTTGCTGCGCGTCGAGGTGCCTGAATCGGTGGACGTTGCCGAAATCGCGGAAGGCGATGCGCCGGCCGACTGGCGAGAGAACGTCGACTGGACCCGCAGCGCCGGCACCGAGTGGCTGCACACGCAGCCGAGCGCACTGCTGCGCGTGCCGAGCGTCGTCGTGCCGCACGCGCACAACTTCCTGCTGAATCCGCTGCACCCGGCCGCATCGGACATCCGCATCGCGGAAGTCATGCAGTCACCGTACGACAGCCGGATTCTGCGGCTGATCCAGTCGAACAAGAGCGAACAAGCATAAGGCTTGTCGCGCGTCGTCGCGTGCCCGAGGCCGATCAGCGCATCTCGTCGGTCTCGTCGATCCCATCGTTTTGCATCGTCAGATAGACGAGCACGAGCAGCAGCGTGATGAAGAAGCGAAACGCGTCCGGCACCCCGTTCCACTGTTTCGACATCCACATGCCGAACCATTCGCCCCCGACTGACATGAACCCGACCTGCCACGTGAGGAAGCCGAGCGTGAGCCCCGCGATCGCGCACGACTTGGCCGCGCGGAACGCCGCGTCGTCCGCGCGCCGTGCGCGCAGCAACCGGATGCCGCCGATCCAGCACAGAACGGCTGTCAGCGTTTCCATCGCGATGATCGAGAGGTAGCCGGCATGGTGGATCCACGGTGTCATGATCGCGCGATACATGATGCCGTTGCCGGGAAAGGTCGTGTCCATCAGGAACACGTGGTGAACGAACGCAAAATTCGTCGCGTAGTCGGTCAGGTTGCCGAATGCGACGAGCGACGCGAACAATGCCATGGCGATCACCATGGCCGCCTTGGAAAGACGAATCATCATATTGGACTCCAAAATGAATGGGCAGGCGCGTGCGCGAGCGTGCGGTGCCGAACCGGCGTTCGGGGCGATACCTGCGAAAGTGTTTCCGGATGGGCCGGAAGGCTTGCGTGCGCGAGCACGGCGGCGCGGAGATCGGGACTGGAAGACCTGAAGCCGGTGCGGCGCCGAGGAGACGCGCGTGCCGGCTGGATCGAGTGCCCGCGCCAGGAGGGTGCGGCGATTGTCGGCGTAACCGCCCGTGCCGTCAAGCAAGCCCCTGTGTTCTGTGCCGCCGAATCGGACTGCGAGCGCGTCCCGACACGCCGAAGGGCGCCGGTCGCATGGCCTGAAATCGCTCGTCTTACCGGAAATGGCGCGTCGAGATGGCGCGATCGCGAACCGGGTCAGTGACGTTGCGCACACAACCGCCGGCCACATTGCATCAATTCCTTGTTGCGCAAAAAAATCCGTTCGTGGGACTATGGATTGCGTTGCCCGCCCGCCGAGGGAGCGCGGGCAGCATGACGAACATCGCAACGATCTACAAGAATCCCGAGAGATAATGAACAGAACAGCGATTTTCCCGTACGCGTCCGCATTGATCGCGGCCGTCCTGATGACGGCGTGCGGCGGTGACGATATCGAAAACAACGCAGGTGCCACTTCGCCGCCCGTATCGGATGCGAGCTGCCTCGCGATCGACAACAGCGGCTCGACGGTCGTCGTGGGCTCGAACCAGCCGGGCGATCCGTCGCTGCCGGAGGCATCATCCGGCTATCGCACCGGCATGAAGCCCGTCTACGCGAAGACGTATCTCGTGGCGACCTCGAACGCGTATGCAAGCGCGGCCGGTTGCGCGGTACTGAAGCGGGGCGGCACGGCCGCCGATGCGGCAGTCGCCGTGCAGGCCGTGCTCGGCCTGACGGTGCCCGAGGCGACCGGCCTCGGCTCGGGCGGCGTGCTGCTCTATTACGATGCGCGCGGCAAGACGCTGCAGGCGTACGACGGACGGGAAACGGCACCGGCCGCGGCAACGGAGAACTACCTGCGCTACGTCGACGACCGGAACGACCAGTCGGCACCGCAACCGAGCGCGCGCGCAAGCGGCCGTTCGATCGGCACGATCGGCGTACCGAGGCTCATCGAGGCGCTGCAGCAGGATCACGGCAAGCTGCCGTGGCAGGGGCTGTTCGGCGATGCGATCACGCTCGCGACCAACGGCTTCCCGATCGGTGGCCGCCTGGCCGATGCGATCGCGTCGAACGCCGCGAACCTGAAGCGCGATCCCGAAGCTGCCGCGTATTTCCTGAATACGGACGGCACGCCGAAAACGCTCGGCACCGTGTTGAAGAACCCGGCTTATGCGCACACGCTGACGCTGATGGCGCAGTCCGGCGCGAACGCGCTGTACACGGGGCAGATCGCGCAGGATATCGTCGCGAAGATCGCGACGACGCAGGGCGCCGACGGCTCGACGATCACGCCGGGCAAGACGACCGTCGCCGACCTGGCCGCGTACCAGGCGAAGCGTCGCGAACCCGTGTGCACGACCTATCGCAGCTACTGGGTATGCGGGATGCCGCCACCGTCGTCGGGCGGTATCGCGGTCGCGTCGGCGCTCGGCATTCTCGAGAACTTCGACCTGAAGCCGCTGAAGCCGACTGCAATCGATCTCGAAGGCGGCAAGCCGACCGTCGCCGGCGTGCACCTGATCACCGAAGCCGAGCGTCTCGCGTATGCCGATCGCGACAAGTACGTGGCCGATACGGATTTCGTGCCGCTGCCGGGCGGCACGTGGGACACGCTGCTGAACAAGCCGTACCTGCAGTCGCGTGCCGCATTGATCGATGCGAGCCGCAGCATGGGCACTGCGCAGCCCGGCAATCTCGGTGCCGTGCCGCTCGGCGTCGACACGACGCTGATCGAACACGGCACGAACCAGTTCACGATTGTCGATGGCGACGGCAGCGTGCTGAGCGCGACGACGACCGTCGAGTCGAGCATGGGCTCGTTCCACATGACCAACGGCTTCCTGCTGAACAACCAGCTGACCGATTTCTCGGCGAACCCGCTCGACAGTGCCGGCAATCCGGTGGCGAACCGCGTGCAGCCGGGCAAGCGGCCGCGCAGCTCGATGGCGCCGACGATCGTGTTCGGCAAGGCCGCGGACGGCTCGCGCGGCGATTTCGTGATGGCTACCGGTTCGCCGGGTGGCGGTACGATTCCGCAATACGTGGTGAAGACGCTCGTCGGCGCGCTCGACTGGGGGCTCGATGCGCAGCAGTCCGCGGGCCTCGTCGACTTCGGCGCGAGCAACAGCCCGACGACGAACATCGGCGGCGAGCATCCGAACGTCGACGCGTCGAACAACGGTGCGAACGATCCGCTGATCGCGGGCCTCGTCGCGCTCGGGCACAAGGTATCGACGTCGGCGCAGGCGAGCGGCGTCAACTCCGTGATGCGCGTGACGGTCGGACAGTCGCCCGCGCTGCAGGGCGGTACCGATCCGCGTCGCGAAGGCGTCGTGCTCGGCGATACGTTCAGGCCGTAAGCGGGCGGTATCGGAGGGATGGCGTGCAACTCCGGTCTGCCGGTAGCGGCGGATACGCGGTTGCGCGTCGCCGGTGCGGAACGTGAAGCGGCGCATGGCGGCCACGATCGATGAACAGAACGGCCACGCATCGTGGCAAGGGGCCGCCGTGACGAACGCGCATCTGCTTGAAATGGACGCAATCCTGTCGGGGCCGGGATTTTTCGATTTCCTCGGCGACCTCGATTGCGATTGCGCGCTGGCCAGTCGCGACGCGGAGCCGTTCGACGCATGCTGGATGACGGCGTTCGATGAAGTCGACGGCGATCCGGGTGCCGCGCTCGGCAAGCCGGCGGTGGATGCGCTCAGGGAAAAAGCGTTCAGGCTCGCATTCCGGGCATCGGGGAATGCGGGCGTCGCGGCGTGCGTGTCCGACGACATCGAGCTGATCGCGAGAAGCTGTTTGTCGGGCCGCATCGACGGTTGGCCGACCCACGTTCTTTGGGAGGCCTACAGAAACGGTCGGTTTCCCTGCTAGCCGACGCGTTGTGCCGGGGCCGCCGATGCATGCCATCGGGCGACCCCAATCACGAGCCGGCCGCGATCATTGTCAAACAGTGTGAGTCAATCGTCAGCATTTGCAACGGAAGTAACAGTCCCCGCAATTCGATGGTTTTGGACGTCGGCGCCGCTACATTAGCTCCACCTGCCGCACGTCGCGGCGAGGCATGCGACAAGCCGCACGAACGCGGCCCGCAGCAACAACGTCTTTGGGGAGAATGACCATGAACAAGATTCGCACGATTCTGCTTGGTGCCGCGCTGACGGCGATCGCATCGGCTGCTTTCGCACAAACGGCGCAGACGGGCGCAGAGGGTTCCGCAGGCGTCGGCGCGCAAGTCCAGACGCCGTTGCTCGGCGGTGGCGTGGGCGTGCAGGCCGGCGCGGACGCGAATGCCGCGGGCTCGGGTTCGGGCGCAGGCAACCTCGTCGGCGGTGCGCTGCACGGCGTCGGCAAGACGGTCGGCGGCGTTGGCTCGGCAGCCGGTAACGCGGTCGGTGGCGCGACGCAGGCAGTCGGCTCGGCTGCCGGTTCGGCAAAGGATGCGGCAGCATCGGCCGTGCACGCGACGAAGTCGCACGTGAAGCACGTCGCGCGCTCGGCGAAGAGCCACGCGCAAGGCGCGGTGTCGACGGCGGGCGATGTCGCCGGCGGCGCGAAGGCGAAGGCCGGCGAAGCGCTCGAGGGTGCGACGAACTCGGTCCAAGGCGGCGCATCGGTCGGCGTGAAGGGATCGGCGTCGACACAAGGCGGCGCGCTCTAAGCGATACGCTTCCCGCGAAAGCCCGGCCCGCTGCGATGCGGGCCGGGCTTTTTTTATTGACGCTCCGCGCATCGTGACCGGATGCGTGTGCCTCGGACCGAAACAGGCCGCCCGCGCACCCTCTGCCCATTGCCTGTCCGCCATGCTTAAATAGCGGTGCTCCCGGTCGCCGGGCCGCCCACATGGCGGCACCAGTCCAGGCCAGCATGTCCGATCGGCATCATGACGACAGACGATACCAAAGTGCCGCTCCGGCTCGCCCGGCGTGGTCCGATAACATTCCGACGCATCACGATCATGACCATCCTGTTCCGTCTTCTCGCGCTCGCTTGCGTGCTGTGGCTCGCGGCATGCGCGTCACCGCCTGCGCCGTCCGCGAGCACGGCGGCGCCGGCCGCTTCGTCGACCAGCCGGGAAGCCGGCGAACGCCGTGGGCTTGGCACCGCATGGGGCGAGTCGGTGCGTTCCGAAACCCGCAAGGTCGATTTCGAACGCGCGGACCCGGCGACGCCGACGGATCTCGCGTCGGTCTACTACAACGATGCGCTGCCCGGGCATCCGCCCGCGTCGCGGATTCGCCGGTTGCCGACGCGCGTCGCGCTTGCGAATGGCGACATCGCGCTGTCGTTCACGGACGAGAAAGGTGTGCCGCTGCGGCTCGCGCGCAGCAACGGCCGCTGGCACATGGCAGGCGTCGAAGGGGCGCGCTATATGATCGTGCTGCGTAACCAGGGGCGCCGTACGTTCGAGGTCGTGTCGTCGGTCGACGGGCTCGACGTGCTGTCGGGGCGGCCAGGCAGCTATACGAATGGCGGCTATGTGCTGTATCCGGGCCGCACGCTGACGATCGAGGGCTTCCGCAAGAGTCGCGACGAAGTCGCCGCGTTCCGCTTCGCATCGGTGCCCGACAGCTACGTCGCGAATTCGAAGTACGGCGATACGGCGAACGTCGGTGTGGTCGGCGTCGCGCTGTTCGCGCAGAAGGAGAGTGACGAGGAGGCGCTGCGTCGCAATGCGAATCCGTTCGCGGGCAACGACGACGGTTTTGCACCGCCGCCCGTGCCGCGCGGCGAGTGACACGCCTGGGCGAACATGGCGGGCGCCAGGCCATGTGCATTCGCGGCGCCCGCTTTCAGGTACCATCGCGACCCGCGACGGGCGGCATCATCGGTTCGTGCGAGCGCCGCGTCGCAACGATGCACCCGGCGGCGCTCCGGATCGCGACCGGCCACATCGCCCCTTCGTCATGAAACCGAGGAATCTTCGTGAAGTTCATCCACGCGGCAGACATTCATCTTGACAGCCCGTTGCACGGCCTGAGCGCATATCCCGACGCGCCTGCCGCGCAGTTGCGCAATGCGTCGCGCGAGGCGCTGCGGCAACTCGTGGATCGTGCGATCGAAGAGGAGGTTGCGTTCCTCGTGATCGCCGGCGACCTGTACGACGGCGACTGGAAGGACCACAACACCGGCATTTTCTTCGGCCAGCAAATGGGCCGCCTGCGCAAGGCCGGCATTCGCGCATTCGTGCTCGGCGGCAATCACGATGCCGAAAGCGAGATGACGAAGAAGCTGACCCTGCCCGACAACGTCACAGTGTTCGGCCACCGCAAGCCGGAAACGTACAGGCTGCCGGAATTCGACGTGGCGCTGCACGGGCAGAGCTTCAAGGACAAGGCCGTCGTCGACAATCTCGCGATCGGTTATCCGGACCCCGTGCCGGGCTGCTACAACATCGGCGTGCTGCACACCGCGCTCGAAGGCTATGCGGCGCATGCGAACTATGCGCCGTGCACGCTGGCGGAACTGCATGCGAAAGGCTACGACTACTGGGCGCTCGGCCACGTGCACGAGTTCCAGCAATGGTCGGGGCCGTCGACCGTCGTGTTTCCCGGCAACCTGCAGGGCCGCCATATCCGCGAGACGGGCCGTCGCGGCGCAGTGCTCGTGACGGTCGAGCCGGGTCGCACGCACGTCGAACGTCTGTACCTCGACGTGCTGCGGTGGGAGGCCATGTCGGTCGACGCGTCCGACTGCTTCACGGTCGCGGATCTGTCGAGAAAGATCGGCCAGTCGCTGGAGGCGCTGCTGAGCGTCGATGGTCACGTGCCGCGCGCGGTGCGCGTGACGGTCACGGGGCGCACGCCCGCGCACGGCCTCTTTTTCGGCCGCGCGCCGCAACTGCGTGCGGAAGTGTTGAACCAGATCGGCATCATCGGCAACGAGCGGCTGTGGCTGGAGAAGGTCAGGCTCGCGACATCCGCGCCCGAGCAACCGCAAGGCGAGAGCGAGCAGCTCGAGGCGCTCGAGGACCTGAAGCAGATACTGGCCGATGCCGCGCACGATCCGGACTTCCTCGCGCTGCTCGAGCGCGACCTGAAGCCGTTCGTCGGCAAGGTGCGCAGCGACGTGAAGGAGGAAGTGCCGCTGCTGACGATGGCGCGCGCCGGCGAACTCACGGCGCTGGTCGAGCAGGTTGGTCCCGCGTTGCTCGCGCGGCTGGCGAGGGGGGAATAAGCGATGCGCATCAGCCAGCTCGATCTGATCAAGTACGGCAAGTTCACCGACGAGACGCTGCGCTTTCCGTCGGCGGGCCAGGATTTCCACGTGATCGTGGGGCCGAACGAGGCCGGCAAGTCGACGATCCGGACGGCCGTGTCGGAACTGCTGTTCGGGATGAAGCTGCAGACGCCGCTCGATTTTCTGCACGCAACGCCCGAACTGCGGATCGGCGGCGTGCTGGAGAGCGGCACCGGCGCGCTCGCATTTCATCGCGCCCGCGGGCGCACCCCGCTGCGCACGCCCGCCGACGACAAGCTGCCGGACGACTATCTGAACGCCATCCTCGACGGCGCGACGCGCGAATTCTTCGAGCAGATGTTCGGGCTCGACCACGGGCGGCTCGTCGACGGCGGCCGGAGCATTCTCGACGCGTCAGACAAGCTCGGTCAGGTGCTGTTCGAATCGGCGGCGGGCGTCGGCACGCTCGGGCCCGTGCGCGAGGAACTCGACGCGCGCTCGGGCGAGCTGTGGGCGCCGCGACGCAGCGGCAGCGCATTCGCGCAGGCGGAAGCGTCGTTCAACGAAGCGGTCGGCGAACTGAAGGCGGTTCAGGTACGTACGCGCGACTGGGTTGATCGCAAGGAGGCGCGCGATGCGGTCGAGCAGGAGATCGAGCAGGCGCGCGCGGAGCAGCGTCGCCTCGAAGCGCTGCGCTCGAAGCTCGAGCGCGTGCGGCGGCTGGCACCGTACCTGAAGGAATTGACGATCAAGGAAGCGGCCCTTGCCGAACTGGGCGCTGTCGTCGAATTGCCGCCGACCGCGTACGCGGACCTGCTGAAAGCGCAAGGCGATCTCGCGGCCGAACAGAAGGTGCTCGAGGAGCGCCGTGCGGACCTGCTCGCGAAACGGCAGGCGCGCGATGCGATCGATCCGGATGCCGACGCGCTGGCGCTCGAAGGCGACATCGAAGCGCTTGACCGGTTGCGCGGCGCATGCATGAATCACGCGCAGGATCTGCTGTTGCTGGGCGCGGACGTCGAGCGGCATCTGTCCGCCGCCGGTTCCGCTGCGGCGCAGCTCGGCTGGCCGACCGACGAGGCGTCGCTGCGCGCGGCACTGCCGAGCGCGCTGTCGCTGAAAACGATCGCGAACCTGTTGCGCGACCATGGCGCGCTGCATCAGGCGCTGGCCGGTGCGCGCGAATCGCTCGACGAGCGCATGCAGGAACTCGCGCAGGCGCAGGAACAACTGGCGCGCCTGTCGACGGTCGATGTGCCGGAAGTGCTTCGCGCGGCGCTTGCCGAGGCACAGGGTTTTCGCGGCAGTGGCCAGCGCGAACAGGCGCTCGAACGCGACATCGCCGCCGCGGAGCGCACGCTTGCCGGCGCGCTCGATGCGCTCGGCCGGTGGCGCAAGCCGGTCGACGCGCTGCGTGTGCTCGATGTACCGTCGGCGGCGCGGCTCGGGGCGCTGCTCAACGAAGCAAGCGAGCGCGCGAGTGCTGCGGTCGCCGCTCGCGATGCGCGGGACGGCGCGCAGGAAGAACACGAGCGGCTCGAACTGCAGGAGAAGCATTTCGCGGAGACCCACAAGGTCGTCACGACCGCCGAGGTGCTGGCGGCGCGCGCACGCCGCGACGGTGCGTGGGGCGACGTTCGCAGCGGCGCGGTCGATCTTGCAACGGGTGCGCCTGCCGTCGACGATGCGATTCGCCTCGCCGACGAACTCGTCGATGCGCAGCTCGGCGCCACGCAAGCGGCGGCGACGCTGCAATCGCTGCGTCAGCAGGTCGAATCCGCCCGCGCCGTATTGACGCGCCGGCAGGCGGCGGTGGACGAGCGTGAGCGCGAGCTGGCCGCGCATCGCGACGCATGGTCGGAACTGGCGACGACGGCCGGCCTGCCCGGCATGCCGCTCGCGGCGATGGGCGACTGGCTCGCGAAGCGCGACACGGTGTTTGCCGCGCAGCTCGAGCTTGAGCGCCAGCGCCGCGAATTCGCGACGATCCGGGATGCGCGGGCCGACGCGGAAGCCGCGTTGCGTTCGGCGCTGCGCCTGGTATCGCGCGGCAGCGACGCCGAAGGGCTGGCGGCACTCATCGCGATCGCCGAGACGTTCGTGCAATCGGCCGAGAAGACGCTCGCGCAGAAGGACAGCCTGGAGGACCGTGCGCGCGAAGCCGAACGCGGATGCGCGACCGCCCGTTCACGCGCCGGCCAGGCCCAGACCGCCTACGATGCGTGGCAAGCGCAATGGCACGACGCGCTCGCCGACGCGAAGCTCTCCGCGAATGCGGTGACGCTGGCTGCGGCGGAAGGGGCGCTCGGGCTCGCGAATGCAGTGACGGCCGAACTGGCCGACGCCGATGCGCCGCGCAACCGGATGGCCGCGATCCGTGCGGAGCTGGCTGCGCTCGAGGCCGGCGCACGGCGGCTCGCCGAAGCGCTCGAGCCCGTATGGCTCGCGAGCGGCGACTGGCTGGACGTGGCGCGCCGATTGACGATGCGCGTTGCGGCCGCGCGGGAAACCGCGCGCGCGATCGGGCGCGCCGACGACGCGCTGCGGCAGGCCGACGGCAAGGTTGCCGATGCGTCCGCCGCGGTCGCGGGTGCGGATGCGCGCATTCAGCCGTTGCTGCAACTGGCCGGCGTCGTGTCGATCGATGCGGCGCTGCCGCTGGCCGAACGATCGGATCGGCAGCGCCAGCTTCGGCAGGCCGTCGATGCCGCGAAGGAGGCACTGGTGCGTGACGGCGACGGGTTGTCCCAAGTGGCCGTCGAGGCCGAGGTCGCGGAACAGGACATCGCCGACGTGCCCGCGCATCTCGAAGCGGTGAAGCAGTCGCTCGGCGACGTCGGCAAGCGCCTGAACGCGCTCGCGCAGCAACAGGTCGTCGCCCAACAGGCATTCGGCGCGATCGACGGCCAGGCGAACGCGGCCGTGGCCGAGGCGAAGCGGCAGGAAGCGCTGGCCGCGATGGGCGACGCGGCGGAACAGTATCTGGAAGCGGCGACCGCGAGCCGTCTGCTGAAGTGGGCGACCGATCGCTATCGCGACCAGAAGCAGGGGCCGATGCTGCGCCGGGCGGGCGAGATTTTCGCGGGGCTCACGCTCGGCGAATTCGCGCGGTTGACCGTCGACACCGAGCGGACGCCGCCCGCGCTGTACGCCCGGCGCACGAAGGGCACGTCGGTCGAGGTCGTCGGCCTGAGCGAAGGGACGCGCGATCAGCTGTTCCTCGCGTTGCGGATCGCGGCGCTCGAACTGCAGCTCGCCAGCCGGACCGGGTTGCCGTTCGTTGCCGACGATCTGTTCATCAACTTCGACGATGCGCGTGCGAAGGCGGGGCTCGAGGCGCTGCGCGATCTGTCGACGCGGACCCAGGTGCTGTTCCTGACGCATCACGATCACCTGCTGCCGCTCGTGCGGGACGTGTTCGGCGCGCAGGTCAACGTGGTCGCGCTGCAGCGCGAGGCGCCCGGCGCATGACGCCAGGCGGCTCGATATTCCAATATATGGGAATGGTCATCGCGTACAGGTAGTATGTGCGGTTCCGAAACGCACGCGACCGGCTCTGCCGGTCGAGGTCAGGCCACACGAGGGGTCAACAATGAACAAGCTGGTAGCTGCCATCGCGTTCGCGGCGGACAAGCATCGCAATCAGCGGCGCAAGGACGACGAGGCGTCGCCGTACATCAACCATCCGATCGCGCTGGCGGATGTGCTGGCCAATGAAGCCGGCATCGAGGACGAGCGCGTGATCGTCGCGGCGGTGTTGCACGACACGATCGAGGACACGGAGACCACCGAGCAGGAACTGCTGCGGCTGTTCGGCAAGGACGTCGCGGACATCGTGATGGAAGTCACCGACGACAAGTCGCTGCCGAAGGACGAACGCAAGCGCCTGCAGGTCGAGCATGCGGCGAGCATCAGCCGGCGCGCCAAGCTCGTGAAGCTGGCCGACAAGATCTGCAACCTGCGCGACATCGCGCGGCATCCGCCCGCGGACTGGCCGCTCGAGCGCAAGCAGGCGTACTTCGACTGGGCGAAGTCGGTCGTCGACCGGATGCGCGGCGTGCATCCGGGCCTGGAAGGGATCTTCGATGCCGCGTACGACGCGCGGCCGGTGGACTGACGCGCAGCCATGCAGGCGGCCCGATCCCGATCCGTCGCGCGATCATTGCCTGCGGTGGCGGGCGTCGACGTGGGCGGCGACAGGAAGCAATGCGATCTCGTGATCCTGCGCGGCTCGACGATCGTCTGCCGCGAGGCGCGGATCGCGCCCGAAGTGCTGCCTTCGCTGTGTATCGAGCATGACGTGGTGGCCGTCGGCATCGATGCGCCGAGCCTGTGGTGGACGGGAAGCGGGCGCCGCGCGGCCGAGCAGGCGCTCGCGCGTGAACGGATCTCGTGCTTTCCGACGCCGTCGCGCGAGCAGGCCGTGGCGAGCACGTCGGGCTTCTTCGACTGGATGTTCATGGGCGAGCGCGTCTATCGCGCGCTGGCGGATGCCTATCCGCTGCTCACCGACGCGCGGTATGCCGGCGGGCGCGTGAGCTTCGAGACTTATCCGTACGCGATTACCTGCGCGATGCTAGGCAAGGCGATCGCGTCGGCGAAGCAGAAACGCAACCAGCGCCGGCAGTTGCTGGCGCAACTCGGAATCGACGTGTCGGCTCTGCGCTCGGTCGACGCGCGCGATGCCACGCTGTGTGCACTGACCGCGCAATACGTGATCGATGGAAACGCGCACGCGTATGGCGATGCGGAGGGCGGGTATATCCGTGTGCCGATCGTCGGCGAGACGATCGTGCTCGATACGCTCCCGTCAGGGGCTGCGGCTGGCCGGTGCCCGTGAACCCGTGACAACAGGGTGAGCTTTTTCGGGAGAGGGTATCGGTCTGTCGACGTCGGGGTGTCGAGCAGTGGCAGCCGGTCGGCATGTGCAAGGCCGGTGGCGTGCGCAACATATGGAGTCGTTGCGCCGTACGTTTCCCGGCCGTGATGCTCAGTCCTCGAGAATGGACTTCGGCACGCTCGAGAGATCGCAAGCATCCGCTTGTTCGAAATAGGCGTGCGCATCGTCGATCATCACGACCGCGACGTCGATCAGTTCGTCGAGTCGCTGCAGTAGCGATTCGCGCCACTCGATGTCCTCGTCGCGCTCGGGGGTCTTGTCGAGCTGCTCGATGATCGAATCGGCCGTCTGCAGGAACGGGATCGCCTGCTGATAGTTTTCGATCGAGACCATCGCCGCGTTGCGCGCGCCGACGAGCCGTTCGCGATGCTCGTCCGCCAGCTCGGACTCGCCGCTGATGCGCGGCAGGACATCCGAGATGCGTTGCAAAAGCGGCGGAACCTGTTCTTCCAGCATGACGGCGCGCTCGCGCAGTGCCGCATATTCGTCGCGAAGATCGGCGTCGCCGGATTGAGTGGTGCTGTCCATCGTCGGTATGAGTGCGTTGTTCGATCGCGGCATGATACTCGACGGCACGTACCCTTACGTTTGTTCCGCCGCCTGGTGACTGGCGTGAGGTGAATACGGGAAGCTGTCGACCTCCTATATAGGCGGAAAGAAGGACGCGTATTGGATCCTTCGCAAGCGCCTCGCGCTGCAGTAGGTAGAGCGCTGTGTGCCGAGCCCCCGTGCGCGGCAGCGCACGGGGGCTTTTTCAAAATATTTTCACAAAGGGGGTTGCGGAGACGGGGTGGGGTGCTTAGAATCACGCCTCTTTCGCGCTAACGGAAACGCGGCGCGGGGGAAGAAGGGAAGCGGTGCGGTTGAGGGCGGGTTG
>NZ_QTPW01000027.1:0-106427 GCF_003857965.1 Burkholderia sp. Bp9031
GCTCAGCGTCACAACCGCTGCGCTGTCGGCGGCATGAACTCATCCGCAAGGAAAAGTGAATTGTTCAGGGCCGACTACCAATGATGAGACGGGATTTCGACAACGAATCTCATTCGGTGAGGAGGCAATCATGATGAATCTTATCCGCGTCGGCGACGACACCGACCACGGCGGCAAGGTCGAAACGGGCTCCACGACGATGCGCTTCGACGGCCGCTTCGTCGCGCGCAAGGGTGATCGCGTGTCGTGCCCGCAGCATCCCGAGGTGTCGCCCAACGTCATCGAGGAAGGTGACCCGTCGATGACGGACGACGGCGTCCCGATCGCTCGGCACGGCCACCGCGCAACGTGCGGCTGTCACCTGATCTCGAGCCTCACCTGAGCGACCAGGGGAGCAGACCGCTCGCGATCACGAAATGCCGAGACTGCATAATCAGGGCGCGTAAAAGTGCATGGAAGAATCGCCCCGCCGATCGCCACGTGGCCCGCGCCGGGCGGCCCCGAGCACTGGGCGCATGAGTGCATAAAAACGTTCATTTTTGCGGGCAGGTGGGGCGGGGTCACAACTGCGCGCGCCGGGTCTGAATCGTCATCCCAAGGGCAGGGGTCCGGCCCTTGGGATGCCCCGCCGACGCGCCAAGCGGCCCGCCACGGCCCTGCGGCAGGCTGGTCCGAGCCATGGGATGCATCTAGGCGGCGGCCGCCCAGAGGCGCTATAAACCGCCGCGCGCGTGCATGGGCGCCAGACGCAAAAAAGCCGCCGGCACCGAAGTGCCCGGCGGCTTTGCTTTGCCAACCAATCTTGCGAATGACCGCCTTCCACGTCCCGGAAGGTGTCTTGACGATGGTTGCCATGTACCTGCTCTGAGAGCTGACTGTACCGAAAATGTACTTTTCAACGCCCAGAAAGCACAAGGGGTTACGTGAAATTCACGTAACCCCTTGATTTTATTGGTGCCGGCTGCAGGACTCGAACCCGCCACCTGATGATTACAAATCAACTGCTCTACCAGATGAGCTAAGCCGGCGTAAGCGCGAGATTCTACCTCATTTCACGATCTTGAGGCGAGGCCTGCTGCTGCCTTTCGACCCATCTCCGTCGGTTTTCGGCGGTTCGTCGGCACCTTCGGACGGTTCTTCATTCGCACCGCGCTCGGCGACCGGCGTCAGCACGGCAGGCGACTCGTCACGCCGGGCCTCGTCGGCCTGCGCGGCATCGTCTTCGAACGCGCCCGAATCCTCGCCCTCACCCGCCACCACATCGACCTGGAACGCCATCCCTTGCCCGTTCTCCCGCGCATAAATCGCGAGCACGTTGGCCACCGGAATCTCGATCTTGTGCGCCTTGCCCGAAAACCGGGCGGTGAACTCGATCCACTCGTTACCCATCTGCAGCTGGCTCGTCGCCTCGAAGCTGATGTTGAGCACGATCTCGCCGTCACGCACGAACTGACGCGGCACGCGCGTCGAGTTGTCGACCCTCACCGCAATATGCGGCGTGTAACCGTTATCGGTGCACCACTCGTACAGCGCGCGCAGCAGATAAGGCTTCGTTGAAATCTCTTGCATCACAATCCTCGAACCCGGAGCGGGCACGCGGCAAGCCGCGCCGCCCGCTCCGTCATGCCCTCATTGCATTCAACGACGCATGACCTTTTCGGACGGCGTCAGTGCTTCGATATAGGCCGGACGGCTGAAGATCCGCTCGGCATACTTCATCAGCGGCGCAGCGTTCTTCGACAGCTCGATGCCGTAGTGATCCAGACGCCACAGCAGCGGCGCGATCGCGACGTCGAGCATCGAGAACTCCTCGCCGAGCATGTACTTGTTCTTCACGAAGATCGGCGCGAGCTGCGTCAGGCGATCGCGGATCGCGAGGCGTGCCTTCTCGTGGTTCTTCTCCGCTGCCTTGCCCTTCTCGTTTTCGAGCGTGCTGACGTGAACGAACAGCTCCTTCTCGAAGTTGAGCAGGAACAGGCGTGCACGTGCGCGCTGCACCGGGTCGGCCGGCATCAGTTGCGGGTGCGGGAAGCGCTCGTCGATGTATTCGTTGATGATGTTCGATTCGTACAGGATCAGGTCGCGCTCGACCAGAATCGGCACCTGACCGTACGGGTTCATCACCGAGATGTCTTCCGGCTTGTTGAACAGGTCGACGTCACGGATCTCGAAATCCATGCCCTTCTCGAACAGCACCAGCCGGCAACGCTGGGAGAACGGGCAAGTTGTGCCGGAATACAGAACCATCATATTTGCGTTTCCTCAAAAAAGCCGAGGGCCGGCACGCGGCGCAACCCCTTTCACGGGTTCCGCCTTGCGCCGGCCCCACGCCGGTCAGGCGTGTTTACTTGATATCTTTCCAGTACGCGGCATTGAGCCGCCAGGACAGGAAAGTCAGGACACCGAGAAAGATCAGCACCCACACGCCGAGGCGTTTGCGGGTCTGCTGGGCCGGCTCGGACATCCATGTCATATAGGCCACCAGGTCGGCCACCGCAGCGTCATAGTCCGGCGGCGACAGCGTCCCCGGCGTGACTTGCTGGAAGCCAACGAGCGTGTGGACCTTCTCGCCCGTCTCCTCGTCCGTCTTGTCTTCGAATTTGGCAGTGCGCTGCCCCTGCAGTTGCCACAATACATGGGGCATGCCGACGTTCTCGAACACCGCGTTGTTCCAGCCGGTCGGCCGCGTATCGTCGCGGTAGAAACTCCGCAGATACGTGTACAGCCAGTCGCGGCCGCGCGCCCGCTCCTCGACCGACAGGTCGGGCGGCGTAGTGCCAAGCCAGTTCTTCGCGTCGTCGGGCCGCATCGCAACGGACATCGTGTTCCCGACCTTGTCGGTCGTGAACAGGAGATTCGTTTCGATCTCCTTCTGGGATATGCCCAGATCCGTCAGACGGTTGTAGCGCATCAGGTTCGCGCTGTGGCAGTTCAGGCAATAGTTTACAAACAATTGCGCGCCGTGCTGAAGCGAAACGAGATTTTCCGTGTTATCGGGCGCCCGGTCGAGCGGAAAATTACCTTCCGCGCGCACGGCCGGCGCCGCCAGCAGCGCAACGGCCGTCGCCCCGATCAGCGCGAGCGTCGAAAGCAGTTTCTTCATGTCGTTCTCTCCTCGCTCACGTTAATGGGGCTTGAAGCGCACCCGTTCCGGCGGCTGCTTGAACGTGCCAAGCGGCGTCCAGACGGGCATGCCGAGGAAGAACGCGAAGTAGATCAGCGCGCAGCCCTGCGCAATCAGCGTCGCGGCCGGCGATGGCGGCCGTGTGCCGAGGAACGCGAGGGTCAGGAACGCCGCGACGAAGATCCCGAGGAACACCTTGTGGAACAGCGGCCGGTAGCGGATCGACTTCACCGGGCTGCGGTCGAGCCACGGCAGGAAGAACAGCGTGATCACCGCCGAGCCCATCACGACGACACCCCAGAACTTCGACTCCGTCAGGAACATGAACACGACGATCGCCGCGGCCAGCACCGGCAGGCCGACCTTCCACTTGCCGCGCGCGCGGATCAGCGCGAGCACGCCGAGCAGCGCGATCACGATCATCAACACGATCTTGAACGGGTCGGTGGTCGCACGCAGCATCGCGTAGAACGCGGTGAAATACCAGACCGGCGCGATCTCCGGCGGCGTCTGCAGCGGGTTCGCCGGGACGAAGTTGTTCGACTCGAGGAAGTAGCCGCCCATCTCCGGCGCGAAGAACACGATCAGCGCGAACACCATCAGGAACACGCAGACGCCGAAAAAGTCGTGCACCGAGTAGTACGGGTGGAACGGGATGCCGTCGAGCGGGATGCCGTTCGCGTCCTTCTTCGCCTTGATTTCGATACCGTCCGGGTTATTTGACCCCACTTCGTGCAGCGCGACGAGGTGCGCGATCACGAGGCCGACCAGCACGAGCGGAATCGCGATCACGTGAAACGCGAAGAAGCGGTTCAGCGTGACGTCGGAGACGACGTAGTCGCCGCGGATCCACAGCGACAGGTCCGGGCCGACGAACGGGATCGCAGAGAACAGGTTCACGATCACCTGCGCGCCCCAGAACGACATCTGGCCCCACGGCAGCAGGTAGCCGAAGAACGCCTCGGCCATCAGGCACAGGAAGATCGCACAACCGAAGATCCACACGAGCTCGCGCGGCTTGCGGTACGACCCGTACATCAGCCCGCGAAACATGTGCAGGTACACGACGACGAAGAACATCGACGCACCGGTCGAGTGCAGGTAGCGGATCAGCCAGCCCCACGGCACCTCGCGCATGATGTACTCGACCGACGCGAACGCAAGCGTCGAGTCGGGCTTGTAGTTCATCGTCAGGAAGATGCCCGTGACGATCTGGTTGACGAGCACCAGCAGCGCGAGGGAGCCGAAGAAGTACCAGAAGTTGAAGTTCTTCGGCGCGTAGTACTCGGAAACGTGCTTCTTCCAGGTGGACGTGAGCGGGAAGCGCTGATCGATCCAGCCGGTGAGACCTGTCGTGGAGACTTCCTTGTTGTCGGCCATCACGCTTCTCCTTTCTCGTCCTTGCCGATCACGAGGGTCGTTGCCGACGTGAACATGTAGGGCGGGATGTCGAGATTCTGAGGCGCCGGTTTGTTCTTGAACACACGGCCGGCGAGGTCGTAGGTCGAACCATGGCACGGGCAGAGGAAACCGCCCGGCCAGTCGTCCGGCAGGTTCGGCTGCGGACCCGGCGTGAAGCGTTGGCTTGGCGTGCAGCCGAGGTGCGTACACACGGCCATCACGACGAGAATGTTCTTGCGATCGGCCCGCGAGCGATATTCGTTCGCGCAATACGCGGGCAACGGCATCGTATAGGGCTTTTCGGAGGTCGGATCGGCCACTTCCTTGTCGGCCTTGACCACGTCGGCCAGCATCGAATCGGTGCGGTTCAGGATCCAGACCGGCTTGCCGCGCCACGGCACAGTGGCCATTTCGCCGGGCTTCAGGCCGCTGATGTCGACCTCGACCGGGGCTCCGGCCGCTTTCGCTTTCGCGGACGGCGCAAGCGACGCCGCGAAAGGTATGACGGTGGCTACGCCTCCCACGCCACCTGCTACGGATGTCGCAATCAGCCAGGTACGGCGGCCGCTGTCGACGCGTTTCTCTTCCTTGTCTCGCATCACACGCCCCACTTCTGAGTTGGATTTTCCGTCACGACTTTCCATTCCGCCGCTAGTTTGCTCGAATGGAGTCGCCATTTACAAGGCCCGGAGATGAAAATCCCTTCGAAGTGATTGATAGTTAAGGGTTATCCCCCACTATCGGAGCGATTAAATCATTTCGTTTTTAAGCATCCACTACATTGTGAAATTTCGATGCGCTGCCGCAAATCCGTCAGTCAGACCGGGTTATGAATATCGATAAAAAGGTGTTCGATATCGAATTCTTCGGACAAGTGGCGCCCAAGCGCCTGGATTCCGTAGCGTTCGGTCGCATGGTGCCCTGCCGCAACGAACGCGACGCCGCTCTCGGCCGACGCGTGCGTGACCGGTTCCGACACCTCGCCGGTCAGGAACACATCGGCGCCGGCGTCGATCGCCGCGTCGAAATAGCTCTGCGCTGCACCCGTGCACCACGCGATGCGGCGCAGTTGCATCTCCGGATCGCCGAGCACCAGCGGCGTGCGGCCAAGTGTGCGCCCGACCTTCGCGACGAAGTGCTCGAGGGAGACAGGCATCGGCAGCGTGGCCATCCAGCCGAGGTCGCCGTCGCCGAAACGCTGTTCGCCGATCAGCCCGAGCTTCTCGCCGAGCTGCGCGTTGTTGCCGAACTCGGGGTGCGCGTCGAGCGGCAGGTGGAACGCGAACAGATTCAGGTCGTTCGCAAGCAGCAGCTTCAGGCGCTGGTACTTGCGGCCGGTGATCTGCGGCGCCTCGTTGCGCCAGAAGTAGCCGTGATGGACGAGCACCGCATCCGCCCCCCATTCAAGCGCAGCCTCGAGCAACGCGACCGACGCCGTCACGCCGGTAGCGATCTTCTCGATCTTGCGGCGCCCCTCGACCTGCAGGCCGTTCGGGCAATAGTCCTTGAAGCGCGCGGTTTCAAGGGTATTGTTCAAGTACAATTCAAGTTCGATCCGATCCATATAAACCTCTAATCCATTCAGATGCTTAGACGCTTCTGGCTGTTCTTCGCGCAGGCGGTGACCGTACTGCTCGCGCTGATGTTCATCGTCGTGACGCTCAAGCCGCAATGGCTGCAACGGCAAGGACAGCTCGGCAAGCAGCTCGCCACGCCGATCGTCGCGCTGCGGGAAGTCGCGCCGGGCATCGGCGGGGCACCGGCGACCACGTCGTACGCCGAGGCTGCGCAAAAGGCGATGCCCGCCGTCGTCAACGTATTCTCCAGCAAGGATGGCTCGCTGCCGCCCGATCCGCGCGCGAAAGATCCGCTGTTCCGCTACTTCTTCGGCGACCGCAACGCCCGCAAGCAGCAGGACGAACCGGCCGCCAACCTTGGCTCCGGCGTTATCGTGAGCCCGGAAGGTTACATTCTAACGAACCAGCACGTCGTGGACGGCGCCGACCAGATCGAAGTCGCGCTCGCCGACGGCCGCACGGCCACCGCCAAGGTGATCGGCAGCGACCCCGAAACCGATCTCGCCGTCCTGAAGATCAACATGACGAACCTGCCGACGATCACGCTCGGCCGTTCGGACCAGTCGCGGGTCGGCGACGTCGTGCTCGCGATCGGCAACCCGTTCGGCGTCGGCCAGACGGTCACGATGGGGATCATCAGCGCGCTCGGCCGCAATCACCTCGGCATCAATACGTTCGAGAACTTCATCCAGACCGACGCGCCGATCAATCCCGGCAACTCGGGCGGCGCGCTGGTCGACGTGAACGGCAACCTGCTCGGCATCAACACGGCGATCTATTCGCGCTCGGGCGGCTCGCTCGGCATCGGCTTCGCGATCCCTGTATCGACCGCGCGCACCGTGCTCGAAAGCATCATCACGACGGGCTCGGTCACGCGCGGCTGGATCGGCGTCGAGCCGCAGGACGTCACGCCGGAGATCGCCGAGTCGTTCGGGCTCCAGCAGAAATCAGGCGCGATCGTCGCCGGCGTGCTGCAGGGCGGCCCGGCCGACAAGGCCGGCATCAAGCCGGGCGACATCCTCGTGAGCGTGAACGGCGATGAAATCACCGATACGACGAAGCTGCTGAACACCGTCGCGCAGATCAAGCCGGGCACGCCCACCAAGGTGCATGTCGTGCGCAAGGGCAAGGAGTTCGACGTGAACGTCGTGATCGGCAAGCGCCCGCCGCCGCCGAAGCAGACGCTCGACGAACAGGACAGCGACAGCGAGTAACGCCCGCCGGGTGGCGCGCCTGCACCGCTTGCAGGCGACAGCAGACGGAAATGAATAAGGGCAGCCTCATCGGCTGCCCTTTTGCTTTGCATCGAAGCGCTTTCGTCGCGGTGAAGCTGCGTTCGCCGTCACCGTCCGCCCCTTTCGATCGATCGCCCTGCGTCAACATTGCAGTGCGAGCGCATCGGCGGCGGTCACCATGCCTGCCGCCACGCGCCATTCCTTCGTCAACTTGCGGCGCCGTTCTCCGCCTCGGGTTCTTCAGTCGGCTTCGGCACGAAGAATCGCGCGGCAAGCAGGCCGACCTCGAACAGCACGACGAGCGGCAACGCGAGCATCAGCTGCGAAAACACGTCCGGCGGCGTGACGACCGCCGCGACGACGAACGCGCCGACGATCACGTACGGCCGCATCTCCTTCAGCTTCTTCAGCGTCAGCACGCCCATCCGGACGAGCAGCACGACGATGATGGGCACCTCGAACGTGACCCCGAATGCGATGAACATCCCGAGCACGAAACTCAGGTAGTTGTCGATATCGGTCGACATCTCCGCGCCGAGCGGTGCGTTGTAGTGCGCCATCACGCGGAAGATCGTCGGGAACACGAGGAAGTACGCGAACGCCATCCCGCACAGGAACAGCACGTAGCTGCTGCCGACGAGCGGCGCGACGAGCTTCTTCTCGTGCTGATACAGCCCCGGCGCGACGAACGCCCAGATCTGGTACAGCACGACCGGCAGCGCGATCACGAGCGCGACGAGCATCGTGACCTTCATCGGCACAAAGAACGAACCGGTGACGTCGGTCACGATCATCCTGCCGCCCTTCGGCAGGTTTTCCATCAGCGGCCGCGCGAGCAGCCGGAAGATGTCGGGCGCCCAGTACACGAGCCCGAGGAACACGACGATCACGGCCAGCCCTGCGCGAATGATGCGATCGCGAAGCTCGACGAGATGGGAAATGAAGGTTTCTTCCGGGGCGTCGCCCGGGTTCTGCTGGGGGTCGCTCACACCGGCCCTCGGTAGGATTGACGAGCGAGCATGCGCTCGGCTCAGAAGAAGCGCGTCGGCCGGCGCAGGCTGGCCGGCTGGTGGCGCGCGACACGCGCGGCGCCCGACTGCACGTGCGTGCGGCGGGTCGTCGCACGCTTGTACCAGACAGGCGTCGCCGCCTGTTTCACCCGCCAGTTACGACGCTTCGGCGCGAGCGCGGCCGCGCTGCCGCGCCACGACGGCGCCGCGGGTGTGTCGGAGCCATACGTGCCAGCATCGACCGAGCCCTCGTTAAGACCGCCGACCGCGGAATTCCACGTGTCGTTCAGGTCCTTCTCGTGCTCGCGCAGGTTGTCGTGAATCGTCGTCTCGACATTGCGCGCGGCCGTCTCGAAATCGGTCTTCATCGTCCGCAGCGCGTCGAGTTCGATTTCGCGCGAGACCTCGGCCTTCACGTCGTTGATGTACCGCTGCGCGCGGCCGAACAATGCGCCAGCCGTGCGCGCAACGCGCGGCAGGCGCTCGGGGCCGAGCACCACGAGCGCGACGACGCCGATCAGCGCCATCTTCGAAAGACCGAGATCCAGCATCGCGAATGCCTGTCAGCGTGCCGGCGTTATGCCTTGTTCGAGTCGGAACGCGTCGTTTCCTTCGCGTTGACGTCGACCGAATCCGAGCGCGGCAGTTGCTGCGCGTCCGCCGGCGTCTCGCCTTCCTTCATGCCGTCCTTGAAACCCTTCACGGCGCTGCCGAGGTCATTGCCGATGTTGCGCAGCTTCTTCGTACCGAAAACCAGCGCGACGATCAGCAGCACGATCAGCCAGTGCCAAATGCTCAATCCACCCATGATGAAACCTCTCCTCAACCACGCCGCGTCGCGGCGCAAATCGCCGGCGGCACGCCGGCTTCGACTATCGATGCGGGGAAACGCCCCGCCACGTCAACCCATCCGCAGCCACGGGCGCGGGCCGGCCAGGATATGCGCGTGCAGGTGGTAGACCTCCTGCCCGCCGCCCGGGCCCGTGTTGATCACCGTGCGAAAACCGGTTTCGCCGCCCGTGTACGCGACGCCGAGCTGATCGGCCAGACGCGCGACGAGCAGTATCAGCCGGCCGAGCATCGGCGCATCGGCCTCGCTCGCCGCCGACAGCGTCGGCAAGTGCCGGCGCGGAATCACGAGCACGTGCGTCTCGGCCGCCGGGCGGATGTCGTGGAATGCGACGAATTCGTCGTCCTCGTGCACCTTCGTGCTCGGGATCTCGCCCGCCGCGATCTTGCAGAACAGGCAATTCGGATCGTGACTCATGTTGCTCCTGCGAAACGCCCGCTCGCCGGTCAGAACCAGGCCTGCGGATCGAGCGTCTTGTTGTCGTTCAGGTACAGCCAACCCTTGATGATACGGTACAGCGTCCAGATCCATGTGACAAACATGACGACGAATCCCACCGCCACGAACATCAGCGCGAAGCCGATCACGTACGCGATCAGTGCGCGCCAGAACGTACGGATCTGCCACTCGAAATGGTCGGCGTACGGCGTGCCGGCCACGTCGCCGCGCTTCACGTAGTTGATGATGATCGCGATGATGCCGGTGACGCCGCCCGTCAGCCAATGAATCGCGTAGAGGCCGTACAGCACATGCGTCAGCGTGCGCAAACCGTTCAGTCGCTCGGCGTCCGCTGCGCTCGGCACCGACGGTGTCGGAAACTGGCTCGGCGTATCGGTCATGATGCTACCCTCGTCAGATGACAATTCTTACAGCTTACCGCACTGTTGCCGGCGCGGCAGGCCGTCGGCCGTCACCCGCCGTTTTCCTCGCGCTCGCGGCGCTTGCGCAGCGCCTTTTCCTCGATGCCCGACAGCCCTTCGCGACGCTCGAGCTCGGCGATCACGTCGGCCGGGCTCAGGTCGAAATGCGACAGCATCACGAGGCAGTGGAACCACAGATCGGCCACTTCGCCGACCAGCGCCGTCGGCGCGCCGCCCTGGCGCACGTCCTTCGCGGCCAGCACGACTTCGGTTGCTTCCTCGCCGATCTTCTTCAGCACCGCGTCGTCGCCCTTGTGGAACAGGCGCGATACGTAGGATTGCTCGGGGTCGCCGCCCTTGCGGCTATCGATCACGGCCGCGAGGCGCAGCAGCGTGTCTTCGGTCGATTGCGTCATTTGTAGATGTGTTCGGGATCTTTCAGCACCGGATCGACCGCGACCCAGTCGCCGCTGTCCACGTTGCCTTCGAATTTCTGGAAGAAGCACGAATGCCGGCCGGTGTGGCATGCGATGCCCGACACCTGTTCGACCTTCAGCAGCACGACGTCCTCGTCGCAGTCGAGCCGCACCTCGTGCACGTGCTGCACGTGGCCCGACTCCTCGCCCTTGAACCACAGGCGCTTGCGCGAGCGCGAATAATAGACCGCGCGCTGCGTCTCGATCGTCTTCGCCAGTGCCTCGCGGTTCATCCACGCGAACATCAGCACGTCGTTCGTCGACGCTTCCTGCGCGATCACCGGCACGAGGCCGTTGTCGTCCCAGCGGACCTTGTCGAGCCACGCGGGCAGGGATTTCGTTTCCGTATTCATCACAGCCTCACCGGGATGCCCTGGTCGGACATGAAACGCTTCGCCTCGCCGACCGTGTGCTCGCCGTAGTGGAAGATGCTCGCCGCCAGCACCGCGTCGGCACGGCCGTCCTTGATGCCGTCGGCCAGGTGCTGCAGCGAGCCGACGCCGCCCGATGCAATCACCGGCACCGGCACCGCATCCGACACGCCGCGCGTGAGCGCGAGGTCGAAGCCCGACTTCGTGCCGTCGCGGTCCATGCTCGTGAGCAGGATCTCGCCCGCGCCGAGCTCGGCCATCTTGCGCGCCCACTCGATCGCGTCGAGGCCCGTGTTCTTGCGGCCGCCGTGCGTGAAGACTTCCCAGCGCGGCGCTTCGCCGTCGGCCGACACGCGCTTCGCGTCGATCGCGACGACGATGCACTGCGAGCCGTACTTGTCGGCCGCGTCGCGCACGAGTTGCGGGTTCGCGACCGCCGACGAATTCATGCTGACCTTGTCCGCGCCCGCGTTCAGCAGGCGGCGCACGTCCTCGACGGCGCGCACGCCGCCGCCGACGGTCAGCGGAATGAAGACCTGCGACGCGACGGCTTCGATGATCGGCAGGATCAGGTCGCGCTGGTCGGAGGTCGCGGTGATGTCGAGGAACGTCAGTTCGTCTGCGCCCTGGTCGTCGTAGCGGCGAGCGATTTCGACGGGGTCGCCGGCATCGCGCAGTTCGACGAAGTTGACGCCCTTGACGACACGCCCGGCAGTCACGTCCAGGCAGGGGATGATGCGTTTAGCTAGAGCCATGATGTTGCGCCAAATGCCGCGATGGGTGGCCGATTGCGGACGGCCGGGTTCGGGCGCCTCGCGCGAGGCGCCCGGTCGGGGCCGCCTGCTGGCAGCCCCGGCGAACGGAACGACCGCGCTCAGGCGTCGTCGAGTTCGCCGTTCAGTTCGTCCGCGCGCTTTTGCGCGGCCGCGAAATCGAGATCGCCGGAGTAGATCGCACGGCCGCAGATCACGCCTTCGACGCCGTCCTCTTCCACTTCGCAGAGGTTCTCGATGTCGGTGAGGTTCGACAGGCCGCCGCTTGCGATCACAGGAATGCCGACCGCCTGCGCGAGCTTCACGGTCGCCTCGATGTTGATGCCCTGCAGCATCCCGTCGCGGCCGATGTCGGTGTAGACGATCGATTCGACGCCGTAGTCCTCGAACTTGCGCGCGAGATCGATCACCTCATGACCCGTCAGCTTGCTCCAGCCGTCGGTCGCGACCTTGCCGTCCTTCGCATCAAGGCCGACGATGATGCTGCCCGCGAACGCGGTGCAGGCGTCCTGGAGGAAGCCCGGATCCTTCACGGCCGCCGTGCCGATGATCACGTAGGACAGGCCGGCGTCGAGATACTTCTCGATCGTCTCGAGGCTGCGGATGCCGCCGCCGAGCTGCACGGGGATTTCGTCGCCGACTTCGTCGAGGATCGCTTCGATCGCCTCGAGATTCTTCGGTTTGCCGGCGAACGCGCCGTTCAGGTCGACCAGATGCAGCCGCCGGGCGCCGAGATCGACCCATTTGCGGGCCATCGCCGCCGGGTCCTCGGAGAAAATCGTGGCCTGGTCCATATCGCCCTGTTTGAGGCGCACACACTGACCGTCTTTGAGATCGATGGCCGGAATCAGCAACATAGCAATCGGGTGTCGTCGTGGAAAATGAAAAGAATCCGGCGCGCACCGGCCAAACCGGTGCCGCGCCGTCTCGCTAGTTTAGTACAACTCTTTCGGCGCTTAAGCGCGAGAGCCCGGCACGACAGGGTGTTCCGCCCCGTCGACTGTGGCTCGCGCGCCACGTTCACGGCTTCCAGTGTACGAAGTTGCGGTACAGACGCAACCCGACTTCCGCGCTTTTCTCGGGGTGGAATTGGGTCGCGAAGAGATTGTCCCGCGCGACCGCGGACGTAAACGGCGCGCCGTATGCCGTTTCGCCGACCGTGTGCGCCGGGTTGTCCGGCTTCACGTAATAGCTGTGCACGAAGTAGAAATACGCGTCGTCGGGCACGCCGTCCCACAGCGGGTGCGGCTGCGACTGGCGCACGCGGTTCCAGCCCATCTGCGGAACCTTGAAGCGCGAGCCGTCGTCCTGCAGCTGGCCGTCGAGCTCGAAGCGCACGACCTTGCCGGGCAACAGGCCCAGGCCCTTCGTGTCGCCTTCCGCGCTCCAGTCGAACAGCATCTGCTCGCCGACGCACACGCCGAGCAGCGGCTTCGTGCGCGATGCCTCGATCACCGCTTCCTGCAGCCCCGATTCGCCGAGGCAGCGCATGCAGTCCGGCATCGCGCCCTGGCCGGGCAGCACGACGCGGTCGGCCGCGCGAATCGCGGCCGGCGTGTCGACGATCGCCACGTCGGCGGCCGGTTCGGCCTTCTTGAGCGCCTGCGCGACCGAGCGCAGGTTGCCCATCCCATAATCCACAATCGCAATCGAAGTTTTCATCTCAGTGCAGGCAGTAGCGCCCTCAGTCCATTGACGATGAATTCCACCGCCAGCGCCGACAGCATCAGACCCATCAGCCGCGTGGCGATGTTGATGCCGGTGCGGCCGATCCAGTTCGCGATCGGCTCGGCGAGCCGCATCGCGACAAAACACAGAAGAGCCAGGACCGCGCCGATCGCGACCAGCCCCGCTCGTTCATACCAGTGCTGCGAGTTCGCCGCATAGATGATCACCGTGCTGATCGAGCCGGGGCCCGTGAGCAGCGGAATCGCCAGCGGCACGACCGCGATGTTGTCCTTCAACTCGGCCTCGTGGCGCTCCTCCGGTGTCGATCGCGTGTTGCCGATCTGCGCGTTCAGCATGTTGATCGCCATCAGCAACATGATGATCCCGCCGCCCACTTCAAGGGAGCCGACCGAAATACCGAAGAAGTTGATGATCTGCTGCCCGAGCAACGTCGTCACCGTCATCACGCAGAACACCGACACCGACGCGATCCGGATCGTGCGGCGCCGCTCGCCGTCCGTCTGCTGCGCCGTCAGGCTCAGGAAGAACGGCACCGCGCCGACCGGGTTGATCAGCGCCAGCAGCGAAATGAACGATTTGAGCAGATCCATCGCAAGCCGGCGCGCCGCGCCGAAGCCGTCAGATTAATCCTGGCGTCCGTCCGTTCGGAAGTTAGAGGCTGCCCTTCGTCGACGGAATCTGCCCCGCCGCGCGCTCGTCGAGCTCCACCGCCGCACGCAGCGCCCGGCCGAAGGCCTTGAACACCGTTTCGAGCTGATGGTGCGCGTTGATCCCGCGCAGGTTGTCGATGTGCAGCGTGACGCCCGCGTGGTTCACGAACCCGCGGAAGAATTCGATCGACAGGTCGACGTCGAAGGTGCCGATCCGCGCGCGTGTGAACGGCACGTGGAATTCGAGACCCGGCCGGCCCGAGAAGTCGATCACGACGCGCGACAGCGCCTCGTCGAGCGGCACGTACGAATGGCCGTAGCGGCGGATGCCCTTCCTGTCGCCGATCGCCTTCGCGACGGCCTGGCCGAGCGTGATGCCGACGTCCTCGACCGTATGGTGGTCGTCGATATGCGTGTCGCCGTGCGCTTCGACCTCGAGATCGATCAGACCGTGTCGCGCGATCTGATCGAGCATATGGTCGAGAAACGGCACGCCGGTGGCCAGCTTCTGCCGGCCCGTACCGTCGAGATCGAGCTTCACACGGATCTGCGTTTCGCTGGTATTGCGAACGACTTCCGCCACACGCATGGCAATTCCTTGAATGAGTCTGGTGTAAATGGGGATTGATCGTCGCGCGCCGCCGCGCCCTGGGCTCAACCGGGCAGCGCGATTTTCAAAGCAGCCAGCAGGCGCGCGTTTTCGTCGGGAGAACCGACGGTCAGCCGCACGCATTCGGCCAGCAACGGATGCATTTTACTCACGTTTTTGACCAGCACCCGCTCGGTGAGCAGCACATCGAACACGGCCGCCGCGTCCGGCACGCGCACCAGCAGGAAATTACCGGCGCTCGGGAACACTGTCGTGCCCGGCAGCGCGGCCACGGCCTGCGCGAGACGCGTGCGTTCCGCGCGCAGTTCGGCCGCCTGTGCGTCGAGCACGTCGAGGTGGTCGAGCAGGAAATCGGCGCTCGCCTGGGTCAGCACGTTGATGTTGTACGGCGGGCGCACCTTGTCGAACTCGGTCAGCCACGCGGGCAGCCCGGCAAGATAGCCGAGGCGGATCCCCGCGAGGCCGAGCTTCGACACCGTGCGCATCACGACGACGTTGTCGAACTCGGCGGCGCGCGGCAGCCACGAGCGCTCCGCGAACGGCTGGTACGCCTCGTCGATCACGATCAGGCTGTGCCGCGCGGCCGCGATGATCCGCTCGACGTCGGCTTCGTCGTACAGCGTGCCGGTCGGGTTGTTCGGGTACGCGAGATAGACGAGCGCGGGCCGGTGCTCGGCGATCGCCGCGATCATCGCGTCGGCGTCGAGCGTCAGGTCGGCCTTGAGCGGCACGCCGACGAACTCGAGCTGCGCGAACTTCGCCGACAGTTCGTACATCACGAAGCCCGGCACCGGCGCGAGCACCTTCGCGCCCGGCTTCGCGCACGCCACCGACATCATGCTGATGATTTCGTCCGAGCCGTTGCCGAGCAGCACGTCGCATGCGGCCGGCACGCCCATCGCGTGGCGCAGCTTCTCGAGCAGCGCGCCCGGGCGCGGCGCCGGGTAGCGGTTCAGCGCGACCTGCGCGAGACGCTCGCCGAGCGCCGCCGCGAGCGGCGCGGGCAGCGAATACGGGTTCTCCATCGCGTCGAGCTTCACGAACCCGCTCGCGTCGGGCACCGGGTAGCTCGTCATCGCGAGCACGTCGCGGCGGATGATGTCTTGTGGCGTCGTCATGGTGTCAAGCCGGCGTGCATCGCGCCGGCGTCAAATGGTCGGCAAGGCGGCGGCTGCCGCCCTGCGCAGGGTCTCCTCGTCGACCGGAACCGATGCGTCGGCATCGGCTCCGGCGCGCGTCACCCCTTCATCCGGAGCTCGGCGCTGCGCGCGTGCGCCTGCAGCCCTTCGCCGTACGCGAGCTCGGAGGCGATCTCGCCGAGCGTCTGCGCACCTTCGGCGCTGACCTCGATCAGGCTCGAGCGCTTGATGAAGTCGTACACGCCGAGCGGCGACGAGAAGCGCGCGGTGCGCGACGTCGGCAGCACGTGGTTCGGGCCCGCGCAGTAGTCGCCAAGGCTTTCGCTCGTGTAGCGGCCGAGGAAGATCGCGCCGGCGTGGCGGATCTGCTGGCCCCATTGCTGCGGCTCCAGCGCGGAAATCTCGAGGTGCTCGGGCGCGATGTCGTTCGCGATCCGGCACGCTTCGGCCATGTCGCGCACCTTGATCAGCGCGCCGCGGCCTTCGAGCGACGCGCGGATCACGTCCTGGCGCGGCATCGTCGGCAGCAGCTCGTCGATCGCCTTCTCGACGCGCTCGAGGAACGCGGCATCGGGACACAGCAGGATCGACTGCGCGAGCTCGTCGTGTTCGGCCTGCGAGAACAGGTCCATCGCGACCCAGCTCGGATCGGTCGTGCCGTCGCACAGCACCAGGATTTCCGACGGGCCGGCGATCATGTCGATGCCGACCGTGCCGAACACGCGGCGCTTCGCCGATGCGACGTATGCATTGCCGGGCCCGCAGATCTTGTCGACGGCCGGCACGGTTTCGGTGCCGTACGCGAGCGCGCCGACCGCCTGCGCGCCGCCGATCGTGAACACGCGATCGACGCCGCCGAGCAGCGCCGCGGCAAGCACGAGCTCGTTCTTCACGCCGTCCGGCGTCGGCACGACCATCACGATCTCGCCGACGCCCGCGACGCGCGCGGGAATCGCGTTCATCAGCACCGACGACGGATAGGCGGCCTTGCCGCCCGGCACGTACAGGCCGACGCGGTCGAGCGGCGTGACCTTCTGGCCAAGCACCGTGCCGTCGCTTTCCGTGTACTGCCAGCTATGGGTGCCGCACTCGATCTTCTGCTTCTCGTGGTACGCACGCACGCGCGCGGCAGCGGCTTCGAGCGCCGCGCGCGCCTTCGGCGCGAGACCGTCGAGCGCCGTCTGCAGCGCGTCCTGCGGCAACTCGAGCGCGGCGACGCTCTTCGCGTCCAGCCGGTCGAAGCGGTTCGTGTACTCGAGCACCGCGGCGTCGCCGCGCGACTTCACGTCGGCGAGAATCTTCGCGACCGACTGCTCGATCGCTTCGTCCTCGCTCGCCTCGAACGCGAGCACCGCACGCAGCGCGGCGTTGAAGCCGTCGCTCGTCGAATCGAGTTTGCGAATGGTGATGGCCATGGGAGTTCCGTTACGGTGATGCGCTCAATTGCCATTCTGCGACGCGCGTTCGAACGCGTCGAGAATCGGCTTGAGCGCCGCGCGCTTCAACTTCAGCGCAGCCTGGTTCACGACGAGGCGCGACGAGATCGCCATGATCTCCTCGACCTCGACCAGATTGTTCGCCTTCAGCGTGCCGCCCGAGCTGACGAGGTCGACGATCGCGTCGGCCAGCCCGACCAGCGGCGCCAGCTCCATCGAGCCGTACAGCTTGATCAGGTCGACGTGCACGCCCTTCGCGGCAAAGTGTTCGCGTGCCGTTTCGACGTACTTGGTCGCGACCCGCAGGCGCGCGCCCTGGCGCACCGCGTTCGCATAGTCAAAGCCGGCCGGCACGGCCACCGACATGCGGCAGCGTGCAATGTTCAGATCGATCGGCTGGTACAGGCCCGAGCCGCCGTGCTCGACCAGCACGTCCTTGCCCGCCACGCCGAAATCGGCCGCGCCGTATTCGACATAGGTCGGCACGTCGCTCGCGCGCACGATGATCACGCGCAGGTTCGGATCGGTCGTCGGCAGGATCAGCTTGCGCGAGGTTTCCGGATCCTCGGCCACCTGCACGCCGGCGGCTGCCAGCAGCGGCAAGGTTTCCTCGAAAATCCGGCCCTTCGACAGGGCGAGGGTCAGCGGCGCGGTCATGCTTGGCTCCCGGAGAGGCGGCGCACGTTCGCGCCGACGGCGGTCAGTTTGGTTTCCATGCGGTCGTAGCCGCGGTCCAGGTGATAGATGCGGTCGACGAGCGTTTCGCCTTCGGCGCGCAGCCCGGCGATCACGAGGCTCGCCGACGCACGCAGGTCGGTCGCCATCACGTTCGCGCCGGACAGCTTGTCGACGCCCGTCACGAGCGCCGTGTTGCCGTCGATCGTGATGTTCGCGCCGAGCCGGTTCAGCTCCTGCACGTGCATGAAGCGGTTCTCGAAAATCGTCTCGACGACCTGCGCGGTGCCCGTCGCGACCGAATTGAGGGCCATGAACTGCGCCTGCATGTCGGTCGGGAACGCCGGGTATTCCGACGTGCGGATCGTCACCGCCGACGGGCGGCGGTCCATCTTCACGCGCAACCAGCTATCGCCTTCCTCGATCGACACGCCGGCCTCGCGCAGCTTGTCGATCACCGCGTCGAGGATGTGCGGGCGCACGCCCGTCAACATCACGTCGCCGCCGGCTGCCGCGACCGCGCACAGGAACGTGCCGGCCTCGATGCGGTCGGGAATCACCGAATGGCGTGCGCCATGCAGCCGCTCGACGCCCTGGATCACGAGGCGGTCGGTGCCGATGCCGTCGATTTTCGCGCCCATCTCGACCAGCAAGTGTGCAAGATCGCTCACTTCGGGCTCGCGCGCGGCGTTTTCGATCACCGTCTCGCCGTCGGCGAGCGTCGCGGCCATCAGCAGGTTTTCCGTGCCCGTCACCGTGATCATGTCGGTCACGATGCGCGCACCCTTCAGGCGCTTCGCACGGGCTTCGATGAAGCCGTGCTCGATGCTGATCTCGGCGCCCATCGCCTGCAGACCCTTGATGTGCTGGTCGACCGGGCGTGCGCCGATCGCGCAGCCGCCCGGCAGCGACACCTTCGCCTCGCCAAAGCGCGCGAGCAGCGGCCCGAGCACGAGGATCGACGCGCGCATCGTCTTCACGAGCTCGTACGGCGCGACGAGGTTGTCGACGCGCGACGCGTCGAGCTGCACGCGGCAGCCGTCCGTTTCGCTCTTCACGCCCATCTGGTTCAATACCTTCAGCGTGGTGCGCACGTCCTTCAGGTTCGGCACGTTGTCGAGCTCGACCGGCTCGGCGCTGAGCAGCCCCGCACACAGGATCGGCAGCGCGGCATTCTTCGCGCCCGACACGACGATCTCGCCCGACAGCCGGCGACCGCCTTCGATCACCAGCTTGTCCATCCCCTGTCCCTGTGATTCCCCGTTGGCGGCCGGGTGTGCCGTGGCGACGCTCTGGACGGCGTCGCGCTCGTTGACGGTGACTTGCACTCAGTGGTTCCGGTTATGCGTTCTGCCATTCGGCGGGCGTCAGCGTCTTCATGCTGAGCGCGTGAATTTCCTGCTTCATGCGATCGCCGAGCGCCGCATAGACGAGCTGGTGCCGCTGGATCGGCCGCTTGCCTTCGAAGGCCGCCGACACGATCGTCGCGAAGAAATGCTGGCCGTCGCCTTCGACTTCCAGATGAGTGCAGGCGAGACCGCCGGCGATGTATTGCTTGACCTGTTCGGGAGTCGGCAACATGAGGGGCTCCTGTCGGCGCGCGCCGCCCGTGGCGGCCGCTGCCTGTCGATATCAATGACGCAGTTTGTAGCCGGTCGCGAGCAGCCGCATCGCGAAGATCGCGAGCAGCACGAAGAAACCGGTGACGATCGCGAGGCTCGCGAGCGGGTTGATGTCGGACGCGCCGAAGAACCCGTAACGGAAGCCGTCGATCATGTAGAAAAACGGGTTGAGACGCGAGATCTCGCGCCACACGGGCGGCAGCGAGTGCGTCGAATAGAACACGCCGGACAGGAACGTCAGCGGCATGATCAGGAAGTTCTGGAACGCGGCGAGCTGGTCGAACTTCTCGGCCCAGATCCCGGCGATCAGCCCGAGCGTGCCGAGGATCGCCGAGCCGAGCAGCGCGAACGCGATGATGAACAACGGCGCCGCGAAATGCATCGGGATAAACCAGATCGTCACGACGAACACGCCCGTGCCGACCGCGAGCCCGCGCACGACGGACGCAAGCACGTATGCGCCGAAGATGTCCCTGTAGGACAGCGGCGGCAGCAGCACGAACACGAGGTTGCCGGTGATCTTCGACTGGATCAGCGACGATGAGCTGTTCGCGAACGCGTTTTGCAGCACGCTCATCATCACGAGACCGGGTACGAGAAAGCTCACGTACTCGACGCCCGGATACACCTCGACGCGGCCCGACAGCGCATGCCCGAAGATCGTCAGGTACAGCAGCGCCGTCACGATCGGCGCGCACACCGTCTGGAACGACACCTTCCAGAAGCGCAGCAGTTCCTTGTAGAACAGCGTTTGAAAACCGCTTCCCGACACTCGCCCGACAGCGCCGGGCTCTGGAGTTTGGCGGGAACGGGGGGGCTGCGCCCCTCCGAGCGAACGCAGGTCGCGTGGGGGTTGTTGATTCATGCCAGTCCCTCGATCACCTCGGCCCCGTTCATCACCTGGACGAACACATCCTCGAGATCCGCCTTGCGGACCTCGATCTCGTCGAACGTGCAGCCCGCCGCGCGGCATTGCGCGAGGATACGCTCGACGTCGTCGTAGTTCGACAGGCGCAGCAGATGCTCGCCCGGCGCGCGCGCGGCCGGATCGGTCTCCAGCCCGCGCAGCTCGGCGGGCAACGCGCCCGTCGCGAGCCGCAGGTACAGTTGCAGCCCCGCGAAGCGGCGCAGCAGCGCGTCAGTGCGGTCGAGCGCGACGACTTCACCGCGACGCAGCATCGCGATGCGGTCGCACAGCGACTCGGCCTCCTCGAGGTAATGGGTGGTCAGGACGATCGTGTGGCCCTCGCGATTCAGCCGCGAGATGAATTTCCACAGCGTCTGGCGCAGTTCGACGTCGACGCCGGCGGTCGGCTCGTCGAGCACGATCACGGGCGGCCGGTGCACGAGCGCCTGCGCGACCAGCACGCGGCGCTTCATCCCGCCCGACAGCGCGCGCATGTTCGCGTCGGCCTTCTCGGTGAGGTCGAGATTGGCCATCACTTCATCGATCCAGTCGTCGTTGCGGCGCAGCCCGAAATAGCCGGACTGGATCCGCAGCGTCTCGCGAACGGTGAAGAACGGGTCGAACACGAGTTCCTGCGGCACGACGCCGAGCGCGCGGCGCGCGCCGCGGAAGTCCTTGACGACGTCGTGGCCGCGCACCGAGATGCTGCCTTCATCGGCCCGGGCGAGCCCGGCGAGGATACTGATGAGCGTGGTCTTGCCTGCGCCGTTCGGGCCGAGCAGACCGAAAAACTCGCCTTCCTCGACCGACAGGCTGACGCCCTTGAGCGCCTGAAGCGATTTGTAGCGCTTCTTGACGTGACGGATTTCTATGGCTGACATGACTGTGCGCGGCGCAAGGGCCGCGACGCCTATTCTGTGCTTGCTGCGAATGAAAATGGGGGCCGGACGCCGATTGGCTGCCCCGCAAAACGCTTGATTATAGGGCAAACCGGCTGGTGGAGCCGGCGCCGGAGGCGCGCGGCCTGAAGCGTGCGCGTGCCGAGTGGCGCGGCAGGCTTCGGTCGGACAGGGTCAATGTCGCCCGGTGCCTTCGATGAGCGCGTCGACGCCGTAGGCGCGCGCGAGGCTGGCGAGCTTCGGGGGAAGATTGAGGATGTCGAGGGTCGCGCCGCGCGCTTTCGCGGCACGTTGCCATGCGAGCAGCACGGCGAGCGCGGACGAGTCGAACTGCGTCAGCGCCGCGCAATCGACGGCGGTGGCACCCGCGCCGATGCGCGCGAGACCGTCCGCGAGCGCGGACTTCGCGCTCGCGACGGTCAGAGAGGAGCTGGCTGCGAAGCCGCTCACGACGCCTGCTTGCCGGCGGCAAGTTCCTGGTTGCGCTGCGTCAGGAACTTGATCAGACCATCCACGCCGCTTTGCTGGATCTTCTCGTTGAACTGCTGCTGGTACGTCTGGATCAGCCACGCGCCGAGCACGTTCAGGTCATACACCTTCCAGCCGTTGGCCGTCTTGTACAGGCGGTAGTCGATCTGGACCGGCTGGCCGTTGTTCATCGCGACCGTCTTCACGACGACGTCGGTGTCGGCCGGATCGGCGCGGAACGGCGGGTACTGGATCTGCTGATCCGGCTTCAGTTGCGCGAGCGCGCCCGAATACGTGCGGATCAGCAGCAGCTTGAACTGCTCCTGAACCTGCTGCTGCTGCTCGGCCGACGCCGTGCGCCAGTTGCGGCCCATCGCGAGCTGCGTCGTGCGGCGGAAATCGGTGTACGGCAGGATGTCCTTGTTGACGATCGTAATGATGCGGTTGGTGTCGCCCTGCTTGATCGTCTGCTGCTTGACCTCGTCGAGCACCTGCTGCGTCGCCGTCTTGATCAGCGACTGCGGGTTCGACTGGTCGACTTGCGCGTGAGCTGCGCTGCCGAACGAGAACAGCGCCGCGAAAACGGGGATCAGGAACAGTTTTTTCATCATAGTGACCTGCATGAAGAGTCGATGCAAAGGTTGGAGCCGGTAGCTTACGCGCAAGTTCGCGCGCGCTACCGACTGAATCGTTTCGGGCTGTAACGAATGTAAGTTGGTCAGTGCAGCTTGATGCTCGGGAAGCGGATCCCGCCCGGTGCGGGCGGCGTCATCTGCATGGCCGGCACGTTCGTCGCGCTGGCCGGGTTCGGCGCTTCGGCGCTGCCCGACGCCGGTGCAGCAACGGCCGCACCCGAGGCACCGGCCGGTGCCGTCGCGCCGCCGACTGCCGCGGCACCCGCCGTACCGGCCGCGCCGGCTGCCGCCGGTGCCGCGCCATCGTCCGGCAGGTCGTACTTCGGCAGCGCATCGTTGCTCGACGTCGTCGAGGCCTCGCCACGTGCGTTGTCGATCAGCATCTGGCGGCGCTGCAGGTATGCGTTGCGCACGAACGAATACTTGTCGAGCGCCGCGGCATCCAGCACGTCACCCGCGCCGAGCAGGTTCGCACGCGTGTTGACGAGGTTCACGCCGAACAGGCCCCAGCTCAGGCCGTCCGGCTTCACGTAGGTGAGCGGGTTGCCGACGTAGTCGACGCCGAGGCCGGCCGTATCGCGCACCGTGCTCGGTCCGAGCAGCGGCAGCACGAGATACGGGCCCGACGGCATGCCGTAGCGGCCCATCGTGATCCCGAAGTCGGCCGTGTGCTTCGGCAGTTTCGCGATCGTCGCGACGTCGAACAGGCCGCCGACGCCGAACACCGTGTTGATCACGACGCGCATGATGTCGCCGACACCGTCCGCGACCCGCAGCTGCACGATGTTGTTCGCCGCGATATAGACGTCGCCGATGTTCGAGAAGAAGTTCGTCACGCTGTCGCGCACCGGCTGCGGCACCACGTACTGGTAGCCCTTCGCGACCGGCTTCAGCGCGTACGTGTCGACCGTGTCGTTGAACTTGTACATCGTCCGGTTGAAACCTTCGAGCGGATCGCCCTTGGTCGGCGTCTGCACGGTCGCGCAACCGCTCAACGCGGCGACTGCCGCCACGGCGAGCGCGGCGTGCCTGATGCGGATCGTCTGCATGGTCATTACCCTCTTGTCTTTCTCTCGTGTGGTTATTGGGCGGCCGAACCGGACACCGCGGACGCCGGCACCGCGACCGGCGCGGGTGCGGCAGGTGCGGCCGGCGCTGCCGATGCGCCGGCGGCCGGCTTCGCACCGCCCGCGTCGGCTGCCTTGCTGTACAGGAACTGGCCGATCAGGTTCTCGAGCACGATCGCCGACTGCGTCATCGTGATCGTATCGCCCGACTTCAGCATTTCGGTGTCGCCGCCCGGATCGAGGCCGATGTATTGCTCGCCGAGCAGGCCCGACGTCAGGATCTTCGCCGACGAATCCTTCGGGAACGGGTACTGGCCATCGATATCGATCGTCACCAGCGCCTGGTAGGTGTTGGGATCGAAGCCGATCGCCTTCACGCGGCCGACCACGACGCCCGCACTCTTCACGGCTGCGCGCGGCTTCAGCCCGCCGATGTTGTCGAATTTCATTCGCACCGAGTAGGTCGGCTGAAACGACAGCGAACTCATGTTGCCCACCTTGAGCGCCAGGAATAGCACCGCAAGGAAGCCCACCACCACGAACAGGCCGACCCAGAAGTCGAGAGCAGTCTTTTTCATCGTCATCCCAAAATTTGGCTTGGCTGAGGCTTAGCTGAACATCAGCGCGGTCAGCAGAAAATCGAGGCCGAGTACGGCGAGCGACGCGAACACGACCGTCTTGGTCGTCGCGCGCGACACGCCCTCGGGCGTGGGCTTCGCTTCATACCCCTGAAACAGTGCAATGAAGGTCACGGCGAACCCGAACACGATGCTCTTGACCACGCCGTTGCCGACGTCGGCCCACACCTGGACCCCGCCCTGCATCTGCGACCAGAACGCGCCCGGATCGACGCCGATCAGCACGACCCCGACGAAATAGCCGCCGAGCACGCCGACCGCGTTGAAGATCGCGGCAAGCAGCGGCATCGCGATGATGCCGGCCCACAGGCGCGGCGCGATCACCGTCTTGATCGGGTCGACGGCCATCATCTCGAGCGCGGTGAGTTGCTCGCCGGCCTTCATCAGGCCGATCTCGGCCGTGAGCGACGTGCCCGCGCGGCCCGCGAACAGCAGCGCGGTCACGACCGGGCCGAGTTCGCGCACGAGCGACAGCGCGACCAGCAGGCCGAGCGCCTGCTCGGACCCGTACCGGTTCAGCGTGTAGTAGCCCTGCAGGCCCAGCACGAAGCCGACGAACAGGCCCGACACGGCAATGATCACGAACGAGTAGTTGCCGAGGAAGTGGATCTGCTTCGTGACCAGCCGCGGCCGGCGCAGCAGCGGGAAGAATTCCAGCACGAGGCGCACGAACAGCCGCGTGCCGTAGCCCGCGCGCTCGAGGCCGCCGATGACGTAACGTCCGATCGCGCTGATCATGCGCGCCCTCCACCGAGCCCGAAATCCGCTGCGAGCGGCGGGCTCGTGTAATGAAATTTGAACGGACCGTCCGGCGCGCCGTCGATGAATTGCCGCACGCTCGGATCGGTCGACGCGCGCAGCTCGTCGGGCGTACCCTGCGCGAGCACGCCGCCGTTTGCCAGGAAATACACGTAATCGGCGATCGCGAACGATTCCGGCACGTCGTGCGTGACGAGGATCGACGTTGCGCCGAGCGCCTGGTTCAGCGTGCGGATCAGGTTCGCGGTGATGCCGAGCGAGATCGGGTCGAGGCCCGCGAACGGTTCGTCGTACATGATGAGTTGCGGATCGAGCGCGATCGCGCGCGCGAGCGCGATGCGACGCGCCATCCCGCCCGACACCTCGGACGGCATCAGGTCGCGCGCGCCGCGCAGCCCGACCGCGTTGAGCTTCATCAGCACGAGGTCGCGGATCAGGTCTTCCGGCAGGTCGGTATGCTCGCGCAGCGCGAACGCGACGTTCTCGAACACCGACATGTCGGTGAACAGCGCGCCGAACTGGAACAGCATGCCCATCTTGCGGCGCAGCGCGTACAGGCCGTCGCGCGTCTGCGCGCCGACGTCGGCGCCGTCGAACAGCACCTGGCCGCGGCGTGCGCGCACCAGGCCGCCGATCAGGCGCAGCACGGTCGTCTTGCCGCAACCCGACCCGCCCATGACAGCGACGACCCGGCCGCGCCCGAAGCGCATGTTCAGGTTCGACAGGACGAGGCGGTCGCCGTAGCCAAAGTCGACGTCGCGAAGTTCCAGCAGTGTGTCGGGAGGAGTGGGGCTCACGGAGCTGACATTCCTTTTACGCAGAACGCCGAATTATAGGGCCTGCCTTGGAATGATGTCGTGAAGCCGTTCCGGGCCCTGCGGTCAATGATTGTCAAATTGTCGGGCAAAGTATTGCTGCAATGCAACAATCGCCGCCCGATAATCGCTGGCACCCGTGACCGCACTGACGACCGCGACGCTGCCGACGCCCGTCGCCAGCACATCCGGCAACGCGTCGAGCCCCACGCCGCCGATCGCGACAAGCGGCGCCCGCGTCCCGGCGAAGCGTGCGTAGCGGGCGATCCGCGCGAGGCCTTGCGGCGGCGCCGCAACTGCCTTGGTCGCGGTCGCGTACACGGGACCGAGCGCCAGGTAGCTCGGGCGCTCGTGCAATGCGCGCAACATTTCGTAATATCCGTGGCTCGACAGCCCGAGCCGCAGGCCGGCGCGCGCGATCGCGGCCAGGTCGGCCGTCTCGAGGTCCTCCTGGCCCAGATGTACGCCGTACGCACCTTCTTTTACCGCGATCTTCCAGTGATCGTTGATGAACACGCGCGCATCGGGATAACGGCGCCCGGCCGCGACCGCACGCGCGATTTCGCTGCGCAGCGCGTCGGGGGTCGCGCCTTTCACACGCAGCTGCACGGTCCGCGCGCCGCAATCGAGCACGCGCTCGACCCATTCGGCGTCGGGGACAACCGGATAAAGGCCGAGCTGCGCGGGGCATGGCGGGAATGCCGGCTCCGGCGCGGCGGCCAGGCCGGCGCCGCGCGGGAACCGCGCGGCGTCGACCGGCCACGCATCCGCGCCGCGCGTTTCGTCGCCGTCGCGCCACGCCAGCGCGAGCACCAACGCGTCGATCGGCGCGAAACCGCAATCGAGGAACGCGGCGAGCGCCGCAATCCAGTCGTCGGCGAGCGGATGCGCGGCTTCCAGCGCGTAGCGCACGCCCGCGGCATGCAGCGCCGCGCCGTGCTCGTCGAATTCGATCGCGACCGCATCCGGCGCCGCGGGGCGCGATGCGGCCGACGCGCGCGCCTGCGCGGCACGGTCGCCGGCCGACACGATCAGCACGTCGCCGTCGGCCGGCACGTCCGGCGCCGCGACGCACAGCCGCCGCGGATTCGTGCCTGCCGGCCAGTCGCCGAGACGCGCGCGAATCCGCTCGGCCGCTTCGGCCAGCTCATCGGCGGGCGGCCAGAATGCGTCGGCGAAGCGCGCGCTCATGCACCGCCTCCGTCCTGGTGCCAGAACGGCATCCCGACGACCGGCGTGCTCGCATGCGCGGTCTCGCGCGCATCCATCGGCCCGGCGAGGTAGGCCGCACGGCCGGCCTCGACACCCTGCGCGAACGCGCGCGCCATGATCTCCGGATGCGTGGCCTGCGACACGGCCGTGTTCAGCAGCACGCCGTCGAAGCCCCACTCCATGACCTGGCACGCGTGCGACGGCACGCCGAGCCCGGCGTCGACGATCAGCGGCACGTCCGGCAGCCGCTCGCGCAGCACGCGCAGCCCGTACGGGTTCACGACGCCCTTGCCGGTGCCGATCGGCGCGCCCCACGGCATCAGCGCCTCGCAGCCGACGTCGAGCAGGCGCCGGCCGATCACGAGATCCTCGGTGCAGTACGGCAGCACCTTGAAGCCGTCCTTGACCAGTTGCGCGGCTGCCTCGATCAGCCCGACCGGGTCGGGCTGCAGCGTGTAGTCGTCGCCGATCAGCTCGAGCTTGATCCAGTCGGTGTCGAAGACCTCGCGCGCCATGTGCGCGGTCGTCACCGCCTCGGCGACGGTCTGGCAGCCGGCCGTGTTCGGCAGCAGCGGCACCGCGTGACGCTTGAGCAGGTCGAAGAAGCCGGCCTCGGCGGTGCCGCCCGTCATCTGGCGGCGCAGCGCGACCGTCACCATCCCGGGGCGCGACGCGGCGATCGAGTCGGACAGCGATTGCAGCGACGGATAGCGCGACGTGCCGAGCAGCACGCGGCTTGCGAAGGTTTCACCGTACAGCGTCAGCGCGTCGGCGGATGTGAGGGACGTCATGTCGTTTTCCTGGAAGAGCGGGGGACGAACCGGCGGCGCTCAGCCGCCCGCGACGGGGTGCACCACGTCGAGCTTGTCGCCCGTCGCGAGCGCGCGCGCCGCATGCTGCGTGCGCGCGACGAAATTGCCGTTCAGCGCGACCGCGTACGGCGGACGTGCGCCGTATGCGGCGAGCGCGTCGGCCACCGTCGCGCCATCGGGCAGCGTCAGGGTCTGTTGGTTGATCTGGATATCCATGAGGCTGGGTCGAATTCGGTGGGCGGCGCGCGTCAGGCTGGCTGGCGCGCGTCGTCGCGGTGATGAAGGAGCGTCGGCCAGCGCGCGGCATCGCGCCATGCGACGAACGCATCGGCATCGGCGAACGTGCCGCCGAGCGCGGCTTGCGCGAACGCGGCCGCCGCATGCGCGACCTCCGGCGCGATCATGAAGCCGTGCCGATACAGGCCGTTGACGGCGAGCGTCGTCGCGCCGTCCCAGATCACCGCAGGGCGGTGGTCGGGCAGCGTCGGGCGGCACTGCGCATTGAGTTCGAGGATGCGCGCCTCGCCAAACGCCGGATGCACGGAGAACGCCGCGCTCAGCAGTTCGAGCGCGGAGCGCACGCTGACGGGCGACATGTCCTCGCCCTCCACCTCGGTCGCGCCGATCACGTACAGGTCATCCTGTTTCGGCGCGATGTACAGCGGATAGCGCGGATGCAGCAGCCGCACGGGCCGCGTGAGCCCGATGCCGGGCGCGCGCACGCGCGCGACTTCGCCGCGGATGCCGCGCAGCGCGGGCAGCGCGGGTTTCGCGCCGAGCCCGCGGCAATCGATCGTGAAATGCGCGTCAGGCCGGTTCGCATCGTCGATCGTCGCGTGCCAGTGCAGTTCGACCCCGCGCTGCGCGAGGCCCGCCGCGAGTGCGCGCAGCGCCTGACGGTTGTCGAGCTGACCTTCGCGCGGCAGCATCAGGCCGCGCGCGAAGCGCCCCGCAAGCGCGGGCTCGGCCGCATCGACCTGCGCGCCGGCCAGCGCGACGAAGCCGCCGTCGAACAGCTCGGCCGGCGCATTCGCGCGCACGCGCCGCTCGAACAGCGGCGCCTCCGCGCGATCCGCGTGATGCCAGACGACGAGCGTGCCGCGATGCTGGAAGAACACCGGTTCGGGCAGTTCCGCGAGCCATTGCGGCCAGCGCGCGAGCGATGCGGCACCGAGCTCGGTGATCAGCAGCTCGGCACTCGCCGCCTCGGCGAGCGGCGCGAGCATCGCGGCCGCGACCCACGCGGCCGACTGCTCGCCGTCCGGGCCGCCGCGCTCGTACAGCGCGACGCGATGCCCGTCGCCCGCGAGCCGCCAGGCGATCAGGCGGCCGACGAGGCCGCCGCCGAGTACCGCGAAATCCGGCCGGGAAGCGTGGACGTTCATCGCGCGCCCTCCCCGCAAACCGAGCCGGCCCGTGCGACGGACGTCGACGCGCGCGCGCCGTCCCGTGCCAGCGCACACGACAGCGGTTCGGGAACAGCGCAAAAAACTGAAGATTGAGCGGTCATCATTCCTTCCGTAACGCGCAAAGCGCGTACCCAAAAGGACGAAACCGGCAGCAAAGGCCGGCCGGGCGGGACTCGGGCGCTGACCATGTGGGATGGCAGCCAGCGCGGCCCGGCGGGATCAGAAACTTCCCTCGCCGGTATTACCCGGATCGGGTGCGAAGGGTCTTTCTCAGCCTCGCCGCGTTGCCCGGAATAACCCGTCGGCCGCGCTCGAAGCACCCCTGTTTCGTCGTCGGCCATTAGACCATAAAAGCGGAAAGCGCCGCAAACTGTCCCCTTGCGGCAAATTCGCCGTCGCGACGCGCCGCTCTGGCACAATGCCCGCAGGCCGGCCGCGCGAGCGGCCGGTTGCCGCGTCACCGCCGGCCTTAAGTGCCGTTTAAGACGCGCGGGCCACCATCCGGACGCCCGCCGTCAGTCGGCACCTCGTCCCGGCATGCCGTATCGCGGCGCGCGCCCGGCTTCGCCCGGCCCGCGCGCCGGCTACTCATCAGGAAGCACATGACCCAATCGATCGATCCCGTCCGCTCCGCCTCCGACGCGCCGCAGGACGAGCGCCCGGTATCCGCGTGGAGTCTCATCAAGCCCTACTGGGTGTCGTCCGAATGGAAAGTCGCATGGGGGCTGCTGATCACGATCATCGCGATCAACCTCTGCGTAGTCTGGATCAACGTCAAGCTGAACAAGTGGAACGCGCAGTTCTACAACGCGCTGCAGTCGAAGGACGTCCACGACTTCCCGAACCTGCTGATGCAGTTCTCCGCGCTCGCGTTCGGCTTCATCATCCTCGCGGTGTACGGCCGCTACCTGCGGCAGATGCTCGGGTTCCGCTGGCGCCAGTGGCTCACCGACCGCTTTCTCGGCCAGTGGCTCGGCGATCGCGCGTTCTACCGGATCGAACGCGACCGCCTCGCCGACAACCCCGACCAGCGGATCACCGACGACCTCCAGTCGTTCGCGACGACGACGCTCGCGCTGTCGCTCGACCTGCTGTCGACGGTCGTCACGCTCGTATCGTTCATCACGATCCTGTGGTCGCTCGCCGGCGCGCTGACGGTGTCGCTCGGCGCGACGCCGATCGCGATCCCCGGCTACATGGTGTGGGCAGCCGCGCTGTACGCGGTGGTCGGCTCGCTGATCATCCAGAAGGTCGGCCACCCGCTCGTGTCGATCAACTACCAGCAGCAGCGCGTCGAGGCCGATTTCCGCTTCGGGCTGATTCGCGTGCGCGAGAACGCCGAGCAGATCGCGTTCTACGAGGGCGAGAAAACCGAAACCGGCAACGCGCAGAACCTGTTCATGCGCATCCGCGACAACTGGTGGCGCGTGATGAAGTACACGAAGCGCCTCACGTTCGTGCTGAGTTTCTACGGGCAGATCGCGATCATCTTCCCGCTCGTCGTCGCGGCGCCGCGTTATTTCGCGGGCGCCTTCTCGTTCGGCGTGCTGATGCAGATCTCGTCCGCGTTCGGCACCGTCAGCGATTCGTTCTCGTGGTTCATCAACAGTTACTCGACCCTCGTCGAATGGCGCGCCACCGTCAACCGTCTGCGTGAATTCAAGCGCGTGATGGGCACCTCGCACCTGAAGGAAAGCCTGTCGCCCGCGACCGAGCACGGCGGCATCAACCTGCACTACGTCGACGCCGCGAAGCTGTCGACGTCGTCGCTGAAGCTCGCACTGCCGAACGGCAACGCGCTCGCGAACATCGGCAACGTGACGATCGAGCCCGGCTCGCGCTGGCTCGTGATCGGCAAATCGGGTTCCGGCAAGAGCACGTTCATGCGCGCGATCGCGGGCCTGTGGCCGTTCGGCGACGGCGCGATCGACGCGCCGGTCGGCGCGCGGATGATGTTCGTGCCGCAGACGAGCTACCTGCCGATCGGCTCGCTGAAGGCTGCGCTCACCTATCCGGCCGCGCCCGACGCATTCACCGACGACGCGTGCCGCGACGCGCTGCGCGCGTGCCGCCTCGAAGACTACGTCGAGCGCCTCGACGAGACCGGCCACTGGACGCGCGTGCTGTCGCCGGGCGAACAGCAGCGTCTCGCCGGTGCACGCGTGCTGCTGCACAAGCCGGACTTCCTGTTCCTCGACGAAGCGACCAGCGCGCTCGACGCCGACAACGAAGCGCGGCTCTATCACCTGTTCGCCGAGCGGCTGCCGAAGGCCGCGATCGTCAGCATTGCGCACCGCGAGTCGCTGGCCGCGTTCCATGTCGGCACGATCAACGTCGAGCGTGTGAACGACAACGACAAGGTCGCGGCGTGAGCGCACGCGCCGCGCACCTCGCACGGATCGCGCTGATCACCGGCGCAGGGTCGGGGATCGGCGCGGCGCTCGCGCGGCGGCTGGCGGCACCCGGCACCGCGCTGGCGCTGCATGCGCGCGGCGCCGACGACGCAGCCCGCAAGCGGCTCGACGACGTTGCCGCCTCCTGCACGGCGGCAGGCGCGGAATGCGTGACGCTCACCGGCGATCTCGCCGAAGCCAGCGTCGCCGCGGCACTGGTCGACGCGACCGTCGCGCGCTTCGGCGGGCTCGATCACCTCGTCGCGAACGCCGGCTTCGCGGCACGACAGACTTTTTCCGATCTTTCGCCCGACACGCTCGCGTCCGCGTTCGCGGCGATGCCCGGCGCGTTCTCCGCGCTTGCGGGCCGCGCGCGGCCGCTGCTCGAGGCGTCGGCGGCACCGCGCATCGTCGCGGTCAGTTCGTTCGTCGCACACCGCTACCGCGCCGATGCGCCGTTCGCGGCGACCGCCGCCGCGAAAGCCGCGCTCGAATCGCTGGTGCGCACCGCGGCAGCCGAGTTCGCCGCGCACGGCATCACCGTCAATGCGGTCGCCCCCGGCTTCACGCGCAAGGATCACGGCCCGAGCGCCGGCAATGCGGCTGCGTGGGCTCAAGCCGAACAGGCGACGCCGCTCGGCCGGATCGCCGAACCCGACGACGTCGCCGCACTGATCGCGTTCCTGCTGTCGGACGCCGCGCGGCAAATCACCGGCCAGGTCGTGCACGTCGACGGCGGCCTGACGCTCTGACGCGTCAAACATACTGCTCCTCGAGCACCAGCCATTCGCATCGCGACGCGTCGCCGATCGCTACCGTTTCCCGCACCACCCTGCATCGACCATTTTGGCGCCCCGCAGCGCGCCCGTAGAATGGTTGCCACACGGCAGCACGCCAGGCAGCACGACACGAACCGACACGGAGATGGCGAGATGCAGGCAATCCAGTGGTTTCACGAACTGTCGACGCGCGAGCGCAGGACGCTGTACGCCGGTTTCGGCGGCTACGCGGTCGATGCGTTCGACTTCATGATCTACTCGTTCCTGATTCCGACGCTGATCGCCTCGTGGGGGATGACAAAGAGCGAGGCAGGGATGATCGCGACGAGTTCACTGATCTCGTCGGCGATCGGTGGCTGGGCCGCCGGCATCCTCGCCGACCGTTACGGCCGCGTGCGCGTGCTGCAGTGGACGATCGCGACGTTCGCGCTGTTCACCTGCCTGTCCGGTTTCACGCATTCGTTCTGGCAACTGCTCGCCACGCGCACGCTGCAGGGCTTCGGCTTCGGCGGCGAATGGTCGGTCGTGACGATCATGATGGCCGAGACGATCCGCTCACCCGAGCACCGCGCGAAGGCGGTCGGCACCGTGCAGAGCAGCTGGTCGTTCGGCTGGGCCGCGGCCGCGATCCTCTACTGGGCGTTCTTCGCGCTGCTGCCCGAGCAGATCGCGTGGCGCGCGTGCTTCTGGATCGGCATCGTGCCCGCGCTGTGGATTCTCTACATCCGTCGCAACGTCAGCGATCCCGACATCTACACGGCCACCCGCCGCGCGCGCGACGAAGGCCGCGTGTCGGGCCACTTCCTCGAGATCTTCGCGCCGCAACACCTGCGCGCGACGCTGTTCGGCAGCGTGCTATGCACCGGCATGCTCGGCGGCTACTACGCGATCACGACGTGGCTGCCCACCTACCTGAAAACCGTCCGCCACCTGTCCGTGTTCAACACGAGCGGGTATCTCGTCGTGCTGATCGTCGGCTCGTTCGTCGGTTATGTGGTCGGCGCGATCCTGTCCGACCGGCTCGGCCGGCGCGCGTCGTTCATCCTGTTCGCGGTCGGCTCGTTCGCGCTCGGCATGGCGTACACGATGCTGCCGATCACCGACACCGCGATGCTGCTGCTCGGCTTCCCGCTCGGCATCGTCGTGCAGGGCATCTTCGCGGGCATTGGCGCCTACCTGTCCGAGCTGTATCCGGGCGCCATCCGCGGGTCGGGCCAGGGCTTCTGCTACAACCTCGGCCGCGGGCTCGGGTCGTTCTTCCCGATCCTCGTCGGCTCGCTGTCGCAGACGATGTCGCTCGTGAAGGCGATCGGCCTCGTCGCGGGCGCCGGCTACCTGCTCGTGATCGTCGCCGCGCTCGTGCTGCCGGAAACGCGCGGCAAGTCGCTCGTCGACGATCCGGCCGTCGTGTCCTGAACGCCCTCCCTCCGGAAACCGCATGCATGTGATCGTTCTCGGCGCCGGCGTGATCGGCGTCGCCACCGCGTGGCACCTGCGCGAAGCGGGCTGCGACGTCACCGTGATCGAGCGCGAGGCCGACGTCGCGCAGGCGACGAGCCTCGGCAACGCGGGCGTGATCGCGCCCGGCTACGTGACGCCGTGGGCTGCACCCGGGATGCCCGGCAAGATCCTCAAATACCTGTTCAAGCCCGCGTCGCCGCTGATCTTCCGGCCAACGCTCGATGCCGCGCAGTGGCGCTGGATCGCGCGCTGGCTGCGCGAATGCGAATTCGAGCGCTTCCGCGTGAACAAGCAGCGAATGCAGCGCATCGCGTACTACAGCCGCGCGTGCCTGCATGCGTTTCGCGATCGTCATCCGTTCGACTATGGCGCGAGCCGCGGCTACCTGCAGCTGCTGCGCGGCCCGTTCGACGTCGAGATGGTGCAGCCCGCGCTGAAGGTGCTGCGCGACGCCGGCATCGCGTTTCGCGAACTCGACGCGGCCGGCTGTACCGCGATCGAGCCGGGCCTGCGCTGGGCCCGGCAAGCGCCCGTCGGCGGCATCTACCTGCCCGACGACGAAGCCGGCGACTGCGCTCGCTTCACGCGCGAACTGCGTGCGCTGTGCGAAGCGAACGGCGTGACGTTCCGCTTTCGCACGGCGGTACAGGCGCTCGATGTCGAAGCCGGCAAGGTGCTCGGCATACGGATCGTCGGAGAAAACGCCGACGAGTCGCAGGATCGGGGGCGACCGGATCCACTCGCCTCGAATGACGGCGGCACGCACCGCGACGCGCGGCTCGCCGCCGACGCGATCGTCGTCGCACTCGGCGTCGACAGCGCCGGCCTGCTGCGGCCGCACGGCATCGACGTGCCGTTGTATCCGGTGAAAGGCTACTCGGCGACGCTGGCCGTCGTCGACGATGAAAAGGCACCGCGCGCCGCCCTGATGGACGAATCGCTGAAGACGGCAATCACGCGCTTCGGCCCGACGCTGCGTGTAGCGGGCACGGCGGAGCTCGGCAACCGGCATGCGGCGCTGCGCCAGCAAGCGCTCGATACGCTGATGAAGGTGCTCGACGACTGGTTCCCGCAAGCGGCCGATCGCGCGTCGGTGCGCTTCTGGGTCGGCCGCCGGCCGATGACGCCCGACGGGCCGCCGCTACTGGGGGCGAGCGGAATCGGCGGACTCTGGCTGAACGTCGGCCACGGGTCGACCGGCTGGGCGATGTCGATGGGTTCGGGGAAGGTGCTGGCGGATCTCGTCACGGGGCGGGAACCGGAGATCGATCTGGCTGGGCTGACGCTCGCGCGCTACGGGCGGTAGCCTGGACTGAAGGCAGCAGCGTCGAAGCGCCGCGCCGGAACAGCTGCGTGGAGCCTGACGAGAATGGCGGCCGTTCGCCGTATGTCGCCGGAACGCTTCATTGCGCCCCCGCGCCGTCCGCCCGCGCAATCGGCGCCGACACGATCGGCCGATGCGACACGCCTTCGTTCGACAGCCGGCTTTCGAACAGCGTGAGCGCGTCGAACCGCAGCGCGACCGGCCGCCCCACCGCGCCGCCGTGCGCCGGCTGCCCGACCGCGTCGTGCGGCAGCCGCGCGAGCGTTACGTGCGGACGGAACGGCCGCCGGTCGGCCGGCACGCCGAGCTCGCGCAATGTTGCCGACAGCGCGGCATTCAACGCCTCGCATGCCGGCACGGCAGCCAGTTCCGCGACGATCAGCCGGGCGCGCGGCAGGCTCGGCCACCACGCGATCCGTTCGACCGGCATCGACGGCAGCGGATGCGCGGCCGCGAGCGCCGGCATGCACGCGGCCAGTGCGTCGCAGCGCGCCCGTTCGATCGCGCCGACGAACGCAAGCGTCACATGCAGCTGTGCGGGCAGCGGACGCCGCGCGCCTCGGGTGACCGGCAACGCATGCAGCGCATCGCGCGACGCCGCATCGGGCATCAGCGCGACAAACACGCGCAGCCGGTCACCGTTCATGACGCGCGCACCGCCACGCGCACGGTATTGTCCGCATCGGCCGCGGCCGGACGCTGCGGCAGCGGGCCGTGCTCGCCCCACACGTCGGGCGGCGGCACATTCGCGAGTTCCGGGATCATGTTGCGCGTAAACACCGGATCGGCGACACCTTCCGCGCGCTGGCGACGATAATCGCGCCATGCCGCGTGCGCATGCTTGCCGAGCGCGAGGATCGCGACCAGATTGATGATCGCCATCAGCCCCATGCTCGTATCGGCCACCGCCCACACGAGCGGCAACTGCCCGACGCTGCCGGACATCACCATACCGGTGCCGAGCTCGTACTGGCCCGACAGCAGGATCACGAATGCGGTCGCGCTGCAGATCACGATCGTGTCGACGAACACGCCGGGCATCCGGATCAACCCTTGCACGAATGCTTCCATCCAGAGTCCTTGTAAATGGCGTCGGTCATATGCGGCAACCGCGCGAACACGGCCGAAGGGGCGCCATGACATGACCGTTTCCAACGAACATTACAAAATGAAAGATAACAGGATCGTGGAAAATCGACGCCCGATGTGATCAGGTTAGGCGACGCCTCGGGAAAATGACGAGGGATGCGGCAACCGCGAACACGCGCGAGCGGAACCGGAGGCTGGCTGGCCGACATCGGCACCAGCAGGTGCCGACCATAAAAAAACCGAGCGCCCTTTCGGACGCCCGGTTGTCATCGAAACCCGCTCGAGCGATTCAGCTCAGCGCGGCAGTTCCGAATGCCCCATCAGGTACGCGTCGACCGAGCGCGCGCACTGGCGGCCTTCGCGGATCGCCCAGACGACGAGCGACTGGCCGCGACGCATGTCGCCTGCCGCGAACACCTTGTCGACCGACGTGTAGTACGAGCGATCGCCTTCGGTCGCCGCACGTGCGTTGCCGCGCGCGTCCTTCGCGACGCCGAACGCCTCGAGCACGGTGGCTGCCGGCTGCGTGAAGCCCATCGCGAGCAGCACCAGGTCGGCCTTCATCTCGAACTCGGAGCCCGGCACTTCCTGCATCTTGCCGTCCTTCCATTCGACGCGCACCGCGATCAGCTTCTCGACCTTGCCGTTCTTGCCTTCGAGACGCTTCGTCGCGACCGCCCAGTCACGCTCGCAGCCTTCTTCGTGCGACGACGACGTGCGCAGCTTGATCGGCCAGTACGGCCACACGAGCGGCTTGTTTTCCTCTTCCGGCGGCTGCGGCAGTAGCTCGAACTGCGTGACCTGCTTCGCGCCGTGACGATTCGACGTGCCGACGCAGTCCGAACCCGTATCGCCGCCGCCGATCACGATCACGTGCTTGCCCTTCGCGAGCAGCTGGTCGACGAGCTTGTCGCCCGCGTTCACACGGTTCTGCTGCGGCAGGAAGTCCATCGCGAAATGGACGCCGGCGAGCTCGCGGCCCGGCACCGGCAGGTCGCGCGGCGTTTCCGAACCGCCCGCGATCACGACCGCGTCGAACTCTTCCTTCAGCTTCTCCGGCGAAATGGTTTCCTTCGCGAGGCTGCCGATCGACTCGGGCAGCGGATCCTTGCCGATGAACACGCTGGTGCGGAACGTCACGCCTTCCGCTTCCATCTGGCGCATGCGGCGATCGATCAGCCACTTCTCGAGCTTGAAGTCGGGGATCCCGTAACGCAGCAGGCCGCCGACGCGATCGTTCTTCTCGAACACCGTCACGTCGTGGCCCGCACGCGCGAGCTGCTGCGCGGCGGCGAGGCCGGCGGGGCCCGAACCGACGACCGCGACCTTCTTGCCCGTCTTGTTCTCGGCCGGCAGCGGCTTCACCCAGCCTTCCGCCCAGGCCTTGTCGATGATCGCGTGCTCGATCGACTTGATGCCGACCGGATCGTTGTTGATCCCGAGCGTGCATGCCGCCTCGCACGGCGCCGGGCAGATGCGGCCCGTGAACTCGGGGAAGTTGTTGGTCGAATGCAGGACTTCGATCGCCTGCTGCCAGTCCTGGCGGTAAACGAGATCGTTGAAGTCCGGAATGATGTTGTTGACCGGGCAGCCGTTGTTGCAGAACGGGATGCCGCAATCCATGCAGCGCGCGCCCTGCGCCTTCGCGTCCGCGTCGGTCAGCGCCGCGACGAATTCCTTGTAATGCTTCACGCGCGTGAGCGGTGCTTCGTACGCCTCGTGGCGGCGTTCGAACTCCAGAAAACCGGTTGCCTTGCCCATAAGGTGCTCTTCTGTTCGGTGTATCGGGTGGGGGAGCCGCGCGCGGCAATCATGCGCGCGCGGCATTCGCTATGTCGTTCGTCGCTCAGGCGGCCAGCACTTCCTTCGCCGCCTTCTTCGCACCGATCTCGCCTAGCGCGCGCTTGTATTCGTGCGGGAACACCTTCACGAACTGGCGGCGCGCCGCGTCCCAGTTTTCCAGCAGCGACTTCGCGCGCGGCGAACCCGTGAACTGGAAATGACGCTCGACGAGCCCCTTGAGCAGCGCTTCGTCCGTCGTGCCTTCGTGCCAGAGCGCGCGGTCGACCGTGCGCTCCTGCTCGGCCTGCTGCAGCACCGGCTCGAGCGCGACCATCGACTTGTTGCACTTAGCCGCAAACGTGCCTTCCGGATCGTAGATGTACGCGAGACCGCCCGACATGCCGGCCGCGAAGTTGCGCCCGGTTTCGCCGAGCACGACGACCGTGCCGCCCGTCATGTATTCGCAGCCGTGGTCGCCCGTGCCTTCGACGACCGCCGTCGCGCCCGAGTTGCGCACGCAGAAGCGCTCGCCCGCCACACCGCGGAAGAACGATTCGCCTTCGATCGCGCCGTACATCACCGTGTTGCCGCAGATGATGTTTTCCTCGGACTTGCCGCGGAAGTCGTTGGTCGGACGGATAATGATCCGGCCGCCCGACAGGCCCTTGCCGACGTAGTCGTTGCCGTCGCCGACGAGGTCGAGCGTCACGCCCTTCGCGAGGAACGCGCCGAAGCTCTGGCCGGCCGTGCCCTTCAGCTGGATGTGCACCGCGTCGTCGGACAGGCCGTCGTGGCCGTGCTTCTTCGCGATCACGCCCGACAGCATCGCGCCGACGGTACGGTTCACGTTGCGCACCGGCTGGATGAACGACACGTGCTCGCCATTCTCGATCGCGGCCTTCGCTTTTTCGATCAGCACGTGGTCGAGCGCGCGCTCGAGGCCGTGATCCTGCACGTCGACGTGACGCGGTGCGACGTCTTCGCACTCTTCCGGCTGGTAGAACACGCGCGAGAAGTCGAGGCCCTTCGCCTTCCAGTGCTCGATGCCCTTGCGGGTGTCGAGCAGGTCGGCACGGCCGATCAGGTCGTCGAACTTCGCGACGCCGAGCTGCGCCATGATCTCGCGCACTTCCTCGGCGACGAAGAAGAAGTAGTTCACGACGTGCTCGGGCTGGCCCTTGAACTTCGCACGCAGCACCGGATCCTGCGTCGCGACGCCGACCGGGCACGTGTTCAGGTGGCACTTGCGCATCATGATGCAGCCCTCGACGACGAGCGGCGCCGTCGCGAAGCCGAATTCGTCCGCGCCGAGCAGCGCGCCGATCACGACGTCGCGGCCGGTCTTCATCTGGCCGTCGGCCTGCACGCGGATGCGGCCGCGCAGGCGGTTCAGCACCAGCGTCTGCTGCGTTTCGGCGAGGCCGAGTTCCCACGGCGTGCCTGCGTGCTTGACCGACGACAGCGGCGACGCACCCGTGCCGCCGTCATGGCCGGCGATCACGACGTGATCGGCCTTCGCCTTCGCGACACCGGCCGCGACCGTGCCGACACCGACTTCCGACACCAGCTTCACGGAGATGCTCGCGCTCGGGTTCACGTTCTTCAGGTCGTGGATCAGCTGCGCCAGATCCTCGATCGAGTAGATGTCGTGGTGCGGCGGAGGCGAGATCAGGCCGACGCCCGGCACCGAGTAACGCAGCTTGCCGATGTATTCGGATACCTTGTGGCCCGGCAGCTGGCCGCCTTCGCCCGGCTTAGCACCCTGCGCCATCTTGATCTGGATCTGGTCGGCCGACGCGAGGTACTCGGCCGTGACGCCGAAGCGGCCCGACGCGACCTGCTTGATCTTCGAGCGCAGCGAATCGCCGTCCTTCAGTGGAATATCGCTGACGATTTCATCGCCGATCACCGACTTCAGCGTCTCGCCCGACTTGATCGGAATGCCGCGCAGTTCGTTACGATAGCGCTTCTCGTCCTCACCGCCTTCACCGGTGTTCGACTTGCCGCCGATCCGGTTCATTGCGATCGCGAGGGTTGCGTGCGCTTCCGTGCTGATCGAACCGAGCGACATCGCGCCCGTCGCGAAGCGCTTGACGATGTCCTTCGCCGACTCGACGTCGTCGATCGGGATGGCCTTGGTCGGCTCGACCTTGAACTCGAACAGGCCGCGGAACGTCATGTGACGCTTGGTCTGGTCGTTGATCAGGTGCGCGTACTCCTTGTACGTCTGGTACGAGTTGCTGCGCGTCGCGTGCTGGAGCTTCGCGATCGAGTCCGGCGTCCACATGTGATCTTCGCCGCGCACGCGGTATGCGTACTCGCCGCCCGCGTCGAGCATGTCGCGCAGGACCGGGCTGTCGCCGAATGCATCGCGGTGCAGGCGGATCGCTTCTTCCGCGACTTCGAACAGGCCGATACCGCCGACCTTCGAGGCCGTGCCCTTGAAGTACTTCTCGACGAGGTCGCTCGACAGGCCGAGCGCTTCGAAGATCTGCGCGCCCGTGTACGACATGTACGTCGAGATGCCCATCTTCGACATCACCTTCTGCAGGCCCTTGCCGACCGCCTTCGTGAAGTTGTAGACGGCCTTCTCCGGCGACAGGTCGCCCGACAGGCCTTCGGCCATCTTCGCGAGCGTTTCCATCGCGAGGTACGGGTGCACGGCTTCCGCGCCGTAGCCCGCGAGCAGCGCGAAGTGGTGCGTCTCACGTGCGGAGCCCGTCTCGACGACGAGGCCCGTGCTCGTGCGCAGCCCTTGCTGGACGAGGTGCGAGTGGATCGCCGACGTGGCGAGCAGCGCCGGAATCGCAACGTGCTCGGCGTCCGTCTTGCGGTCCGACACGATCAGCATGTTGTAGCCCGACTTCACCGCGTCGACGGCTTCCGCGCACAGCGATGCGAGGCGCGCCTCGATGCCTTCCTTGCCCCATGCGACCGGGTAGCAGATGTTCAGTTCGTATGCGCTGAACTTGCCGCCCGTGTACTGGTCGATCGCGCGGATCTTCGCGATGTCCTTGAAGTCGAGCACCGGCTGCGACACTTCGAGACGCATCGGCGGGTTGATGTTGTTCGTGTCGAGCAGGTTCGGCTTCGGGCCGATGAACGACACGAGCGACATGACCATGTTCTCGCGGATCGGGTCGATCGGCGGGTTCGTGACCTGCGCGAACAGCTGCTTGAAGTAGTGGTAGAGCGTCTTGTTCTTGTTCGACATCACCGCGAGCGGCGAGTCGTTGCCCATCGAACCGACGGCCTCTTCACCCTGCTGCGCCATCGGCGCCATCAGGAACTTCAGGTCTTCCTGCGTGTAGCCGAACGCCTGCTGGCGATCGAGCAGCGCGGCGCCCTGCGTGCGGCCGGCCGCGACGTCCTCGGCGTTCGGCTCGATCTCGTCGAGCTTGATGCGCACGGCGTCGATCCAGCTCTTGTACGGCTTCGCGTTCGCGAGGTTGTCCTTGAGCTCCTTGTCGTCGATGATGCGGCCGTGTTCCATGTCGATCAGGAACATCTTGCCCGGCTGCAGGCGCCACTTCTTGACGATCTTCGATTCGGGGATCGGCAGCGTGCCGGCTTCCGACGCCATGATGACGAGGTCGTCGTCGGTCACGATGTAGCGCGCCGGGCGCAGGCCGTTACGGTCGAGCGTCGCGCCGATCTGGCGGCCGTCGGTGAACGCGATCGCGGCGGGGCCGTCCCACGGCTCCATCATCGCGGCGTGGTATTCGTAGAACGCGCGGCGGTTCTCGTCCATCAGCGTGTGCTGTTCCCACGCTTCCGGGATCATCATCATCACCGCGTGCACGAGCGGGTAGCCGGCCATCACCAGCAGCTCGAGACAGTTGTCGAACGATGCCGTGTCGGACTGGCCCGGGTAGATCAGCGGCCACAGCTTCGGAAGATCATCGGCGAGCACGTGCGACGCGATCGCGCCGGTACGCGCGTTCAGCCAGTTCACGTTGCCCTTCACGGTGTTGATCTCGCCGTTGTGCGCGATCATCCGGTACGGGTGAGCGAGTTCCCATGCCGGGAACGTGTTGGTCGAGAAGCGCTGGTGCACGAGCGCGAGCGCCGACACGACGCGCTCGTCCTGCAGGTCGCGGTAGTACACGCCGACCTGGCCCGCCAGCAGCAGCCCCTTGTAGACGATCGTGCGCGCCGACATCGACGGCACGAAGTATTCCTTGCCGTGCTTGAGCTTCAGCGCCTGGATGCGGTGGCTCGCGGTCTTGCGGATCACGTACAGCTTCCGCTCGAGCGCGTCCGTCACCATGATGTCCTTGCCGCGGCCGATGAAGATCTGGCGGATCAGCGGCTCGCTCGCCTTGACCGTCGGCGAGATCGGCATCGCGTGGTCGACCGGCACGTCGCGCCAGCCGAGCACGACCTGGCCCTCTGCCCGCACCGTCCGCTCGAGCTCCTGCTCGCACGCGAGACGCGACGCGTTTTCCTTCGGCAGGAAGATCATGCCGACCCCATATTCACCGGCCGGCGGCAGCGTCACGCCCTGCTTCGACATTTCCTCGCGATAGAACGCGTCCGGAATCTGGATCAGGATGCCGGCGCCGTCACCCATCAGCGGATCGGCACCGACCGCGCCACGGTGATCGAGGTTCTCGAGGATCTTCAGACCCTGCTGAATGATCTCGTGGCTCTTCTTGCCCTTGATGTGAGCGACGAAACCGACGCCACAGGCGTCATGTTCGTTTTGCGGGTCGTACAGACCTTGTGCGGCGGGCACCGCGGCGAGCGGCTTCTGGTGGTCGTTCATGGGGACACCGTCGTAAAGGGGCCTCGAGGGCCGTTGAACCATTTTTTTGTTGCCGTCGATCCCGCTCCCGACGGGAGACGGCACGGCCGACAGTGGTTGGGCGAGCTTCGCCCAGGCCACCGGAATTCGGAATATACGCGACGAATCAAAGGAATAGCAACAAAAACCGCATGATCGAACCCCAATTAAACGGATGCCTCTATCTGGTGCCATTTTATTGGGGCTGTATCGACTTGGTGCAAAAAGAAGCGGCGCCCGCAGCGCCGCCTCCTGAACCGCCGTTCCTGCATTACTGCTGGATCGGCGGTGTGTTTTCACGCACCTTTCTGGGGCGTCCGCGCGGCAGCGGCGACACGCGGCGATTCGCGGTGCGCGCCGCCCACTCGCGGTAGTTCTCGCCGCCGAGCACCCAGCCCTTGAGCGTCGCCTGCTGGAGCTGATCGGCCTGCCGTTCGTCGAGCGGCTGTTCGCACAGCTCCTTGTACGCGCGCTGACGGTCGAACGGCGTGTTGCCGAGCGCCCAGTAGAGCGGATGGTCGGTGATCAGGCTGTCGACGGTGAGCCCGACGTGGTGCCGGTAGCTCGACCAGCGATAGGCCTCGGGCGTCGCGGCCAGCTGCGAACGCACGGGACTCATCTCGACCACGCGGCTCGCGAGCAGGAAATAGCGCTCGCCTTCGATCACGGTCGCGCGATAGCGGCCTTCCCACAAGGTGCCGCGGCGCGAGTAGCGCCGGTTGAAATGCGCGACGTAGCGGCGACCGACCGCCTGCATCGCCTTCGGCAGGCTCGCCTCGTCGCTCGGCGTCACGAGAAGCTGCACCTGACGCGGGAGCAGCACATAGGCATGTACCGAAAGATGGTGATCGCGTGCCGCGGCCTTCAGACAATCGATGAAGAGTTCGTAGTCCTGGTCGTCGACGAACGCGGGTTGCTGATCCAGGCCGCGCAGTATCACGTGCTGCGGCTGGTCGGGAACGTAGAGTCGTGCTAACCGTGCCATGCTGAATGTCCGTTTGAACGCGTTAGGAAATACCCGGAGGTCCGAAATTGCGCACCTGCGTAGAATGCCTGTCCCTGCGGGGCGCGGAAGCGTACGGTCGTACTAATCCTAGGGTGAAAACTCTAACTTGCGAGCTTGTTTGGTTTTAAACGCAGTCGTCATAATGAGCACGCCTTTTGATCGGAGGAGACACAATGAAACGAAAACTGGCCATTACGGGGGCTGCAGCGCTCGCATTTACGTTCGCGGGCGGTACGGCACATGCACAATCCGCCGGTGATTTCTACGTCAGCACCGGCTGGCTGCACCTTTCGCCGCAGGACAGCAGCGACCCGCTGTTCCTGTACGGTGTCGGCGGCACGCCCATCAACCAATCGATCCCCAACACGGGAGCCGGCATCAACGACGCCGATACGATTGGGCTCGCAGCTGGCTACTTCGTCACCGACCACATCTCCACCGAACTCGTCATGGGGATACCGCCGAAGTTCGACATTACCGGCAAGGGTCAGTTCGAAAAGTTCGGCGTACTCGGCCGCGCGTATCAGTGGAGCCCCGCCCTATTGCTTCGCTACCACTTCAACGACGCCAACGCGAAGTTCCGTCCGTATGTCGGCGTCGGCGCGACGTATGTCTGGTTCACCGGCGCAAAGATCACAAACAGCAGCTTCGAGAACGGCGTGCTCGGTGGCCCGACCAGCGCTACGACCAGCAACCAGTGGGCGCCCGTGTTCAATGCCGGCTTCACGTACAACTTCACGAAACACTGGTTCGGGGGGCTGTCGATCTCGTACATTCCGGTCAGCGTGACCGCAACCTTCACGACGGCCCGCCGGACGCCGGTCGGCACCCTGACCGAGACGTCGAAAGCGAAGATCTCGCTCAACCCGATCGTCACGTACCTCAACGTCGGCTACCGCTTCTAAGCGTAGTCGAATATTTGGGGAATGGTTAATCCTGCTGCAATTTGTAGCGGATTTTTCCTCGAGTAACGGGCCCGCGATGCAAAACGCCCCGGTCGGAATCCCGCCGGGGCGTCGTTTTTTCGCGTCAGGCACGTTCCCGTGCAGGGTTTTGCCGGATGCGCAGCGTTACACGATGTCGTCGAGTGCCGTCGGGCCGATCAGGTCGATGCGGTCCGTGCAGACCGCATCGACACCCCAGCGCACGAGTTCGCGCGCCCGGGCGAGGTCGTTGACCGTATAAACCAGGATGCGCAGCCCGGCCGCCTTGATCGCTCGCACGCGTGGTTCGTCGAGTTCCTTGTGGTTTGCGTGCAACGATACACAGCCGAGCGCGCCGACGACCTGCGCGTGCCAGTCGTCCGGCACCGCCTCGTACAGCATCCCGCGCGGCAGCGCCGGTGCGCTCGCGCGCGCCTGTTGCAGCGCGTCGAACGAGAACGACGACAGCAGCGGCGGCACCGCCGCGCCACGCCAGTACGCGGCCGCATCGGCCGCCACCCGCTGCCCCGTGTCGCGCTCGCGGCCCAGGCACGGCTTGATCTCGACGTTCGCCGCCAGCCCGTGCGCGATGCAGCGCGCCGCCGCCGCCTCGAGCGTCGGCATCCGTTCGCCTGCGAAGCGCGCGTCGAACCAGGCGCCCGCGTCGAGCGCGGCCAGCGCCGCATAACGCATGCCCGCCGCCGGCCCGCTGCCGCTCGACGTGCGGTCGACCGTATCGTCGTGCAGCAGGAACGTCACGTCGTCGGCGGACAGCTTCGCGTCGAACTCGACCATCCGGTGACCGCGCCGCGCGCCCTCGTCGAGCGCGGCGAGCGTGTTCTCCGGCGCGAGCGTGCCGCCGCCGCGATGGGCGACGACGCGCGGATAGGGCCAGTCGGTACGGGAAGTCATCGTGGGCCTCGCAGCAGGTTCGTCAGGATCAGCCGGCGCGCTTGCCGGTCTCGGGATCGAAGAAATGCAGCCGGTGCGCGGGCAGCGCGGCGGCGAGTGCCGTGCCGCGCGCGGGACGATCCGCGTGCGGCAGGCGCACCGCGACGTCGTGGTTGCCCCAGCGGCCGTGCGCGAGGTTGTCCGCGCCGAGCAGCTCGCACGAGTCGACCGGCAGCGCCGCCTGCGCGACACCCGGCTGCGGCGTCATGTGTTCGGGACGCACGCCGAGCACCCAGTCGCGCCCGGTGGCGATCGCGGTGCCGATGCCGGGCGCGCCGGCGACCGGCAGCGCCGGGCCGCCGCCCGCGACCGTAAACGTCGCGCCATCCTCCGACAGCCGGCCGTGCATCAGGTTCATCGCCGGCGAGCCGATGAAGCCCGCGACGAACACCGTCGCCGGCTTCTCGTACACGTCGACCGGCGCGCCGATCTGCTCCGCATAGCCGCGGTTCATCACGATCACGCGCTGCGCGAGCGTCATCGCCTCGATCTGGTCGTGCGTCACATACACGCTCGTCGTCGCGAGCCGCGCATGCAGCCGCTGGATCTCGAGCCGCATCTGCACGCGCAGCTTCGCATCGAGGTTCGACAGCGGCTCGTCGAACAGGAACACCGACGGCTCGCGCACGATCGCACGCCCCATCGCGACGCGCTGCCGCTGGCCGCCCGACAGCTCACGCGGCCGCCGCGCGAGCAGCGGCTCGAGTTCGAGGATCTTCGCGGCCGCTGCCACCCGCGCGTCGATCGCCGCGCGCTCGATGCCACGGATCTTCAGCCCGTAGCCCATGTTCTGCGCGACCGTCATGTGCGGATACAGCGCGTAGTTCTGGAACACCATCGCGATGTCGCGATCCTTCGGCTCCAGCGCGTTGACCACGCGATCGCCGATCGCGATCTCGCCGTCCGTCACCGTCTCGAGCCCCGCGATCATTCGCAGCAGCGTCGACTTGCCACAGCCCGACGGGCCGACCAGCACGATGAATTCGCCATCGGCGATCTCCACGTCGATGCCATGCAACACGTGCTGCTTGCCGTCGTAGGATTTCCTGACGCCCTTCAAGCTCAGCGCAGCCATACCTGGTCCTTCTCCCGGTTACCGTCGTTGGTTACTTCTCGGAATCGACGAGGCCGCGCACGAACCAGCGCTGCATCGCCAGCACGACGACGAGCGGCGGAATCATCGCCAGCAGCGTCGCCGCCATCACGTATTGCCATTCGGTCGCGGCGTCGCCGCTCGCGATCATCGTCTTGATGCCGACCACCGCCGTCGACAGCGACGCCTCCGTCGTGATCAGGATCGGCCACAGATACTGGTTCCAGCCGTAGATGAACGTGATCACGAACAGCGCCGCGATGCTCGTCTTCGACAGCGGCAGCACGACGTCCCAGAAGAAGCGCAGCGGCCCCGCGCCGTCGATGCGTGCGGCGTCCATCAGCTCGTCGGGCAGCGTCATGAAGAACTGGCGGAACAGGAACGTCGCGGTCGCCGACGCGATCAGTGGCAGCGTGAGTCCGGCGTAGGTGTTCGTCAGATGCAGCGTCGACACGACCTGCACCGTCGGAAAGATCCGCACCTCGACCGGCAGCATCAGCGTGATGAAGATCAGCCAGAACGCCGTGTTGCGGAACGGGAAGCGGAAGTAGACGATCGCGTACGCGGACAGGATCGACATCGCGATCTTGCCGACCGCGATGCCGAGCGCCATCACGAAGCTGTTCACGAGCAGCCGGCCGAACGGCGCGGTCGTGCCGCCGCTGCCGTGCCCCCAGATGTACGCGATGTTCTCCAGCAGGTGCGTGCTCGGCACCAGCGACAGCGGGATCGTGAACACTTCCTGCGCGTTCATCGTCGCCGCGCAGAACGCGACGTACACGGGGAACACGATCAGCACGACGCCCGCGATCAGTACCGCGTGGCAGAACAGGTCGAAGCCCTTGCGATTTTCGATCATGCGTATTGCACCCTGCGTTCGACGAAGCGGAACTGGATTACCGTGAGCCCGACCACGATGATCATCAGCACGACCGACTGCGCACCCGAACTGCCGATGTCGAGCCCCTGGAAACCTTCCGTGAAGATCTTGTAGATCAGCGTCTTCGTGCTTTGCGCGGGGCCGCCCGCGGTGGCCGCGTCGATCACCGGGAAGGTGTCGAAGAACGCGTAGACGAGGTTCACGACCAGCAGGAAGAAGCTCGTCGGCGACAGCAGCGGCAGCACGATGTTGAAGAAGCGCCGCACCGGCCCCGCGCCGTCGATCGCCGCCGCCTCGATCAGCGAGCGCGGGATCGCCTGCAGCCCCGCGTAGAAGAACAGGAAGTTGTAGCTCACCTGCTTCCACACCGATGCGAGCACGACGAGGAACATCGCCTGGCCGCCGTTCAGCGCGTGATTCCACACGATGCCGCCCTTCGCGAGCGCATAGGTGACGAGGCCGATGCTCGGGTTGAACAGGAACGCCCACAGCACGGCGGCGATCGTCGGGGCGACCGCGTACGGCCAGATCAGCAGCGTGCGGTACACACGCGCGCCGCGGATCACGCGGTCGGCGCACGCGGCGAGCAGCAGCGACACGACGAGCCCACTGACCGTGACGAGCGAACTGAACACCAGCGTCGTGCGGAACGAGTCGAGGTACAGCGGATCGGCAAACAGGTGCGTGAAGTTCGCGAAGCCGACGAATTCGCTCGACGTGCCGAACGCGTCCTGCATCTGCGTTGACTGCCACAGCGCGACGCCGGCCGGCCACAGGAAGAATACGGCGGTGATCGCGAGTTGCGGCGCGATCAGCAGGTACGGCAGCAGGCTCGCGCCGAAACGGGAACGGGATTGCATCGCGGGCATCCGGTCAGGCAAAACGGAAAGGGAGCCGCGCCGCCGGCGCGCACGCGCGACGCGGCGGCCGGCGGCACGAACGCGATGCGGGCTCAGCCGCCCGACTTCTCGAAGCGGCGCAGCAGCTCGTCGCCGCGCGAGGCCGCCGAGTCGAGCGCGTCCTTCGGCGACTTCTTCTGCGCCCAGACCTGCTCCAGCTCTTCGTCGACGACCGTGCGGATCTGCGGCATGTTGCCGAGACGCAGCCCCTTTGTGTAGGGCAGCGGCGGCTTGTTCATCATCTGCTTGATCGCGGTTTCCGCGCTCGGGTTCTTCGCATAGAAACCCTGCTGGCGCGTGAGGTCGTACGCGGCCGTCGTGACCGGCAGGTAGCCCGTTTCCTGGTGCCACTTCGCGGCGATCGGCGGCGAGGCCAGGAACGCGAGGAATTTCGCGACGCCCTTGTAGGTCGCCGGATCCTTGCCGGCCAGCACCCACAGGCTCGCACCGCCGATGATCGCGTTCTGCGGTGCGCCCTTCACGTTCGCGTCGTACGGCATCATCCCGGTGCCGTAGCTGAACTTCGCGAACTTCTGCACGTTCGCGAGCGCGCCGGACGACGTCGTCATGATCCCGCAGTCGCCGCTGTAGAACTTCGCCGACGCTTCGTCCTTGCGGCCCGCATACGTGAACGTGCCGTCCTTCATCATCTGCTGCAGGAACGCGATGTGGGCGATCTGCTGCGGCTTGTTGAATTCGAGCACCGCGTCGGTGCCGTCGAAGCCGTTGTTGCGGCTCGCGAACGGCAGCGCATGCCACGCGCTGTAGTTCTCGAGCTGGATCCAGCCTTGCCAGCCGGTCGTGAAGCCGCACGCCATGCCCGACTTGCGCAGCTTCTCCGCGTCGGCCTGCACGTCGGCCCACGTCTTCGGCGGCTGGTTCGGATCGAGCCCGGCCTTCTTGAACGCGTCCTTGTTGTAGTACAGCACCGGCGTCGAGCTGTTGAACGGCATCGACACGAGATGGCCCGTCTTCGCATCGCTGTAGTAGCTCGCGATGGTCGGCACGAACGCCTTTTCGTCGAGCGGCATGCCGGCCTGCTTGAACACGTCGTAGACGGGCACGACGGCCTTCTTCGCCTGCATCATGGTCGCGGTGCCGACTTCATAGACCTGGAGGATCGCCGGCGCATTGCCGCTGCGATACGCGGCGATGCCCGCCGCGAGCGCCTGGTCGTAGGTGCCCTTGAAGACCGGCACGATCTTGTAGTCGCTCTGCGATGCATTGAACTGCGCGGCGAGCTCGTTCACGCGCTCGCCAAGCGCCGACTCCATCGCATGCCAGAACTGGATCTCCGTCACGGCGAACGCCGCATGCTGCACACCGAACATCAGCGCGCCGCCAAGCGCGATCGAACGAACCAGGGTCCCCGCAGGCTTCTTCTTCATCGACCTCTCTCCTATGAAAACGTTACCAACAGCGTGTGCAACATTCCCGTCGCCATTGAACCGGCGAAGTCTAGTGATCGTTTGTGACAGTCAGTTGTCGTTGATGACGAACAGGCGCTGATATTCCTTCAGCGCGAAGCGGTCGGTCATGCCGGCGATGTAGTGCGCGACGAGGCGTGGCTGCTGCGCGCCGTCGTCCGACTGGTATGGCGGCGGCAGCAGGCGCGGATCGTCGATGAACGCGTCGAACAACCCGGTGACGACACGCTGCGCCTTGTTCGCCATGCGCATCACCTTGTAGTGGCGGTACAGGTTCTTGAACAGGAAGCGCTTGAGGGCGGCCGCCTGCGCGGCGACCGCTTCGCTGTGCGCGACGAGCGGCGGCGCCGCGCGCACGTCGTCGAGCGACGTGGGCGCGACGCGGGCGAGATTGCGCGTGGTCTCGTCGATCAGGTCGACGATCAGCGTGTTGATGATGCGGCGCACCGTCTCGTGCACGAGGCGGCGGCCTTCGAGGTGCGGGAATTCGGCGAGCGCGGCGTCGTAGTGGCGCTGCCAGAGCTCGACTTCGGCGAGCTGCTCGACCGTGATCAGGCCGGAGCGCAGGCCGTCGTCGACGTCATGGTTGTTGTATGCGATTTCATCCGCGATGTTCGCGAGCTGCGCTTCCAGCGACGGCTGGCGGCCTTGCAGGAAACGCTCGCCGAGCGCGCCGAGCTTGCGTGCATTCTCGCGCGAGCAGTGCTTGAGGATGCCTTCGCGCGTCTCGAAGCACAGGTTCAGGCCGTTGAACGCGCCGTAGTGCTCCTCGAGCTCGTCGACGACGGCCAGGCTCTGCAGGTTGTGCTCGAAGCCGCCGTGCTCGCGCATGCACGCATTCAGCGCGTCCTGTCCGGCATGGCCGAACGGCGTATGGCCGAGATCGTGCGCAAGCGAGATCGCTTCGACGAGATCCTCGTTCAGGCGCAGGTTGCGCGCGACCGAACGCGCGATCTGCGCGACTTCGAGGCTGTGCGTGAGGCGGGTGCGGAACAGGTCGCCTTCGTGATTGACGAAGACCTGCGTCTTGTATTCGAGCCGGCGGAACGCGGTCGAATGAACGATGCGGTCGCGGTCGCGCTGGAATTCGGTGCGTGCCGCCGGCGGCGTTTCCTGATGACGGCGGCCGCGCGACTGCGACGCGTGGGCGGCATACGGAGCGAGATGGGCTTCCAGCGCCGCCAGCGTCGGCGGCTCGGCCGGCGCCGCGACGGATGCACGGCCGGCCTCGGGCAGTTTGCTGCTGGATGTCTCGCTCACGTCTCCTCCACGTCAGGGGCGCCGGGGCATCCGGGGCGCCGTTACCGGGTCGTCTGCGCCAGAGTAGCGAATACGACTTCGTCGGGCGCCTGGGTGATCAGCGTATCGCCGAATCGCTTCAGCAGGATGAACTTGATCGCGCCGGCTTCGGCCTTCTTGTCGACACGCATCAGGTCCATGTAGCGCGCGTCGCCGAGTGCCGGCCCGCGGACCGGCAGGTGCGCGGCGGCGATCACCGCATCGAGCCGCTGCCGAGACGCTTCGTCGAAGAGGCCGAGCCGCACCGACAGGTCGCCCGCCATCACCATCCCGCAGCCGACCGCTTCGCCGTGCAGCCACTCGCCGTAGCCGAGCCCGGCTTCGATCGCGTGGCCGAACGTATGGCCGAAGTTCAGGATCGCGCGCAGGCCGCCTTCGCGTTCGTCTGCCGCGACCACGCTCGCCTTGATCTCGCACGAGCGCTTCACCGCATGCGCGAGCGCGGCCGGCTCGCGGCGGTTCAGCGCGTCGACGTTCGCCTCGATCCAGTCGAAGAATTCCGCATCGGCGATCGCGCCCGTCTTGATGACCTCGGCCATGCCGGCCGCCAGCTCGCGATCGGGCAGCGTGGTCAGCGCGCCGATATCGGCGATCACCGCCTGCGGCTGGTAGAACGCGCCGATCATGTTCTTGCCGAGCGGATGGTTGATGCCGGTCTTGCCGCCGACCGACGAATCGACCTGCGACAGCAGCGTCGTCGGCACCTGGATGAACGGCACGCCGCGCATGTAGCACGCAGCGGCAAAGCCGGTCATGTCGCCGATCACGCCGCCGCCGAGTGCGACGAGCGTCGTCTTGCGATCGGCGCGCTCGGTCAGCAGGCCGTCGAAGATCAAGTTCAGCGTTTCCCAGTTCTTGTAGGCCTCGCCGTCAGGCAGCACGACCGTCGATACGCGCTTGCCGAGCGGCGCGAGCGCCGCGCGCAGCGCGTCGCCGTAGAGCGGATCGACCGTCGTGTTCGTGACGATCGTGACCGACGAACCGGTGATGTGAGGAGCGAACAGTTCGGTGCGGCCGATCAGGCCGGCACCAATGTGAATCGGGTAGGCGCGGTCGCCCAGATCGACGTTGACGGTAATCATGCTTGTAGCGGCTTGGCGATGACGCCTGCCAGTTCGAGTTGCATCAGCACCATGTTGACGAGGCCGTTGACCGACGGACGGCCGGTCTCGATGATGAAGTCCGCGCATTCGCGGTACAGCGGGTCGCGCACTTCGTAGAGCGCTTCGAGACGCGCCTTCGGATCTTCGGTCTGCAACAGCGGGCGGTTCTTGTCCTTGCGCGTGCGCAGCCACAGATCGTGCGGATTGGCACGCAGATAGATCACGATGCCGTTGCCTTTCAGGCAATCGCGATTTTCGGGGCGCAGCACCGCGCCGCCGCCCGTCGCGAGCACGATGTTCTCGCGCTGCGTCAGATCGGCGATCACCTGCGATTCGCGGTCGCGGAAGCCGGCCTCGCCTTCCATCTCGAAGATCACAGGAATGCGCGCACCCGTGCGGGCCTCGATTTCGTGGTCGGAATCGAAGAACGTCCTGTCGAGCCGGCGCGCGACCGCACGGCCCACGGTGGTCTTACCCGCTCCCATAAGGCCGACGAAAAATACGTTTGCATGTGGGTCCCGCGCTTGCAACGGCTTCCTCTGCTTGAATCTTGCTGGTGTGTGGCGCAGCTTACTGGCAAAGCGGCTGCCTTGTCGAGCCTGCGCCATCGGCTTCAGGCCCCGTTTTTCCTGCATCCGCGTCGCCCGCGCTGGCTGTCTCGCAACGCGCGCCGACGACCGTCGGCGTAATGAAGACGACCAGTTCGCTGCGCTGGTCGCGCCGCGCGCGGTGCCGGAAAAGCGCGCCCAGAACCGGTATTTTGCCCAAGAGCGGCACCCGCGTCACATCGTCTCTGTTCAACTGCTCATAAATCCCGCCGATCGCAACCGTCCCGCCATCCTCGACCTCCACGCGCGTCTGCACGTGCTTCGTATGAATCGCCGGGCCGGCAGCAGTCGGCTCGCCGATGCTGTCCTTCGTCACGTCCAGGTCGAGCACGACGCGCCCGTCGGGTGTGATCTGCGGCTCAACCTCGAGCTTCAGCGTCGCGCGGCGGAACTGCACGCCGCTCACGCCGTTGCCGACCTTGGCCTGGTACGGCAGCTCCGAACCCTGCTCGACGATCGCCTTCACGCGGTCGGCCGTCACCACGCGCGGGCTGGAGACGATCTGGCCCCGCCCCTGTGCCTCGAGCGCGCTCAGCTCGACGTCGAGTACGCGGCTGAGCGGCGCGGCGAACAATGTGAAGCCCGCCGTCGCCGCCTCGAACCCGCCGAGCGGCCGCGCGGCCAGGTCGAGCGCGTTACGCGTGTCTGTCGCGAATGCCGCACCGTCGGTGGCGGGCGCCCGCCCCTGCGCGCGCAGCGCGACGCGTGCGCCGAGGTTGCGCGAGAAGCCCTGTTCGCCTTCGACGATGCGCGCCTCGATCCGGACTTGCCGCGACGGCCGGTCGATCGCGTCGATCAGGCCCGCGATCTGCACGATGCGCGGCTCGAGGTCGGTGACGAACAGCAGGTTCGTGCGCGGATCGGCCGCGGCGGCACCACGTTTCGACAGCAGGCGCTGGCCGGTCGCACCGGCCAGCAGCCGCTGCACGTCCAGCGCGCGCGGGTAGCGCAGTGCGAAGGTCCGGCTCGCGAGCGGCTCCAGTTCGGCCGCACGGGCGTGCGTTTCGAAGCGCTCGCGCTCCCGCGCGGCGAGCTCGGCCGCCGGCGTGACCCAGATCACGTTGCCGCGCCGGGACATCGCGAGCCCGTGCGTGTCGAGCAACGTATCGAACACATCGCGCCAGCGGACATTGTTCAGACGTAACGTCACGGTGCCGCGCACCTGTTCGCCGACGATGATGTTGAGTCCGGTGAAGCGCGCGAGCGCGTCGAACGCGGCCGCGAGCCCGGCGCCTTGCAGATTCAGCGAGATCCGCCGCGCGTCGTCCGCATCGCCGGGGTGCCGCGCGGCGGCGTCGCTCATGCGCGTCGGCGGCGGCAATGGGACCGGCGGCCCTTCCAGCAGCGGCACCGGTGCGGTTGTGTCCGCCTGACGCGCTGCACGTGCTGCCTGATCGAACGGCGGTGGCCCCTCCTGCGCGGATGCGGTCCCATTCATACCGGCCGCGCCATCGAGCGCGTCCTGCGGCAGCGGCGTGTCCTGAGTGAGCACCTGCGGCGGTGCGATCGGCCAGCCTGCCGGTGGCAAGGGCGGCAGAGGCGGTAGCGCCGCGTGTGCCGCAGCCACGCCCAATCCGATCCAGCACGTGATTGCCCATCCTCCGAACTTCGTCATGGGCGGCCTCCGTCGTCCACGACCAACCGGCGCGCGCCATCGGCCGTCGCAAGCGTAACGGCTTCGGCGTCGACACGCATCACTCGCGACGCCCCGAGCGCTTCGCCCGGCGCGACGGCCGCGAACACGCCGTCACCGGCGTCGAACAACGCAAGCCCGGTGCGCGCGTCGCGAAACGTACCGGCCAGGCGCGGCACAGCATCGTCGGCCACCGTGGGCAAACCTGCGCCACCGAATGGATCGTCGCCGGGTGTACCGGCCAGCACGGGCAGCGAGCCGCCCGGAAAACGGGCACCCGTCAGCGCCGGAAACACGTCGATCGTCATGTCCACCCGCGACGTGGGCGGTTTTCGCTCGATATACAGCACCGACGGCACCACCAGCGCGGGAAAACCCGCCAGCCCGCCCATCAGCCGCAGCAGCGCTGCAAAGCCACCGTCCGCGACGATCCGCACCGTGCGCCGGCCATCCGGCGCCGCCTCGTCCGGGCGCCGCGGCTCGATCGACACGATCCGCAATCCGCTCGCCCCGGCCAAGTCGGCCAGCTCCAGCATCAGCGCGGGCCACGCCAGCGCACTCGGCGAGCGGACATTGCGCCCGGCAGCCGGGTCGGTGTCGCGCCGCCGCGCGGCGGTCGCGAGCAACCGCTGTGTGTCGGCGGCACGCACCTGTGCCGTTGCCAGCAGCGCGCGACTGCGTGCGAGTCCGCTCCAGTCGACGGCATCCGTCAGATGAATGCCGCCCGCCATCACGAACACGAATGCCACCACGCAGCCAACGGCGTGTGCCGTGGCCGGCGACACCCGCGTCATGCGGCCGAGCGACCCGGCAACGCCTGGCATGAACCGTTGCGCGACCGCTGTCATGCACCGCCTCCCGCTGCGCCCTGCCGCGGCGACGCGTCGTGCCAGCGCACCTGTACGGAAAACCGGAACGGCACGACTGCCCCCGTGACCGGCGTGACCGAAGCCGGCGTCAGCGCACCGATATCGAATCGCCAGTCGCGCTGGCCGGCCGCAATCCGCGCGAGCCATCGTGCGGCCGCCCGGTAACTCGTCGCGCGTGCGTCGAGCACGGCGCCAGACGAAGTCGCGCGCAATGCGTCGAGCCGAACGGTGTCGTCGCGCACCCGCGCCAGCGTCGCGAGGAGCCCGGTGGCACGCCGGTAAGGCGCGGCAAGTACGACCGACCGCGCATCGCGTTGCGCAAGATCAGCGGCCGCGCCAGCGGCGCGCCGCGCGGCATCGACCTGTGGCTGCAATTGCCGCAATTGCGCCTCCACACGCGTACGCTCGGCATCCACGCGCCATCTCCACACTGTCTGCGCCCCCGCCCAGACGCTGGCCCCGAATACGCCGAGTACGATCGCTGCCCCGCACTGCGTGGCACGGCGCCGCCGCAACGCCTGCGCCAGCCGCTCACGATACGGCAGCAGATTGAAGCCGCCGAGCGCGGCGTGGCCGACGACAACCCGCCCGCCCCCCGTATCGGCCATCATTCCCACACCCCGCGCAGCGCCAGCCCGACCGCGACGGCAAATGCCGGAGCGCCCGGCCCACCGGCGGGCCCGCGGGGCAGCCCGTTCCATCCGGTGCAGTCGAACGGCACCGCAGCCACACCGAGCGCATCGCCGATATCGGCGACCGATGTGCCGCAGCGGGCGATGCAGCGCGTGTCGCCGGCCACGAGCACGCAGCGCACCGGCGCGAATGCGCACTGGCGCAATGCGTCGGGGAGCGCCGCCTGCACGTCGCCAGACACCGCGAGCACCGGTGCGGCGACCGCGCCGTCGACCCGCCAGCCGTGCACGCCCGTGTCGCAGAACCAGAACGCGGCGTACGGGCCGTGCGCGTCGATTTCGAACTGCGCGGCATAGCGCAACGCGCGCAGCGCGGCAGCCGACTCGCCGTCAACGGCCGTCAGGTCAATGCCGGCCTGCGCGGCCACGTCGATCCGCCGCTCGAGCAATGCCTGCGGCGCCACGGCGACCGCAATCTCATCAGGACACGCGCCGTCGTCCTGCCGCCAGTCGAACGCGAGGCTGTCCGGCGCCAGCCCCGAAATGCGCTCGGCCGCCTGCCGGGCGGCATGGGCGACGTCGTCGCGCCCGGCCAGGTCGAGCGTCGCGGTCCGCATCTCGTCGTCGCGCAGCGCCATCACGCCGCGCGCATCGCAGCGCACACCAGCCGCCGACAGCCGCGACATAGCTGCCGCCAGCGCCCTTGCGACCGCGGCCCAGCGCGCGTCCTCCGGACCGTCCGCCAGCCCCACCGGCTCCCGCTCGAGCCCTTCGACCCGCACATCCGCGACCCGGCCGCGCCGGCTCAGCACGGCCACCCTCACCTCGTCCGCCCCGACGTCGATTCCCGTCGAACGGTGCCTGCCCGGCGCGAACCGCGCCGCCCATCGTCCTGTCATCCCTGCCTCCCGCGATCGTTGCGGCCCACGCCGCGTTTCCGATGCCTGATTCTGCAAAGCGGCGCGTTTGTCCGACAGTCGGCCGAACGGCCAGGCATGGCGCGCAACGGCCTCGCGGACGCTATGCTGGGGGCACCGCGATCCGCCGCTTTCCGGCGGGCGCCCGCCCGCGTCAGGACCGGTCTTACCGGGCAGCTATAATCGCGGGACTGTTTTCCGGTATGCCTATGCAATCCACGTCTCCTACGTCCCCGCCTCCCGCGCCCGAGCCGAAGAAGCGGCCCTGGTGGCAGAAAGTCCTGATCGGCGTCGCCGCGATGTGCGTGGCCCTCGTCGTGGCCGGCGGCCTCGTGCTCGGCTACGCGCTCGTCGTCGCGTGGCCGAACATGCCGTCGCTCGACGCACTGACCGACTATCGTCCGAAGGTACCGCTGCGCATCTATACGTCCGATCACGTGCTGATCGGCGAATTCGGCGAGGAACGCCGCGACATCGTCCATTTCAAGGACGTGCCCGACTCGCTCAAGAAAGCGATCCTCGCGATCGAGGATGCGCGCTTCTACGATCACGGCGGCGTCGACCTCACCGGCATCGCCCGCGCGGGCTTCGTCGCGCTGACGAACGGCCATGCGTCGCAGGGCGCGAGCACGATCACGATGCAGGTCGCGCGCAACTTCTTCCTGTCGAGCGAAAAGACCTACACGCGCAAGATCTACGAGATGCTGCTCGCGTACCGGATCGAGCGCGCGCTGACGAAGGATCAGATTCTCGAGGTGTACATGAATCAGATCTATCTCGGCCAGCGTGCGTACGGCTTCGCGAGCGCCGCGCGCGTGTATTTCGGCAAGGACCTGAAGGACATCACGCTCGCCGAAGCGGCGATGCTCGCGGGGCTGCCGAAGGCGCCGTCCGCGTATAACCCGGTCGTCAATCCGAAGCGCGCGAAAGTCCGCCAGGAATACATCCTGCAGCGGATGCTCGAGCTGAACTTCATCACGCGCGAGCAGTACGACGAGGCCGTCGCGCAACCGCTCGTCGTCAAGGGCGCGGGTCGCGAGTTCAGCGTGCACGCCGAGTACGTCGCGGAAATGGTCCGGCAGATGATGTACGCGCAGTACCGCGAGGAAACCTATACGCGCGGCTTCAATGTCGTCACGACGATCGATTCCGCCGACCAGCAGGTCGCGTACACCGCGCTGCGCAAGGGCATCATGGATTACGAGCGCCGCCACGGCTATCGCGGGCCGGAAGGCTTCATCGAGCTGCCGGCCGGAGCCGACGACCGCGAGCAGGCAATCGACGACGCGCTGCTCGAGCACCCCGACAACGGCGAGCTGATCGCGGCGGTCGTCACCGCGGCAACCCCGCGCCAGATCACGGTTGCCTTCATCGACGGCAGCAGCGCGACGATCGAAGGCGACAACCTGCGCTTCGCATCGAGCGCGCTGTCGGCCAGCGCGCAGCCGAACCGCCGCATCCGCCCGGGCGCGATCGTCCGTGTCGTGAAGAACGACGCCGGCAAGTGGTCGATCACGCAGTTGCCGCAAGTCGAGGGTGCGTTCATCTCGATCGTCCCGCAGGACGGCGCGATCCGCTCGCTCGTCGGCGGCTTCGACTACAACAAGAACAAGTTCAACCACGTCACGCAGGCGTGGCGGCAGCCGGGTTCGTCGTTCAAGCCGTTCATCTACTCGGCGTCGCTCGACAAGGGCCTCGGCCCGGCCACGGTGATCAACGACGGCCCGCTGTATTTCAGCGCCGCGGAAACCGGCGGCCAGCCGTGGGAACCGAAGAACTACGGCGGCGGCTTCGAAGGCCCGATGTCGATGCGCACCGCGCTGCAGCGCTCGCGCAACCTCGTGTCGATCCGGATCCTGAACCACATCGGCACGAAGTACGCGCAGCAGTACATCACGCGCTTCGGCTTCGACGCCGACCGTCATCCGGCCTACCTGCCGATGGCGCTCGGCGCGGGCCAGGTCACGCCGCTGCAGATGGCCGGCGCGTACTCGGTATTCGCGAACGGCGGCTTCCGCGTGAATCCGTACCTGATCGCCGAAGTGACCGATCCGAACGGCGCGATCGTCGCCCGCGCGCAGCCGCTCGTTGCCGAGCAGAACGCGCCGCGCGCGATCGACGCACGCAACGCGTACGTGACGAACAGCCTGCTGCAGAGCGTCGCGCAGCGCGGCACGGGCGCGCGCACCAACGTGCTGAAGCGTACCGACCTCGCGGGCAAGACCGGCACGACGAACGACTCGCACGACGCGTGGTTCGCCGGCTACCAGCACACGCTCGCGGCGATCGCATGGATCGGCTACGACAACCCGCGCAGCCTCGGCGATCGCGAAACCGGCGGCGGCCTGTCGCTGCCGGTCTGGATCGACTACATGGGCGCGGCGTTGAAGGGCGTGCCGGAGTTCAAGCCGACGATGCCGGACGACGTCCAGTCGCTCGGCGGCGAACTGTACTTCACCGAGTTCGCGCCGGGGCACGGCTTCGTGTCGACGGTCGGCGTGCCGCAGGCGCCGTCCACGCAGAACGTCGAAGAAGCGGTGCCGCACGTCGACGAGCAGGAAAAGCAGGACATCATGAACCTGTTCCGCGGCCACTGACGAACGGCCCGAACATGCAAAAGCGCCCCGCGGGGCGCTTTTTCTTTGTGCGTTGATCCGACGTATCGGCGCCCCGCCGGGCGGGCGTGCCGGTCGTTACGCGCCGAACGAGATCGGCAGGCCGGCCTGCTGCGTCGCGTAGTCGGTGAGTGCCGAGAAGAATTCGGTGCCGGTGCGCGTATCGCGCCATTCGCCGTCCACGAAACGGTAATGGAAACCGCCCGCCTTCGCGGCGATCCACAGCTCCTTCATCGGCGGCTGCAGGTTGATGATGATCTTCGAGCCGTTCTCGAACGTCAGCGTCAGCACGCCGCCGTTGCGCTCCAGATCGATGTCGTGATCGCCGTCGTTCGCGGCATCCACGGTACGCTCGACGGCCGCCAGCACGGCCTCGGCACGGGCCAGGTATTCAGTATCGGACATGCTAAACTCTATCGGTTAAATTGTTCAGGGACGATCATGCGAGTCGTTTTCCGGATGAGCGCGATTGTAGCGGCTTTGGCGATTCTTGCCGGCTGCGGTCAACGCGGTCCGCTCTATCTGCCTACCGTGCCCCCGTTGCCGGCGAAGCCCATCCAGCAGCAGGACACGCCGCCGTCGGACGTCACGCCGACCGATGAAAACGCGTCGTCCGACAGCATTCCCGATTCTTCCGGCACGCCGCTCACGCTGTCGCCCGAGCTGTCGAACGGTGCGTCGAAGGCCGCCACGCCGGCATCGGGCCCAGCCTCCACGCAGTAGTCGCGCGCCGCCGCGCGCGCGGTTTCTTTCGCGAAAAAGGCGATGACCTCCCGTCATCGCCTTTTGTTTTTTCGGGTCGGCATCGTCACGCGCGGATGCGCCGCCAGCCCCATCCAAGCAGCCGCCAGCCGAGCAGCACCGCGACGATCGTCGCGTAAAGCTTCGGCTGCGCGAGATCGTCCTTGCCGGCCCGCATCCACCAGAAATGCAGCACGCCGAACAGCGCGATTGCATAGATCGCGCGATGTAGCGTCGCCCAGTGACGGCCGAGCCGGCGCACCATCGCACGCGGCGATGTCGCGGCCAGCGGAATCAGCAGCACGAACGCGGCGAAACCGACCGTGATGAACGGACGCTTGCCGACGTCCTTCAGGATCGCGAGCACGTCGAACCACTTGTCGAACCACAGATACGTCGTGAAATGCAGCGTCGCGTAAAAGAACGCGAACAGGCCGATCATCCGGCGAAAGCGCAGCAGCGCGGGAACGCCCGTCACGCGCCGAAGCGGCGTGACGGCGAGCGTGACGCAGAGCATCACCAGCGTCCAGAGGCCCGTCGAGCGCGTGATGAATTCGATCGGGTTCGCGCCGAGCCGGTCGGTCAGCCCGAACAGCACGAGACGCGCGAGCGGATAGAGGCCGACCGCGAAAACCAGCACCTTGGCGGGCGCGAGCCAGCTCGGCGACGCAATACGTGCCGGGCCGCGCCGGGATGTCTCCGCAGTAGCCGTGTGCGTGCCGGACGCGCGAGCCGGTGTCAGCGTCGAAGGAGGCATGTCGTTTCTCACCGTCGCACTCAGAAGTTCTTCTTCAGGTCCATGCCTTGGTACATCGACGCGACGAGATCGCCATAGCCGTTGAACATCAGCGTCTTGCGCTTCGGCGTGAAGAAGCCGTCCTCGCCGATCCGGCGCTCGGTCGCCTGGCTCCAGCGCGGGTGATCGACATTCGGGTTCACGTTCGAATAGAAACCGTATTCGTTCGACGCATACGTGTTCCAGCTCGTCTTCGGCTGCTTGTCGACGAAGCGGATCTTCACGAGCGACTTCGCGCTCTTGAAACCGTACTTCCATGGCACGACGATCCGCACCGGCGCACCGTTCTGGTTCGGCAGCACTTGCCCGTAGACACCCATCGTCAGCAGCGTCAGCGGATTCATCGCCTCGTCCATCCGCAGCCCTTCCGAGTACGGCCAGTCGAGCACCGGCGTCGACAGCCCCGGCATCTGCGACGGATCAGCCAGCGTGATGAACTGCACGTATTTCGCGTTGCCGGTCGGCTGCACGCGCTTGATCAGCTCTGACAACGGCACGCCGATCCACGGAATCACCATCGACCAGCCCTCGACGCAGCGCAGCCGGTACACGCGCTCCTCGAGCGGCGCGAGCTTCAGCAGTTCGTCGAGATCGAATACCTTCGGGTGCAGCACCTCGCCCTCGACGCTCATGCGCCACGGGTGCGGCCGCAACGAGCCGGCGTTCTGCGCCGGGTCACCCTTGTCGGTGCCGAATTCGTAGAAGTTGTTGTAGGACGTGATGTCCTTGAACGGCGTCACCTTGTCGGCCGCGACGAACTTCGGGTTGGTTTTCGCCGCAAGCTTCGCGGCTCGCGCGTCGGGCGACGCATACGCGGCGAACGCCGTGCCGCTGCCGCCGAGCAATCCGCCCGCCGCAGCGAGGCCGGCCACCTGCAATACGCGCCGCCGGTTCTCGAACACCGCGCGCGGCGTAATCTGGCTCTGCGCGATATCACCGCCGGTCAGTACGGTGCGCATAGGGTGTTTGATCCACATCGTGCTGCTCCTCTCCTGCATGCGCGGCGCGCACGCTTCATGAGCGTTCGACCCGACCCATCATGCGCCGTTCGACGCCCGGGACCGCCCGCCCGTTACAAAAGAAAACCGCCGGGCACGCAGTGCGCCGGCGGTCTTTTGTCGGACCAGCGTCGGAAATCTTACAGCTTGCCGTAGCTGTGCAGCCCGGACAGGAACATGTTGACGCCGAGGAACGCGAACGTCGTCACGAGCAGGCCCGTGAGCGCCCACCAGGCGGCAACCGCGCCGCGCAAGCCCTTCATCAGGCGCATGTGCAGCCAGGCTGCGTAATTGAGCCACACGATCAGCGCCCAGGTTTCCTTCGGGTCCCAGCTCCAGTAGCCGCCCCATGCTTCCGCGGCCCACAACGCGCCGAGGATCGTCGCGATCGTGAAGAAAGCGAAGCCGACCGCGATCGACTTGTACATCACGTCGTCGAGCACCTCGAGCGTCGGCAGGCGATCGGCGAGCACGCCGCGCTCCTTCATCAGGTAAGCGACCGACACCATCGCCGACAGCGCGAAGCTGCCGTAGCCGATGAAGTTCGCCGGCACGTGGATCTTCATCCACCAGCTCTGCAGCGCCGGCACGAGCGGCTGGATCTGCTGCGCATCGCGCGCGACCGAGTACCACATCAGGAAGCCGACGGCCGCGCTGATGACCAGCAGCACGAATGCGCCAAGCGAGCGCGTGCCGTAGTGACCTTCGTAATACAGATAAAGCAGTGCGGTGATCAGGCTGAACAGCACGAACACTTCATACAGGTTCGACACGGGGATGTGCCCGACATCGGCACCGATCAGATAGGACTCGTACCAGCGCACCATCAGGCCGGTGAAACCCATCAGCACGGCGACCCACGTGAGCTTCTGTCCGATCGCGGAGCCCGACTCCGAACGTGCGAGCAAGCCGATCCAGTAGAAGATCGTCGCGAGCACGAACAGCGCGCTCATCCACAGGATCGCCGACTGGCTCGACAGGAAGTACTTGAGGAAGAACGCCGAATCGGCGCGCGCGAGATCGCCCTGGTAGATCTGGATCGACAGCAGTGACAGCACCGCGATCGACGCCATCATCAGCCGCGCGGGCTTCCAGCGCCAGCCGAGCACGACAAGCGCCGGCACCGTGCCGATCATCACTGCCTTGTCGTAGTAATTCATGTGTTCGTTGTAGTGCACGAACGCATAGCCCGCGCCGACCACGAGCGCCAGGGCAAACAGCCAGTCGATGACCGACAGGCGGGCGAGGAACGGACGGTCGTCGAACAACGGCGCCGGATTCGGGGCCAGGACCGGCCCCGAACGGGAAGAGGAAACTTGAGTGAGATCCATGATGTTACCGGGTGGAATTCTCGGAATCGGAACCGCCGCCGGCGGGCGGACGGGCAGTCGCTGCCGCACCAGCCGGCGCGGCGTCGCGCGGTGCGGCGCGCAAGGCGGCGCCGGCCGCGTCGCGCGTCTGCACGAATTCTTTCTCGAAATCGAAGGTCTTGCGGGCCGTGGACATTGCCATCACCACATCGACGCCCGAGCCGGCATCCTTGAGCCAGAACCAGAGGCGCCGCTCGCGCACGTAGAACATCGAGAAGATGCCGGCGACCAACAGCAGGCTGCCAAGATACACCAGATTCTTGCCGGGTGCGCGCGTCAACTGAAATACCGAAGCTTGCACCTGCTTGAAGGAGTCAAGCTGCAAATAGACCGGCGATCCATACAAAAAGCTGTCGGATAGCGCATTGATCGCGTTCTGAACGAAGCGGATCGTGTCCGTGCCCTGCTGGGCAGCCGGCTCGCCGGCGCGCTCGCGCGCGATCTGCCAGACCTCCCACATCGAGCCCTCGAGCATGCGCAGCAGCAGGCTGGCCGCCTTTTCCTGCTCGGCCTTCGGCACCGAACGGTCGATGAACGTCGCCACTGCCTGGAAGCCGCCGACCGGCTGGCCGTCGGCGCCGCGACCGACACTGTCGTCACTCGCCGCAAAAAGGGTCAGCACCTTGAACGCGCTGTCCTGCAGGCGGCTGCGCAGCGACGCCCCGGTCGTCGGCAGCGAACGTTGCGCGAAGCGTGCGGCGGCATCGGCGCGAACAGCCGGATCCTCGAGCGCTGCGCGCAGGCGCATCCATTCGCCGATCGAATCCTGGCTGTCGGCCGGAATCCGCATGTAGCGGAACGGATCGTTCGGGCTCGCACGCACGCCGGCGAGGAACACACGCGTGCCGCCCATGTCGACGGGCAGCATGTAGTTGTTGAATTCGCGCGCCTGGCCGTCCTTGCCACGAATCTTGTACTGCACCGAAGGGCCGATGTTGTGGAGCTGCATCGGCTTCGACGTCTTCGCGCCGGAACCGAGCCGCTCGTCGAACACCTCCTTGAGCGACTCCGTCTTCGCAACGCCGCGCACGTCCGGCTTGCCGTTCGCGTCGGCCATGTTCTCGACGTTGATCGCGCGGAAGTCGGAAAACTCGATCGTGTCGCCGTCGCTGCCCGGCATCTGCAGCGGCGCCGTACTGCCGATCGTGCCCTTCACCGCGAAGGTCTTCGCGTTGTCGCCCGTCATCGGGTAGGCCGTCATCTGCATCTGCGAGCCGCCGTCCTGGAAGCTCGACTGGTAGATCGACACGCCCTTGTACGTGAACGGCTTGTTGACCTCGACGCGCGCCGGGATCTTCTGGCCCGTCTCGCGATCGATCACGACGATGTCGCTCGCGAACAGCTTCGGCATCCCCGTCGTGTAGTAGTCGACGATGAACTTGTTGAGCTGGATCGAGAACGGCAGATCCTGGATCAGCGAACCGCTCGGCTGGTTCAGGATCGCGGTCGACACGAACTGGCCTTCCGGCACCCATGCGTAGCCGCGGAACGTCGGATTCGACGCGGACAGCCGGTGGTCGGACGAGATCTCGCTGATCGTCGCGCTCGTGTTGACCGGGCTCTTGCCGAACATCCACATCTGGAATTTGATCGGCAGGTTGCTGTCGAGCAGGCCGCCGATACAGATCACGACGATCGCAAGGTGCGCGGAGATGTAGCCCCACTTCGTCAGCGCGCCGCGCTTCGCGGAGATCAGCGTCGCGCCGTCGGTTTCACGCACGACGTGCTTGTAGCCGGCCTTGGTGACGAACGTGGCGAGCGTGGCCGCAGCGGTCGCACGCGTGCCGGACGCCGTGTATTCGGCCTTGTGGTGGAACGCGCGCAGACTGCCTTCGCGGACCTTGTCCTTCCAGCTCTTCGCATCGGCGAGCATCTTCGGTGCGTTGCGGATCACGCACAGCGAAATCGACACGACGAGGAAGATCAGGATCAGCATGAACCACCACGCGCTGTACACGTTGTACAGGCCCAGCGAGCGGAAGATGTCCGCCCAGAACGGCCCAAACTGGTTCACGTAGTTCGGATACGGGTCGTCCTGGGTCAGGACCGTGCCGACAATGCTCGCGATCGACAGCACCACCAGCAGCGCGATCGCGAAGCGCATCGAGCTCAGCAACTCGATTGCGCGCCTGGACGCACTTTGACCCGACTTCGACTGCAACCCCGACGTGGTAACGCTCATTCAAACTCCGACTAAGGGGAAACAGCCCCCAACGCTCACTATGTTCGCTGCCCCCCGAGGGGGCGGTCAGCACGCTTGGGGCGGCCCCCGGCGAGTGCTGACAACAAAAAAGGGCAAGGCGGCCGCAATCACGCGGCGCCCCACCCTTTTCTTGTTCTGACTCCGGCCGCCCTTCGGGCGCCCGGTCATTCCATTCGCGACGATCCGCTCAACGCAGGCCCGCGATGTAATCCGCGACGGCCTTGATTTCGGTGTCCGACAGACGCGATGCGATCTGATGCATCGCCTCGTTGTTGTTGCGCGCGCCGACACCCTGCTGGAACGCGGTCAACTGGGCAACCGTGTAATCGGCCCACTGCCCCGACAGACGCGGGTACTGGACCGGCATCCCCTGCCCCGTCGGCCCGTGGCAGCTCGCGCAGGCGGGTACACCCTTTTCCGCGATGCCGCCTCGATAGATCTTCTGACCGATCGGCACGGTCGCCGCATCACGTGCGGTGCCGAGCTTTGTCGTCTGCGACCCGTAATACGCGGCGACGTTGCGCATGTCGTCCGCACTCAACGCGCTCGCGAACCCGACCATCACCGGATTGGTCCGCGCCGGCCCCTTCGCACCCGGTTGGGCCTTGAAGTCGTTCAACTGCTTGACCAGATATTCGGGATGCTGGCCGGCGAGCTTCGGGAAACTGCCCGACGCGCTGTTGCCGTCGGCGCCGTGACACGACGCACAGACCTGCCCGGCAATCGCCTTGCCGCGGTCCAGATCCGGCTTTGCCGCATCCGCCGCGTTTGCCTCCGCTACGAAACCTACGAACCCTGCTGCAACCTGAAGCACCATCAGAGACTTGCACAGTCGATTCATTCGCACACCCTGTTTCGTCTTGTGGGAATTTGAGGTTCTGCAAAAAACGACATCGACCAGTCTACCGCAGAAGCTGCATAAAAGCGCGAGGCAGGCGCCCGCAGCCCTTCGGCAAAACCGTCGTATTGTACAATATCGCGCTGAAAGCTCCCGCGCCTATCGGGGCTACCCCGCCTCCACCAAGCGGCTCGCGCCGCCCCGTCCCTCCGGTTTCCCATGGCCTTTTTGCTCCATCAAGCCCGCTTCTACACGACCGTCAACCATCTGCGCGACCTGCCGCCGACGGTGCAGCCGGAAATCGCGTTCGCGGGCCGCTCGAATGCCGGCAAATCGACGGCGATCAACGTGCTGTGCAACCAGAAGCGGCTCGCCTTCGCGTCGAAGACGCCCGGCCGCACGCAGCACATCAACTACTTCTCCGTCGGCCCGGCCGCCGAGCCCGTCGCGAACCTCGTCGACCTGCCCGGCTACGGCTACGCGGAAGTGCCGGGGGCCGCGAAGGCCCACTGGGAAATGCTGCTGTCGTCCTACCTCGCAACCCGTTCGCAGCTGTGCGGCCTGATCCTGATGATGGATTCGCGCCGCCCGCTGACCGACCTCGATCGCCGGATGATCGAGTGGTTCGCGCCGACCGGCAAGCCGATCCACACGCTGCTGACGAAGTGCGACAAATTGACGCGGCAGGAAAGCATCAACGCGCTGCGCAACACGCAGAAGGGGCTCGACGCGTACCGCGACCAGGGCGTGAAGGGCAAACTGACCGTCCAGCTGTTCTCGGCACTGAAGCGCACCGGGCTCGACGAGGCGCACGAACTGATCGAAAGCTGGGTGCGGCCGTCCGTCGCCGACGAAAAAAGCGAGCCTGTAGCACAATGAGCGGGCAACGCGCGGCCGGGATCGGCTGTGCGCACCTGACGGCACCTGCGGATTCGGCCGGCTCATAAAAAAACCCGCCGTTGAACGGCGGGTCAAACAGCCTAATCGAAAAACGACAGGCACCCGCTCAGGGAGGAGAAGCGGGGAGCAGCGCGCTACGCGTGCCGCTCGATCGCTATCATATACCAACGATCTCGAAAATGACCTAAGGGTTCCGTAAGGTCCTTCTTGCCCTGATTTCTGCCAAATCGCCATGAGCTTCCATCCGCTTCACCGTCCGCGCCGGATGCGCCGCGACGACTTCTCCCGCCGCCTGATGCGCGAAAACCGCCTGACCACCGACGACCTGATCTACCCGGTGTTCGTCGTCGAAGGCACCAACGAACGCCAGCCCGTACCGTCGATGCCCGGCGTCGAGCGCGTGTCGGTCGATCTGCTGATGCATGTCGCCGAGCAGTGCGTCGAACTCGGCGTACCCGTGCTGTCGCTGTTCCCGGCCATCGAACCGTCGCTGAAAACGCCTGACGGGCGCGAAGCGGCCAATCCCGAAGGCCTGATCCCGCGCGCGGTGCGGGAGTTGAAGAAGCGCTTCCCCGAACTCGGCGTGCTGACCGACGTCGCGCTCGATCCGTACACGAGCCACGGCCAGGACGGCGTGCTCGACGAAAACGGCTACGTAATCAACGACGACACGATCGAGATCCTGGTCGACCAGGCGTGCGCACAGGCGGAGGCCGGCGTCGACATCGTCGCGCCGTCGGACATGATGGATGGGCGCATCGGCGCGATACGCGAAATGCTGGAAAGCGACGGCCACATCCATACGCGCATCATGGCCTATTCGGCCAAGTTCGCGTCGGCGTTCTACGGCCCGTTCCGCGATGCGGTCGGCTCGGCGTCCAATCTGGGCAAGGGCAACAAGATGACCTACCAGATGGATCCGGCGAACAGCGACGAAGCGCTGCGCGAAGTACGCCTCGACATCGACGAAGGCGCCGACATGGTGATGGTCAAGCCCGGCATGCCGTATCTCGACATCGTGCGCCGCGTGAAGGACGAGTTCCGCTTCCCGACCTACGTGTACCAGGTGAGTGGTGAATACGCGATGCTGAAGGCTGCCGCGATGAACGGCTGGCTCGACCACGACAAAGTCGTGCTCGAATCGCTGCTCGCATTCAAGCGTGCGGGTGCCGATGGCGTGCTCACGTACTTCGCGCTCGATGCCGCGCGTCTGCTGAAAGCGCAACGCTGAGCCGCGCGCCGGCCGGCACAATGAAAAACGGCGGGACACTTCGGTGTCCCGCCGTTTTCTTTTGCAGCGCGGCCGGTGCAGAGGCCGCCCATGCAGGGCTGACAAGCGCGCGTTACACCGTCGGTACCGCTGCGCGATCGAGGCTGCGCAGGAACGTCTCGGCCGCCTGATAGCCGACCACGCGCCCGATTTCGTTGCCGTTGCGATCGAAGAAGATGATGCCCGGCGGCCCGAACAGGTTGAAGCGCTTGAGCAGCGCCTGGTCGTCCGGATTGTTCGCGGTGACGTCCGCACGCACCAGGTGAAGCCGGGCGAGCCGCGCCTGCACGCGTGAATCGGTGAACGTCAGATGCTCCATCTCCTTGCAGCTCACACACCAATCGGCATAGAAGTCGAGCATCACAGGCTGGCCCGAGGTCTTCAGCAGCGCGTCGAGTTCCCCGCTGGAGCGTACCGATGCAAACGCCGGCCCCTGCTGCCCGGCAGCCGCACCGGCTGCCGACGCATCGCCCGACGCAACCGTGCGCGCCGCGAGGACGGCCAGCGGCTTCACCGGATCGTTGGATCCTGCTGCGAGGCCGACGAGCAGCGTCGCAGCCCAGATCGCAAGCGCAGCGCCGAGGCCGCGGCCGAGACGGCGCCAGATCGACGCGGCGCCGGCATGCGGCGTGAACAGGCCGAGCGCCGCGGCCGCGACCAACAGCCACAACGCAGCGAGCACCATCTTCAAGCCGCCCGCCAGCACCGGCCACACGATCCACAGCGCGGCCGCGAGCAGTACGATACCGAAGAACACCTTCACGCCGTCCATCCATGCGCCCGCGCGCGGCAGCACCGTGCCGGCACCGATGCCGACGACCAGCAGCGGCACGCCGAGCCCCAGTCCCATCGCGAACAGCGCGGCGCCGCCGAGCAATGCATTGCCGGTATGTGCAATGAATGCGAGCACTGCAAACAGCGGTGCCGTCATGCATGCGCCGACGACCAGCGCCGACAATGCGCCCATCGCGGCGACCGCGACGAAATGGCCGCCCTGGCGCGCGCTCGATGCTTCGGCCGCGCCGTTCTGCCAGCGCTCGGGCAGCGCGATGTCCTTGCCCGAAATCAGCGATACAGCGAATGCGGTGAGCAGCACGCCGAACGCGCCGAGCACCCACGGATTCTGCAGCCACGCGCCGAGGCTCTGGCCGACCAGTGCGGCAGCGATGCCGAGCACCGTATAAACGAGCGCCATGCCGACCACGTAGGTAAGCGACAGCGCAAAGCCGCGGGCATGCGTCGCGCGCGTACCCTGGCCGATGATGATCGCGGACACGATCGGAATCATCGGATACGAACAGGGCAGGAGGCTCAGCACGACGCCTGCGACGAAATACAGCGCGACGATCGTGAAGAAGCCGTGCCCCTCGAGCAGCGACTGCGCGAAATCCGCGCTCGTGACCTTGTCGAACCAGCTACCCGAAGCTGCCGCGCCATCGGCCGGCGCGACCACGCCCAGCGCAGCGCCGTCGATCTTCACGACATGCTCCGCAGGCGGGTAGCAGATTCCTTCGTCGGCGCACCCCTGCGACGTCACCGCAAGTTCAAACGGCCCCGCTGCCTGCTTGACCGGCACGTGAATTACAACCTCGTCGCGATAGGTTTCGACTTCCTTCTGGAACGTCTGGTCGAACTTCACATGACCGGCAGGGAATTGAGGGGCGCCGAGCATCGCCTGCCCGCTCTTCACCGCGAACGCGAACCGCTCGCGGTACAGGTAGTAGCCGTTGGCGACCTTGAAGCGGACGTCCACCTGCCCCGGCGATTCGCTCGCGCTGAACTTGAACGCCACCGACGGATCGAGAAAATCGTCGGCCGCGCGCGCGATCGACAGGTCGCCCAGCACGAACATGAGCGACAACAGGACTACGAGGAACCGCAGCACGCGCACGCGCACGGAAAGCGCCATACCGTTAAACATGAAATAGACGTTGAGTTTCGCTGGTCACCCACTGGCCATACGCGGCCGAGGCCGTCGCCTGCCACGAGACGATTTCCGGCGTCTCGTACGGATGATGCGCGAGAATAAATCGCTCCAGTTCGAGCGAGCGCACGGGGCTCGTCTTGAACAGCAACTGGATCTCGTCGGCCGTTTCGACCTTGCCCTGCCAGTGATAGCGCGATTTGATCGCACCGAGCTCCGACACGCACGCGGCAAGCCGTGCGTCGAGCGCACCGTCGGCGAGCGCCGCGGCCGTCGCCGCATCGGGCACTGTCGTCAGCATCAACACCACCACCATACGCGCCCCCCTGGCTGGTCTACCGGCTTTCGCCGCCGCGGATCGCCCATCGCGAGCCCGTGCCGACAGTCCAGTATCGTAGCGCAGCGCGCGCGACGCTGCCGGCACTGGCCTGCGACAATCGATCGCAGCTCGCGGGCCGCAAAAAACAAAAAGGGCCAAGCAATTGCTCGGCCCCTTTTTCAGATACTGCTGCGTACAGGAAGCTTACTCAGCTTCTTGCACGTTTTCCGTTTCGTCGACTTCCGGACGATCGAGCAGTTCGACCAGTGCCATCGGTGCGTTGTCGCCGACGCGGAAGCCGAACTTCAGCACGCGCAGGTAGCCGCCCGGACGGTTCGCGAAGCGCGGACCGAGCACGTCAAACAGCTTCGCCACTGAGTCACGATCGCGCAGGCGGTTGAACGCCAGGCGACGGTTTGCCAGCGACGGCTTCTTGCCGAGCGTGATCAGCGGCTCGACGACTTTACGGAGTTCCTTCGCCTTCGGCAGCGTCGTCTTGATGACTTCGTGCTCGATCAGCGAGTTGGACATGTTACGGAGCATAGCCAGACGGTGGCTGCTCGTGCGGTTCAGTTTCCGCAGACCATGACGATGGCGCATTTCAGTTTCCTTGATTCAAAGTTTTGATCCAGCTCTTCTATCGCACCGCTGGGGTGCACGGGCCGGTAACGAAAAAAGCAAGATGCGGATTCTAAAGGTAAATCCGCATCTTTGCCAACTACAGCTCCAGCTTGGCTACAAGCGGGCTTACTTGTCGAGACCAGCCGGCGGCCAGTTTTCGAGCTTCATGCCCAGCGTGAGACCGCGCGAAGCAAGCACTTCCTTGATCTCGTTGAGCGACTTGCGACCGAGGTTCGGCGTCTTCAGCAGCTCGTTTTCCGTGCGCTGGATCAGGTCGCCGATGTAGTAGATGTTCTCGGCCTTCAGGCAGTTCGCCGAACGAACCGTCAGCTCGAGATCGTCCACCGGACGCAGCAGGATCGGATCGATCTGCGGTGCGCGCGACGGTGCTTCGGCGGCCGTTTCCGTGCCTTCCAGTGCCGCGAACACGGACAGTTGGTCGACCAGGATGCGAGCCGATTGACGGATCGCCTCTTCCGGGGTGATCACGCCGCTCGTCTCGATGTTCATCACGAGCTTGTCGAGGTCGGTACGCTGCTCGACACGGGCGCTTTCAACGGCGTAGCTCACGCGGCGAACCGGCGAGAACGATGCGTCGAGGACAATGCGACCGATGATCTTGGCCGTGTCTTCGCCGTAGCGACGAACGTTGCCGGGCACATAGCCGCGACCCTTCTCGATCTTGATCTGAACGTCGAGCTTGCCGCCCTTCGACAGGTGTGCGATCACGTGATTCGGATTGATGACTTCGCAATCGTGAGCCAGCTCGATATCGCCGGCCGTAACGACGCCTTCGCCTTCCTTGCGCAGGGTCACCGTCACTTCGTCACGGTTGTGCAGCTTGAACACCACACCCTTCAGGTTCAGCAGCAGGTTGACGACGTCCTCTTGCACGCCATCCAGCGTCGAGTACTCGTGCACCACGCCTGCGATCGTGACTTCGGTCGGCGCGTAGCCAACCATCGACGACAGCAGCACGCGGCGAAGCGCATTGCCCAAGGTGTGGCCGTAACCGCGTTCGAACGGTTCCATGACCACCCTCGCGTGGTTCTCGCCCAGCGATTCCACGGCGATGATCTTGGGTTTCAGCAAACTGGTTTGCATGGGCTTTCCTTTTCAATACCCTCGGCTCGTTACACCGATAAGGCTGACCGGTAACAACCAGAAAATAAACAGCCGAGGCCCCTCCTTGCGAAACGCAATCGGGGTACCTCGGCCGTCAATCGGATTAACGCGAATACAATTCGACGATCAGGCTTTCGTTGATGTCGCCTGCGATGTCAGCGCGTTCCGGCATTTGCTTGAACGTGCCTTCGAACTTCTTCGCATCGACTGCAACCCAGCTCGGCATGCCGCCTTGCTCAGCCAGCGACAGCGCTTCGACGATACGCGCCTGCTTCTTCGCCTTTTCGCGGATCGCGACGATGTCACCAGCCTTCACTTGCTGCGACGGCACGTTCGCGACGACGCCGTTCACGGTGATCGACTTGTGGCTCACCAGCTGACGCGCTTCAGCGCGGGTCGAGCCGAAGCCCATGCGATATACGACGTTGTCGAGACGCGATTCGAGCAGTTGCAGCAGGTTTTCACCCGTGTTGCCCTTGCGGCGGTCGGCTTCAGCGAAGTAGCGGCGGAACTGACGCTCCAGAACGCCGTAAATACGCTTGACCTTCTGCTTTTCGCGCAGCTGCGTACCATAGTCGGACGTACGTGCGCCCGAGGTACGGCCGTGCTGACCCGGCTTGCTGTCGAGCTTGCACTTGTCGGCGAGCGAGCGACGCGCGCTCTTCAGGAACAGGTCGGTGCCTTCACGGCGGGACAGCTTGGCCTTAGGGCCGATATAACGTGCCACTTTGCATTCCTTTATCAATCAGTCACGCGGATCGGAATCCGCGCTAGTTCGCGCCCTTTGGGGCGAACGGTGGGCTTAGTCAATCAAAAAAGCAACGCCCGTCGACGCTACGCGGCGACAGGCAAATGTGCCAGCACGAACGTGCCAGCAACATTCTTAGATACGACGGCGCTTCGGCGGACGGCAGCCGTTGTGCGGAATCGGGGTGACGTCCGAAATCGCGGTGATCTTGATGCCGAGGCCATGCAGTGCGCGCACTGCCGACTCACGACCCGGGCCCGGGCCCTTGATCCGCACTTCCAGATTCTTCACGCCGTATTCCATCGCCACGCGGCCGGCCGACTCAGCAGCAACCTGAGCAGCGAACGGCGTCGACTTGCGCGAGCCCTTGAAGCCCTGGCCGCCCGACGTCGCCCATGCCAGTGCATTGCCCTGGCGATCGGTGATCGTGATGATCGTGTTGTTGAACGACGCGTGAACGTGAACCACGCCTTCAGCGACGTTCTTCTTAACCTTCTTGCGAACGCGTTGCGCCGCGGTGTTCGAAGCCTTAGCCATTACGTTTTCCTGTAACTGTCAGTTCCGCTTACTTCTTCAGCGCTTGCGCTGCACGACGCGGACCCTTGCGGGTACGTGCGTTCGTACGCGTACGCTGACCGCGCATCGGCAGGCCCTTGCGATGACGAACGCCACGGTAGCAACCGAGGTCCATCAGGCGCTTGATGTTCATCGTCACTTCACGGCGCAGATCGCCTTCGACGATGAACTTGCCCACTTCTTCACGCAGCTTTTCGAGGTCTGCGTCGGTCAGGTCCTTGACCTTCTTCGAGAATTCCACGCCAGACGCCACGCAGATGCTGCGCGAGCGCGTGCGGCCGATACCGAAGATTGCCGTCAGGCCGATCTCGGTATGCTGGTGATTCGGGATGTTAACCCCTGCGATACGAGCCATTGTTTTTCCTCAAACAAAAAGCGCAAACAAACGCGCGGTCAGCCTTGGCGCTGCTTGTGGCGCGGATCCGAGCTGCAGATCACGCGAACGACGCCTTTGCGCTTGATGATCTTGCAATTGCGGCAAATGCGCTTAACCGATGCCATCACTTTCATGATAATACCCTTTTTTCAAATCACTTCGCCCGGAACACGATCCGCGCACGAGACAGATCGTAAGGCGTCAATTCAACCGTCACCTTGTCGCCCGGCAGGATGCGGATGTAGTGCATCCGCATCTTCCCGGAGATATGCCCCAACACGACATGGCCGTTTTCCAGCTTCACGCGGAAGGTCGCATTCGGGAGGTTTTCGATCACCTCACCTTGCATCTGGATTACATCGTCTTTGGCCATAGTCCTTAATTAACGCATTGGGATGTTGCCGCCCTTGAAGTTTGCCTTCTTGAGCAGCGACTCATACTGTTGCGACATAACGTACGACTGCACCTGCGCCATGAAGTCCATCGTGACGACGACAATGATCAGCAGCGACGTTCCACCAAAATAAAACGGCACGTTCCAGCGCAGCACCAGGAATTCCGGCAGCAGACACACGAAGACGATGTAGATCGCACCGGCCAGCGTCAGACGCGTGAGGATGCGGTCGATATATCGTGCGGTCTGATCGCCCGGACGAATGCCCGGAACAAACGCGCCGCTCTTCTTCAGGTTGTCCGCGGTTTCCCTGCTGTTGAACACCAGTGCGGTGTAGAAGAAGCAGAAAAACACGATTGCCAGCGTGTACAGCAGCACATAGACCGGCTGGCCCGGCTTCAGCGCCTCCGCGACGTTATGCAACGTGTTGGAGATCCAGCTTCCCGACGGCTGACCTGTGCTGAACCAGCCGAGAATCGTGGCCGGGAACAGGATGATCGACGATGCGAAGATCGGCGGAATCACGCCCGACATGTTCAGCTTCAGCGGCAAGTGCGACGACTGGCCACCGTAGATCTTGTTGCCGACCTGGCGTTTCGCGTAGTTCACGAGGATCTTGCGCTGACCGCGTTCGATGAACACGACCAGGTAAGTCACCGCGGCAATCAGAACGACGATGATGATCGCCGAAATGATGCTCATCGAACCCGTACGCACCAGCTCGAACAGCCCACCGACGGCATTCGGGAACCCTGCTGCGATCCCGCCGAAGATGATGATCGAGATGCCGTTGCCCAGACCACGCTCGGTGATCTGCTCACCCAGCCACATCAGGAACATCGTGCCGGTAACCAGCGTCACGACCGTCGTCAGTCGGAACAGCATGCCGGGGTCGATCACGAGGCCCGGCTGGTTTTCCAGCGCAGCCGCGATACCGAACGCCTGGAAGGTCGCGAGCACCACGGTGAAATACCGCGTGTACTGCGTGATCTTCCGTTGCCCTGCCTGCCCTTCCTTCTTCAGCGCCTCGAGCTGCGGCGAGACGATCGCCAACAGCTGCATGATGATCGACGCCGAGATGTACGGCATGATCCCCAGCGCAAAGATCGTGAAGCGGGAAAGCGCGCCACCCGAGAACATGTTGAACATGCCCAGGATACCGCCCGCCTGGCTCTGGAACAGCTTCGCCAGTTGATCCGGATCGATGCCCGGCACGGGGATGTGCGCGCCGATGCGATAGACGATCAGCGCCAGGAGCAGGAACATCGCTCGCCGACGCAGATCGCCGAATTTCGCCGTGCTTCGACCGGGTTTTGCAAGACTCGGGCTGTTAGCCAAGTACCTTCTCCGATGAATGCAAGTAACGACGCGCTACGCGTGTCACTCGGCGAACGAACCGCCAGCCGCTTCGATCGCAGCGCGCGCACCCTTGGTGGCACCGAGACCCTTCACGACGATCTTGCGCTTCAGTTCGCCCGTCGCGATGATCTTTGCGCTCTTCGTCAGCTCGCCGACCAGGCCGGCTTGCTTCAGTGCGAGCAGATCGATTTCATCGACCGGCAGCTTCTCGAGGTCGCCCAGGCGCACTTCACCGACGAATTCCTTCGTCAGCGACGTGAAACCGCGCTTCGGCAGACGACGTTGCAGCGGCATCTGACCGCCTTCGAAACCGACTTTGTGGAAGCCGCCCGAACGCGATTTCTGACCCTTGTGACCACGGCCAGCCGTCTTGCCGAGGCCCGAACCGATGCCGCGGCCGACGCGACGCTTGGCATGCTTTGCACCAGCGGCCGGCTTCAGGTTATTCAATTCCATATCAACTCCTTGATCCGTAGGGCCGCTTACGCGATGACCTTAACGAGGTACGAGACCTTGTTGATCATGCCGCGGACCGCCGGTGTATCCTGCAGCTCGCTAACCGAGTTGAGTCGGCGCAGGCCGAGGCCACGCACGGTCGCACGGTGCGATTCGCGGGTCCCGATCAGGCTCTTCACGAGCTGAACCTTGACAGTTTTTTCAGACATGGTGACCACCCGGGCTTAGCCCAAAATATCTTCGACGGACTTGCCGCGCTTCGCCGCGATGTCTGCCGGGGTCGACTGCTTGCGCAGGCCGTCCAGCGTGGCGCGAACGAGGTTGTACGGGTTCGTCGAACCGTGGCTCTTTGCCACGACGTTCTGAACGCCCATCACGTCGAACACTGCGCGCATCGGGCCGCCGGCGATCACGCCCGTACCTGCCTTCGCCGGAGCGAGGAGGACAGCGGATGCGCCATGCTTGCCGTGCACTTCGTGCTGCAGCGTGCCGTTCTTGAGCGGCACCTTGAACATGTTGCGGCGAGCTTGTTCCATTGCCTTCTGGACAGCGACCGGCACTTCCTTCGCCTTGCCCTTGCCCATACCGATGCGGCCATCGCCGTCGCCAACCACGGTCAGTGCGGCGAAGCCGAGAATACGGCCACCCTTCACGACCTTGGTCACGCGGTTGACCGAAATCATCTTTTCGCGAAGGCCGTCGTCGCGCTCGTCAGCCTGAACTTTCGCTTGCATCTTTGCCATGACGAATTCCTTCCTTAGAACTTGAGCCCAGCTTCGCGAGCTGCCTCAGCCAGCGCCTTGACGCGGCCATGGTAGCGGAAGCCCGAGCGGTCGAAGGCGACGGATTCGATGCCGGCAGCCTTTGCCTTCTCGGCAATACGCTTGCCGATCAGCGTCGCGGCATTAACGTTGCCGCCCTTGCCCGACTTGTCGGCCAGTTCTGCGCGCACTTCTGCTTCGAGCGTCGACGCGCTGGCGAGCACCTTGGTGCCGCAGGGCGAGAACACTTGAGCGTAGATGTGCGTGTTCGTGCGATGCACGGCGAGACGCGCGACCTGCAGCTCAGCGATCTTGATACGCGTCTGGCGAGCGCGGCGCAGGCGAGATTGAGTCTTATCCATGATTGCGCACCCTTACTTCTTCTTCGTTTCTTTGAGGATCACAACCTCGTCGGAATAGCGCACGCCCTTGCCCTTGTACGGCTCCGGCGGACGGTAACCGCGGACTTCCGCAGCCACTTGACCGACTTGTTGCTTGTTGATCCCCTTGATCACGATTTCGGTTTGCGTCGGGGTTTCAGCCTTGACGCCTTCCGGCATCTGGTGCACCACCGGGTGCGAGAAACCCAGCGACAGGTTCAGCTTGTCGCCTTGCGCCTGCGCACGATAACCGACGCCAACCAGCGTCAGCTTGCGCTCGAAACCCTTGGTCACGCCGTGCACGGCATTCGCGATGATCGCGCGCATCGTGCCCGACAGTGCGTTTGCTTCGCGGCTTTCGTCGACCGGCGACAGATTCAGCGTGCCGTCGTTGTTCGCCACGTTCACGAGCGGATTGATCGCTTGCGTGATGGTGCCCAGCGGGCCCTTGACGGTGATTGCACCGTCGGCCAGCTTGACTTCCGCGCCTTGCAGCGCGATCGGGCTTTTACCTACTCGAGACATGTTTCTCTCTCCTCGGCTTTAAGCAACGTAGCAGATGACTTCGCCGCCGACGCCGGTAGCGCGCGCCTTGCGGTCGGTCATCACGCCCTTCGGCGTCGACACGATTGCCACACCCAGGCCGTTCATGACCTGCGGAATGTCGTTACGGCCGCGGTACACGCGCAGACCAGGCTTCGACACGCGCTCGAGGCGTTCGATGACCGGGCGACCTGCGTAGTACTTCAGCGCGATATTCAGTTCGGACTTCGCACCTTCCGCCTTGACGGCGAAATCGTCGATATAGCCTTCGTCCTTCAGGACTTGCGCGATTGCAACCTTGACCTTCGACGAGGGCATCGCAACCGATACCTTCTCAACCATCTGCGCGTTGCGGATGCGAGTCAGCATATCGGCGATAGGATCACTCATGCTCATTTACGTTTCTCCTATTACCAGCTCGCCTTGGTCAGGCCAGGAATCTCGCCACGGAATGCGATTTCACGAATCTTGTTACGCGCGAGGCCGAATTTACGGAACGTGCCACGCGGACGGCCCGTGATCGCGCAGCGGTTACGCTGGCGGGTCGGGTTTGCGTTGCGGGGCAGTTGCTGCAGCTCAAGGCGTGCTTCGTAGCGCTCTTCTTCCGACTTGCTTTGGTCTTCGACGATCGCCTTCAGCGCTTCGCGCTTTGCTGCGAACTTCGCGACCAGGCGGGCGCGCTTCTTTTCACGTTCGATCAGTGCCAGTTTAGCCACGGTAACCTCAGTTTCTGAACGGGAACTTGAAGCTGGCGAGCAGAGCCTTTGCTTCGTCGTCGGTCTTCGCAGTCGTCGTGATGCTGATGTTCAGCCCACGCAGTGCGTCGATCTTGTCGTAGTCGATTTCGGGGAAAATGATCTGCTCTTTCACACCGATGTTGTAGTTGCCGCGGCCATCGAAGGCACGACCCGACACACCGCGGAAGTCACGCACGCGGGGCAGGGCAACGGTCACGAAACGGTCGAGGAATTCATACATCGCTTGACCACGCAGCGTCACCATCGCGCCGATCGGGTAGCCCTGGCGGATCTTGAAGCCTGCGATTGCCTTGCGTGCCTTCGTGACGACCGGCTTCTGACCTGCGATCTTCGTGAGATCGCCAACGGCGTTCTCGATGATCTTCTTGTCAGCGATCGCTTCGCCAAGACCCATGTTCAGCGTGATCTTGGTGATGCGCGGCACTTCCATGACCGACTTGTAACCGAACTTCTCGATCAGGCCGGGCACAACCTTTTCTTTGTAAAACTCTTGAAAACGAGCCATTTTTTACTCCGCTGCGTCAGGCGCTCAGTACGGCACCGGTCGTCTTCAGGAAGCGAACCTTCTTGCCTTCCTCGACCTTGATGCCAACACGCGACGCCTTGCCATTCGCGTCGACCAGTGCGACGTTCGAAATATGCAGGGGCATCGTCTTCGCTTCCACGCCGCCCGTCGTACCCTTCATCGGGTTCGGCTTCACATGCTTCTTGACGAGGTTGATACCCTCAACCGTCACATGTTCTGCACCGACAGCCAGCACGACGCCGCGCTTGCCCTTGTCTTTGCCAGTGACGACGATGACTTCGTCACCTTTGCGAATCTTGTTCATCGCGACTCCTTACAGCACTTCCGGCGCCAGCGAAACGATCTTCATGAATCGTTCGCTACGCAGCTCACGCGTCACCGGCCCAAAAATACGGGTGCCGATCGGCTCAAGCTTGTTATTCAAAAGCACAGCGGCGTTGCCGTCGAACTTGATCAGCGAGCCGTCTTGACGGCGAACACCCTTGGCGGTGCGGACCACCACGGCGTTGTAGATTTCGCCTTTCTTCACGCGCCCGCGCGGCGTTGCTTCTTTGACGGTCACCTTGATGATGTCGCCAATGCCGGCATAACGACGCTTCGAGCCGCCGAGCACCTTGATGCACATGACTTCACGCGCACCCGTGTTGTCGGCTACTTCGAGCCGAGATTCGGTCTGGATCATGGTTTGTCTTTCCCAACTTAATCCGGATGCACCACCATGATGCATTCGGTCAGTCTTGGTCCCGTCAGCCAATCGGCTGCTTGGGTTGGAACAGCAGCGACGGCAAACGAAACCCGCCATCGCAATTCGGTGAATCTTTCGGACAGGCTGGCACCAGTCCGCTTCCCCCACCAACTTCGCCCGCGACGGGGCTCCCATAAAGAGGGAAGACCAGGATTATAACAAATAACCCTGGTCACGCAAGCAAAAACTTTGCGATTTCAAGCACTTCGTGGCGAAGTGCTTGTTACTGCCTACTGCGCTGCCCGCTTAGATGACGCGAGCTGCTTCGACGAGGCGCGACACCGTCCAGGCCTTCGTCTTCGACAGCGGACGAGTTTCCTGGATTTCAACGAGGTCACCCTCGTTGTAGGTGTTCGCTTCATCATGCGCGTGGTACTTCTTCGAGCGCACGACATACTTGCCGTAGATCGGGTGCTTGACGCGGTGCTCGATCAGCACGGTGACGGTCTTGTCCATCTTGTTGCTGACGACCCGACCGACCAGCGTCCGCTTCAGCGAGGTTTTCACGCTATCGTTCATTTCTGGTTCGCCTTCTGAGTCATGACGGTCCGCACACGTGCGATGTCGCGACGAACCTTCTTCAGCTGGCTCGTGTTCGTGAGCTGCTGGGTCGCGAGTTGCATGCGCAGGCCGAATTGCGCCTTCAGCAGGTCCGCCAGCTCCTTGTTGAGCGCGGCCTGGTCTTTCTGGAGAAGTTCGGAAGCCTTCATGTTTTCTCCTTAGGCGCCGAGCTGGCGCACGATGAATGCCGTCTTCAGCGGCAGCTTGGCTGCAGCCAGACGGAACGCTTCGCGTGCCAGTTCTTCGGTTACGCCGTCCATTTCATAGAGCATCTTGCCCGGCTGGATCTCAGCGACGTAGTACTCCGGGTTACCCTTACCGTTACCCATACGCACTTCTGCCGGCTTTTGCGAAATCGGCTTGTCCGGGAAGATCCGGATCCAGATGCGGCCGCCACGCTTGATGTGACGCGTCATTGCACGACGCGCCGCTTCAATCTGACGTGCGGTCAAACGACCGCGACCGATCGCCTTCAGGCCGAATTCACCGAACGACACTGCGTTGCCGCGCGTCGCCTTGCCGGTGTTACGACCCTTCTGCTCTTTGCGATACTTCCTGCGTTTCGGTTGCAGCATCGTTATTCTCCAGTCTTGCCGTCTTCCGGCTTGCCGGCGCCGCGGCGCGGTGCGCCACGACGAGCACCCGGAGCGCCGCCTTCGCCGTCACGGCGCGGACGACGGTCGCCCGGACGCGCATTGCGACGCGGACGCTTGTCTTCGGCTACTTCCTCGACCACCGGCGCGTCATTGCGGCCGAGCGTGTCGCCCTTGTATACCCACACCTTGACGCCGATGATCCCGTAGGTCGTCTTCGCTTCCGAGGTTGCGTAGTCGATGTCGGCACGCAGCGTATGAAGGGGCACGCGACCTTCGCGATACCACTCCGTACGAGCGATTTCGATACCGTTCAGACGGCCTGCGCTCATGATCTTGATGCCCTGGGCACCCAGACGCATCGCGTTCTGCATCGCACGCTTCATCGCGCGACGGAACATGATCCGACGTTCGAGCTGTTGCGTGATTGAGTCAGCGATCAGTTGAGCATCGGTTTCCGGCTTGCGGATTTCTTCGATGTTGACGTGAACCGGCACGCCCATGCGGCGTTGCAGTTCCGTCTTCAGCTGTTCGATATCCTCGCCCTTCTTGCCGATGACGACGCCCGGACGCGAGCTGTAAATCGTGATGCGCGCGTTCTTTGCCGGACGCTCGATGACGACCCGACCGACCGAAGCGTTCTTCAGCTTCTTCTTCAGGTATTCACGAACACCGATGTCTTCCTGCAGCATCGCCGCGAAATTGTTGTTGTTCGCGTACCAACGCGAAGCCCAATTGCGGCTGACAGCCAGGCGGAAGCCAGTCGGATGAATTTTCTGTCCCATCGTATGGCTCCTTAATTCCCGACCGTCACAGTGATGTGACAGGATTGCTTCTCGATGCGGTTACCGCGGCCCTTGGCGCGCGCGGTGAAACGCTTGAGCGATGCAGCCTTGTCGACGTAGATGCTCTTGATCTTGAGCTCGTCGATATCAGCGCCTTCGTTGTGCTCCGCATTCGCGATTGCCGACAGCACAACCTTCTTCACGATGCCAGCCGCCTTCTTCGGCGAGAACGTCAGAACGTTCAGCGCCTTGTCGACCGGCAAACCGCGGATCTGGTCAGCCACAAGGCGCGTTTTTTGCGCCGAGATGCGGGCACCGCGATGAATTGCTTTCACTTCCATCTTGATTGCCCCTTATTTCTTGGCCTTCTTGTCGGCCGCGTGACCCTTGAACGTACGGGTCAGTGCGAACTCGCCAAGCTTGTGGCCGACCATGTTTTCCGAGATGTACACCGGAACGTGTTGACGGCCGTTGTGAACAGCGATCGTCAGGCCGATGAAATCCGGCAGAATCGTCGAGCGACGCGACCAGGTCTTGATCGGCTTTTTGTCGCGCGAAGCTGCAGCCGCCTCAACTTTCTTCAGCAAATGGGCGTCGCAGAACGGACCTTTTTTTACAGAACGTGCCATTGCCTACTCCTTAACGCTTGTGACGGCGCTGGACGATCATCGTCGTCGTGCGCTTGTTGCTGCGGGTGCGGTAACCCTTAGCCGGCGTACCCCACGGGCTCACCGGGTCGCGACCTGCAGCCGTCTTGCCCTCACCACCACCGTGCGGGTGATCAACCGGGTTCATCGCAACGCCACGCACCGTCGGGCGGATACCGCGCCAGCGGTTCGCGCCAGCCTTGCCGATTTGGCGCAGGCTATGCTCTTCGTTGCCGACTTCACCGATCGTTGCACGGCACTCGATGTGCACGCGGCGGATTTCGCCCGAACGCAGACGAACCTGCGCGTAGACGCCTTCACGTGCCAGCAGCATGGCCGACGTGCCAGCCGAACGCGCCATTTGCGCGCCCTTGCCCGGCAGCATCTCGATGCAGTGGATCGTCGTACCGACCGGAATGTTGCGGATCGGCAGCGTGTTACCTGCACGGATCGGCGCTTCCGAACCCGACATCAGCTGTTGGCCGACGGTCAGGCCCTTCGGGGCGATGATGTAGCGACGCTCGCCGTCTGCGTAGAGCACCAGCGCGATGTTCGCGCTACGGTTCGGGTCGTACTCGAGACGCTCGACCTTTGCCGGGATGCCGTCCTTCGTGCGACGGAAATCGACGATACGGTAGTGCTGCTTGTGACCACCACCCTTGTGACGCGTGGTGATACGGCCGTTGTTGTTACGACCGGCGGTCGAGCTCTGCGAGTCGAGCAGTGCCGCGAACGGCTTGCCCTGGTGCAGGTTCTTGTTGACCACCTTGACCATCGCGCGGCGACCCGGCGAAGTCGGTTTAACTTTCACGATTGCCATGATTACTTGGCCTCCGCTTCAAAGTTGATTTCCTGGCCGGGCTTCAGGCAAACGTACGCCTTCTTCACGTCCTTACGGCGGCCCATCGAACGGCCGAAGCGCTTTTGCTTGCCCTTCTGAACCAGCACGTTGACCGAATCAACTTCAACCTTGAACAGCAGCTCGACAGCCGCCTTCACTTCCTGCTTCGTGGCATCCGGTGCGACTTCGAACACGACTTGCTCGTTCTTGTCGGCAACCAGCGTCGCCTTTTCCGAGATCACCGGTGCGAGCAGGACCTGCATCAAACGATGATCGTTCTTGCGAATCTCGCTCATGACAGCAACTCCTCGATCTGGGCGACCGCAGCCTTCGTGACCAGCACTTTCTTGAAGTAGATCAGCGACAGCGGGTCAGCGTAGCGCGGCTCGACAATCGCCACGTGCGGCAGGTTGCGCGAAGCCAGGTACAGGTTCTCATCGACCGTGTCCGTGATGATCAGAACGGAGTCGAGACCCATGGTCTTGAATTTGTCAGCCAGCAGCTTGGTCTTCGGCGCCTCGAGGATGATGTCCTCGACGACCGACAGACGGCCTTCACGGGCCAGCTGCGAGAAGATCGAGCAGAGACCTGCGCGATGCATCTTCTTGTTGACCTTGTGCGAGAAGTTTTCTTCCGGCGAGTTCGGGAAGATGCGACCACCGCCACGCCACAACGGGCTCGACGACATACCGGCACGAGCGCGGCCCGTACCCTTCTGACGCCACGGCTTCTTGGTGGTGTGCTTGACTTGCTCACGGTCCTTCTGTGCGCGGTTACCCTGGCGAGCATTCGCCTGGTACGCGACGACGACCTGGTGGATCAGCGCTTCGTTGTAGTCACGGCCGAACACGACGTCCGACGCGTTAACCACTGCACCTTCCTGACCATTTTCGTTCAGGAGCTTGAGTTCCATTATTTCGCCCCCTTGGTCTTGACGGCCGGCGTCACGAAAACCTTGCCGCCCTTCGCGCCCGGAATCGCGCCCTTGACGAGCAGCAGCTTGCGCTCTGCGTCGATACGAGCGATTTCGAGGTTCTGCACCGTCACAGTAACGTCACCGAGGTGACCCGTCATGCGCTTACCCGGGAAAACGCGACCCGGATCCTGCGCCATACCGATCGAGCCCGGCACGTTGTGCGAGCGCGAGTTACCGTGGGTAGCACGGCCGGAGGAGAAGTTGTAACGCTTGATCGTACCGGCGTAGCCCTTACCGATCGACACGCCTTGCACGTCGACCTTCTGGCCCACTTCGAAAAGATCAGCACCGACCACGGCGCCATTCGACAGCTCAGCTGCCTTGGCCGCATCAATGCGGAATTCCTTGAGGATTTCACCGGCTTCGACACCGGCTTTGGCGAGATGACCTGCCAGCGGCTTCGTCACGCGCGATGCGCGGCGGGAGCCGAATGCAACCTGCACGGCCGTGTAGCCGTCGGTTTCAACAGTCTTGATCTGCGTCACGCGGTTGTCCGACACGTCCAGCACGGTGACGGGAATCGAATCCCCTTCAGCCGTGAAGATACGGGTCATGCCAACCTTGCGACCTACGAGTCCAAGGCTCATCATTTTCTCCATTCCCGACTGCGATTGGTCGGGGCTGATTTACAAAATGCCAGGCACGCAAGGCCCAACTTTTTTACGCGAATACGCGAAAAGCCAAGCAGTATAGCCCGACTTCTCGATTTCCGCAAGCAATACAAAGACTTAGCACCACCCAGCAAGCCGGTTGGCACCGAAAGCCTTACTGCAGCTTGATTTCCACGTCGACGCCAGCCGGCAGGTCGAGCTTCATCAGCGCATCAACCGTCTTGTCGGTCGGATCGACGATGTCCATCAGGCGCTGGTGGGTACGGATTTCGAGCTGATCGCGCGACGTCTTGTTGACGTGCGGCGAACGCAGGATGTCAAAACGCTGAATGCGCGTCGGCAGCGGCACCGGGCCACGGACGATTGCGCCAGTCCGCTTCGCGGTATCGACGATCTCGGCAGCCGATTGATCGATCAGACGATAGTCGAAAGCCTTCAGGCGAATCCGGATTTTCTGTTGCTGCATGACGATTCCTTGAAAAGAGCGAGGCGATGTTGCATCGCCGGACACTAAAAGAACGCGAAACCTGTTGCCTGCGGGGAGCGAGGCGCCTGGTTCCGAACGGCACTTCCACTGCTAAGCCCGCGATTCTACACGAAAATTCTCAACAGTGGTGTGCGTTTGCAATACAGCGACGCACGCACCACAAAAACAAAACCGGGTGCCAGATCGAACTGGACACCCGGCTTCGACGGTACAACTGCCTACCGTGGAATCGCGGACCCCGGAGAGATCCGCGGATCGTCGATGTTACTCGATGATCTTGGCGACGACGCCGGCGCCGACGGTACGGCCGCCTTCGCGGATTGCGAAGCGCAGACCTTCTTCCATCGCGATCGGAGCGATCAGCTTCACCGTGATCGACACGTTGTCGCCCGGCATCACCATTTCCTTGTCCTTCGGCAGCTCGATCGAGCCCGTCACGTCCGTCGTACGGAAGTAGAACTGCGGACGGTAGTTGTTGAAGAACGGCGTGTGACGGCCGCCTTCGTCCTTGCTCAGCACGTACACTTCAGCCGTGAAGTGCGTGTGCGGCGTGATCGAACCCGGCTTCGCCAGAACCTGGCCACGCTCCACGTCTTCACGCTTCGTGCCGCGCAGCAGGATACCAACGTTGTCGCCTGCCTGACCTTGGTCCAGCAGCTTGCGGAACATTTCAACGCCCGTGCAGGTCGTCTTCACCGTCGGCTTGATACCGACGATTTCGATTTCCTCGCCGACCTTCACGATGCCGCGCTCGACACGACCCGTCACAACCGTACCACGGCCCGAGATCGAGAACACGTCTTCCACCGGCATCAGGAACGCGCCGTCAACCGCACGCTCCGGCGTCGGGATGTACGTGTCCAGTGCGTCTGCCAGGCTCATGATCGCCACTTCGCCCAGCTCGCCCGTGTCGCCTTCCAGCGCCAGCTTGGCCGAACCCTTCACGATCGGCGTGTCGTCGCCCGGGAAGTCGTACTTCGACAGGAGTTCGCGAACTTCCATCTCGACCAGCTCGAGCAGTTCAGCGTCGTCCACCATGTCGCACTTGTTCAGGAACACGATGATGTACGGAACGCCAACCTGACGCGCCAGCAGGATGTGCTCACGCGTTTGCGGCATCGGGCCGTCTGCTGCCGAGCAAACCAGGATCGCGCCGTCCATCTGCGCTGCGCCCGTGATCATGTTCTTCACATAGTCAGCGTGGCCCGGGCAGTCGACGTGTGCGTAGTGGCGGTTAGCCGTTTCGTACTCGACGTGTGCCGTGTTGATCGTGATGCCACGCGCCTTTTCTTCCGGTGCCGCGTCGATCTGGTCGTAGGCCTTCGCTTCGCCGCCGAACTTCTTCGTCAGCACCGTCGTGATAGCTGCCGTCAGCGTCGTCTTGCCGTGGTCAACGTGACCAATCGTTCCAACGTTGACGTGCGGCTTGGTCCGCTCAAATTTACCTTTTGCCATGATTCTCTTCTTTCAAAAAATATCGGTTGGTAGCTACAGATTTACTTCGACTTCGCGCTGATGATCGCTTCAGCAACGTTGCGCGGAGCTTCAGCGTAGTGCTTGAACTCCATCGTGTACGTTGCACGACCTTGCGTCAGCGAACGCAGCGACGTCGAGTAACCGAACATTTCCGACAGCGGCACTTCGGCGCGAACGATCTTGCCGCCGCCAACCATGTCTTCCATGCCCTGGACGATGCCGCGACGGCCCGACAGGTCGCCCATCACGTTGCCCATGTAGTCTTCCGGCGTCTCGACTTCGACAGCCATCATCGGCTCGAGGACGACCGGGTTCGCCTTGCGCATCGCTTCCTTGAACGCCATCGAACCGGCCATGCGGAACGCGTTTTCGTTCGAGTCAACGTCGTGGTACGAACCGAACGTCAGGTGAACCTTCACGTCGACGACCGGGAAGCCAGCCAGCACGCCCGACTTCAGCGTGTCCTGGATACCCTTATCGACCGCCGGGATGTATTCACGCGGAATCACACCACCCTTGATCTCGTCGAAGAACTCGTAGCCCTTGCCTTGCTCGTTCGGCTCGAGCGTGATGACCGCGTGACCGTACTGACCGCGACCACCCGACTGCTTGACGAACTTGCCGTCGACATCCTTCGCCGTCGAACGGATCGTTTCGCGGTACGCAACCTGCGGCTTGCCGACGGTCGCTTCCACGCCGAATTCACGCTTCATCCGGTCGACCAGAATTTCGAGGTGGAGCTCGCCCATGCCCGAAATGATGGTCTGGCCCGACTCTTCGTCGGTCTGCACGCGGAACGACGGGTCTTCCTGCGCCAGGCGGTTCAGCGCGAGGCCCATCTTTTCCTGGTCAGCCTTCGTCTTCGGCTCGACAGCCTGCGAAATCACCGGCTCCGGGAACACCATGCGCTCGAGAACGATCGGGTTCGCCGGGTCGCACAGCGTGTCGCCCGTGGTTGCTTCCTTCAGGCCGACCGCTGCGGCGATGTCGCCTGCACGGACTTCCTTGATTTCTTCACGCTGGTTCGCGTGCATCTGCAGAATACGGCCGAGGCGTTCCTTCTTGCCCTTGGTCGAGTTCAGCAGCGTGTCGCCCGAGTTGACGACGCCCGAGTACACACGGAAGAAGATCAGCTGGCCGACGAACGGGTCGGTCATGATCTTGAACGCGAGCGACGAGAACTTTTCGTCGTCCGATGCCTTGCGCTCCGCAGCTTCGCCGTTTTCGAGCTCGCCCTTGACCGGCGGGATGTCGACCGGCGACGGCAGGAAGTCGATCACGGCGTCGAGCATACGCTGCACGCCCTTGTTCTTGAACGCGGTACCGCACAGCATCGGCTGGATTTCGCACGCGATCGTACGGTCGCGCAGCGCCTTGACGATGTCGGCTTCCGGCAGATCGCCTTCTTCCAGGTACTTGTTCATCAGGTCTTCGCTGGCTTCAGCAGCCACTTCGACCATCTTTTCGCGCCATTCCTTGCAGGTCTCTGCGAGCTCGGCCGGGATGTCGACGTAGTCGAACTTCGTGCCTTGCGACGCTTCGTCCCAAATGATCGCCTTCATCTTGATCAGGTCGACCACGCCCTTGAAGTTTTCTTCCGAACCGATCGGCACCACGACCGGAACCGGGTTCGCCTTCAGGCGCAGACGGAGCTGGTCGTAGACCTTGAAGAAGTTCGCGCCGGTACGGTCCATCTTGTTGACGAACGCGAGACGGGGCACCTTGTACTTGTTAGCCTGGCGCCACACCGTTTCCGACTGCGGCTGCACGCCGCCCACTGCGCAGTACACCATGCACGCGCCGTCGAGCACGCGCATCGAACGCTCCACTTCGATCGTGAAGTCGACGTGACCCGGGGTGTCGATGATGTTGATGCGGTGTTCCGGATAGTTGCCACCCATGCCCTTCCAGAAGGCCGTGGTAGCAGCGGACGTGATCGTGATGCCACGCTCTTGTTCCTGCTCCATCCAGTCCATCGTTGCTGCGCCGTCGTGGACTTCACCGATCTTGTGGTTCACACCGGTGTAAAACAGAATGCGCTCGGTCGTCGTCGTTTTGCCGGCGTCGATGTGAGCGCTAATACCGATATTGCGGTAGCGCTCGATAGGAGTCTTGCGAGCCACTTTGATCCTCTACTGGGATGACACGATGCAGCCCTGCTGCATCGTGCTTCAACACAAACGGGCGAGGCGCCTGAAAAGCGCACCCGCCCGGAATTTATTTCCGCAAACAGCCCAGCCAGGCGCTTAGAAACGGAAATGCGAGAACGCGCGGTTGGCTTCTGCCATGCGGTGAACTTCGTCGCGCTTCTTCATCGCGCCGCCACGGCCTTCGGCCGCTTCGGAGAGTTCGCCTGCCAGGCGCAGAGCCATCGACTTCTCGCTGCGCTTCTTCGCAGCCTCACGCAGCCAGCGCATCGCCAATGCCATACGACGCGACGGGCGCACTTCGACCGGAACCTGATAGTTGGCACCACCAACGCGGCGGCTCTTCACTTCGACCACCGGCTTCACGTTGTTGAGCGCAACGGTGAACACTTCCAGCGGGTCCTTGCCACCCTTGGTCTGGATTTGTTCGAATGCGCCATAAACGATGCGCTCTGCGACCGACTTCTTGCCGGACAGCATCAGCATGTTCATGAACTTGGCTACATCAACGTTGCCGAACTTCGGATCCGGCAACACTTCCCGCTTGGGGACTTCGCGACGACGCGGCATGATTCTTCCTTTACCTGTTCAGTTGGAGCTGGTTCCAGCCCCGCGGCCACCAACAAACCCGATCACATCTTCACGACTAACCAGCTTGGCCGGGTGACCACTTACTCGACAGCACCGGCAATCCGGCACTCCCGCCTTGACCGCCCTTCGGCGATCCCTGATCAAAAACTGCTTACTTGGCAGCCTTTGCACGCTTCGCGCCGTACTTCGAGCGCGCTTGCTTACGGTCCTTGACGCCCTGGGTATCCAGCGAGCCGCGAACCATGTGGTAACGCACACCCGGCAAGTCCTTCACACGGCCGCCGCGGATCAGCACAACCGAGTGTTCCTGCAGGTTGTGGCCTTCACCGCCGATGTACGAAATCACTTCGAAGCCGTTCGTCAGACGAACCTTGGCGACCTTACGGAGTGCCGAGTTCGGCTTCTTCGGCGTCGTCGTGTACACACGGGTGCACACGCCGCGACGCTGGGGGCAGTCCTGCAGGGCCGGGCTCTTGCTCTTCGTCGTTTCCGACTGACGGCCTTTGCGAACCAGTTGGTTGATGGTTGGCATTGTTTATTCCTGAAATTGAACAAAATCTGCACATCGATTTCGGGCAAAGCGAGAATCGGCGCACAGTTGACTTCCGAACCGGCGATACGGACACGAACCTTCGAACGCGACTCGGCCCACCGAATACCGGAACCCAACATGATATTCCGGAAATGCCAACTAAGTCAACGGCTTGCGTGATTTGCCGCCCGCGCCGGCGGTTTACCGGAAGGTCGGAACACAGTGTCACGCCGATTCGACGACATCGATGATCTCGTCGCCGAAGCGTTCGAGCTTGCGCACACCCATGCCCGGGATATGGCGCAGGTCGTCAATCGTCTCGGGCGCGTTGCGCGCGATTTCCGCGAGCGTCGCATCGTGGAAGATCACGTAGGCCGGCACGCCGTCGGACTTCGCGGTTTCCGCGCGCCATGTTCTCAGCGCGTCCCAGCGGGCGCGCTCGCGCGTGCCCATGCCGGCCGTCGGGTCGACGCGCGTGCCGCTGCGGCTCGACGACTGGCGCGTGCGCTGCGGCTTCACGTAGCGGCGCAGCGTGACCTTCTCCTCGTTCTTCAGCACCGGTTTCGCGGCTTCGGTCAGCATGAGCGCGCCGAAACCGCCATGATCGACCGCGAGGTAGCCATACGCCACGAGCTGCCGGAAAATCGCGCGCCACTCGGGCTCGGACAGCGACGCGCCGATCCCGAACGTGCTGAGCTGGTCGTGACCGCGCTGCAGCACCTTCTCGGTGCGGCCGCCGCGCAGGATCTCGATCAGGTGGCTCGAGCCGAAATTGAAGCCGCTCGCGCGCTGCGCGCGGAACACGCACGACAGCGCCATCTGCGCCTCGCGCGTCGCATCCCATGAATCGGGCGGCTCGAGGCACGTGTCGCAGTTGCCGCACGGCTGGCTCGCCTCGCCGAAGTAGTTCAGCAATCGCACGCGCCGGCACGAGATCGTCTCGCACAGCCCAAGCAGCGCGTCGAGCTTCGACGTCTGGACGCGCTTGTGCGCGTCGTCCGCATCGGACTCGTCGATCATCTTGCGCTGCTGGACGACGTCGCCGAGCCCATACGCCATCCACGCGTTCGCCGGCATCCCATCGCGGCCCGCACGACCCGTTTCCTGGTAATAGCCTTCGACGCTCTTCGGCAGATCCAGGTGCGCGACGAAACGCACGTCCGGCTTGTCGATGCCCATGCCGAACGCGATGGTCGCGCACATCACGATGCCCTCCTCGCGCTGGAACATTTCCTGGTGCTTCTGCCGCACCTCGAACTCCATCCCCGCGTGATACGGCAGGGCGCGCACGCCCTGTGCCTTCAGCCATTCGGCCGTTTCCTCGACCTTGCGGCGCGACAGGCAGTAGACGACACCCGCGTCGGTCGTGCCGTCCGCGTTCGTGTGCTCCGCGCGGATGAAGTCGAGCAGCTGCGAGCGAGCGTTGTCCTTCTCGACGATACGGTAGCGGATGTTCGGCCGGTCGAAGCTCGACACGAACACGCGCGCATCGTCGAGCGCGAGGCGATGGATGATCTCGTCGCGCGTGATCGCGTCGGCGGTCGCCGTCAGCGCGATACGCGGCACTGACGGGAAGCGCTCGTGCAGCACCGACAGCTGAATGTATTCGGGACGGAAGTCATGTCCCCACTGCGACACACAGTGCGCCTCGTCGATTGCAAACAGGCCGATCTTCGCGCGCTCGAGCAGGTCGAGGAAGCGGCCGGTCATCAGCCGCTCGGGCGCGACATACAACAGGTCGATCTCGCCTTCGCGCAGCGCACGCTCGGTCGCCGCGGCTTCGGCGCCCGACAGCGTCGAATTCAGGTAGGCCGCGCGCACACCGACTTCGCTGAGCGCGGCGACCTGGTCCTGCATCAGCGCGATCAGCGGCGACACGACGATGCCCGCCCCCTGCCCGGCCTCGCGGCGCAGCAGCGCCGGAATCTGGTAGCACAGCGACTTGCCGCCGCCCGTCGGCATCAGCACGAGGCAATCGCCGCCGCTAGCGACGTGTTCGACGATCTCGCCCTGCTGGCCGCGAAATGCGGAATAACCAAAGACTTCGTCGAGGATTTCGAGGGCGCGGGACATGAACGAGAAAGTGGACGGCAGAACGATGACCGCAATTTTAACAACCCGCTCGCGCAGCGCGTGGCGAATCGTGCAACGTTGGCCAATCGGACAGGGTTCGAGTGCGCATGACAGGCCTGCGCAGTCGCGCAGCAAGCCCGTCATGCACGTGAACGACAAAAAAAACCGCCCGGCGAACCGGGCGGTTTCGATGACAGCGAATACAGCAACGTGAGGCGGCTCGCGCCGCCCGCACTTACTCGGCTGTCGGGTGTTGCTGCGGCTCTTCCGCCGGCGCGCTCGGCGTGCCGAAGTCGAATGCCTCTTCCGCTGCGATCTGGTCGAAACGCTCGCGATCCGACGATTCCTTCGCCTTGCGTGCCTTGTGGAACGCGAGACCCGTACCGGCCGGGATCAGACGACCGACGATCACGTTTTCCTTCAGGCCGCGCAGATCGTCGCGCTTGCCCATGATCGCCGCTTCGGTCAGCACGCGGGTCGTTTCCTGGAACGATGCCGCCGAGATGAACGAGTCGGTCGACAGCGACGCCTTCGTGATACCGAGGAGCACGTTGTCGTACGAAGCCGGGCGCTTGTCCTCGGCGATCATGCGATCGTTCTCGTCCAGCATGTCGGAACGCTCGACCTGTTCGCCCGGGATGAAGCGCGTATCGCCGTTATCGGTGATCTGCACACGACGCAGCATCTGGCGAACGATCACCTCGATGTGCTTGTCGTTGATCTTCACGCCTTGCAGACGATACACGTCCTGCACTTCGTCGACGATGTAGCGCGACAGCGCCTCGATACCCTGCAGACGCAGGATGTCGTGCGGATCCGCCGGGCCGTCCACGATCATTTCGCCCTTGTTGACGACCTGAGCATCGTGGACCAGCACCTGCTTTTCCTTCGCGATCAGGAACTCGTGCTGATTGCCTTCGAGGTCCGTGATGACGAGACGCTGCTTGCCCTTCGTGTCCTTGCCGAACGACGTCGTACCGGTGACTTCCGCGAGAATGCCGGCATCCTTCGGCGAACGCGCTTCGAACAGTTCCGCCACCCGCGGCAGACCGCCGGTAATGTCACGCGTCTTCTGCGCTTCGGTCGGGATACGTGCGAGCACTTCACCCACCTGCACCTGCTGGCCGTCCTTCACGGTGATCAGTGCGCCGACCTGGAAGCCGATCTGCACTGCGTGCTCCGTGCCCGGGATCTTCACTTCGTCGCCGTTCGCGTCGAGCAGTTTCACCTGCGGACGCACGCTCTTCGAAGCTTGCGAACCACGACGCTTCACGTCGATCACGACCAGCGTCGACAGGCCGGTCACGTCGTCGATCTGCTTCGCGACGGTCACGCCTTCCTCGACGTTCTCGAACTTCACCGTACCACCGTACTCGGTGATGATCGGACGCGTCATCGGATCCCACGTCGCCAGCTGCGTGCCGGCCTTGATCGCCGCGCCGTCGAGCTGCAGCAGCGTCGCGCCGTACGGGATCTTGTGACGTTCGCGCTCGCGGCCGATATCGTCGGTGATCAGCGCCTCGCCCGAACGCGAAATGACGATCTGCTCGCCCTTCGCGTTGGTGACGTAACGCATCGTCGCCGTGAAACGCACGATACCGTTGCTCTTCGCTTCGACCGACGACGCCACTGCCGCACGCGATGCCGCACCACCGATGTGGAACGTACGCATCGTCAGCTGCGTGCCCGGTTCACCGATCGACTGCGCCGCGATCACGCCGACTGCTTCGCCGACGTTCACGAGCGAGCCGCGGCCCAGATCGCGACCGTAGCAGGCCGCGCACAGACCGTAACGCGTTTCGCAGGTCAGCGGCGTGCGCACGCGCACTTCGTCGATGCCGAGGCGTTCGATTTCCTCGACCGCTGTTTCGTCGAGCAGCGTGCCCGATTCGTACAGCGTTTCCTGCGTTTCCGGGTTCACGACGTCCGCGACCGCGACGCGGCCGAGGATACGGTCGCGCAGTGCTTCGACAACTTCACCGCCTTCGACCAGCGCCTTCATCGCCACGCCGTTCGACGTGCCGCAGTCGTCCTCGACCACCACCAGATCCTGCGTGACGTCGACGAGACGACGCGTCAGGTAACCCGAGTTCGCGGTCTTCAGTGCCGTATCAGCCAGACCCTTACGTGCACCGTGGGTCGAGATGAAGTACTGCAACACGTTCAGACCTTCGCGGAAGTTCGCGGTAATCGGCGTCTCGATAATCGAGCCGTCCGGTTTCGCCATCAGGCCTCGCATACCGGCCAGCTGACGAATCTGCACCGCCGAACCCCGGGCGCCCGAGTCGGCCATCATGTAGATCGAGTTGAACGACTCCTGGCGCGTCTCGTTGCCGTCGCGGTCCGTCACCGGCTCCGTCGACAGCTGCTCCATCATCGCCTTGCCGACCGCTTCCGACGTTGCCGACCAGATGTCGACCACGTTGTTGTAGCGTTCCTGCGCGGTGACGAGACCCGACATGTACTGGCGGTCGTACTCCTTCACCTTCTTCGCGGCGTCGCCGACGATCGTTTCCTTCTGCGGCGGCACGAGCATGTCGTCCACGCAGATCGAGATACCGGCACGCGTCGCGAGACGGAAACCCGACTGCATCAGCTGGTCGGCGAACACGACCGTCGCACGCAGACCGCACTTGCGGAATGCGGTGTTGATCAGGCGCGAGATTTCCTTCTTCTTCAGCGGCTTGTTCAGCACCGAGAACGGCAGGCCGTGCGGCAGGATCTCCGACAGAATCGCGCGACCGACGGTCGTCGCGTACAGCGAGATCTTCGGCACGAATTGCGGCGCGCCTTCCGACGTGTCCTCGTTGTGGACCATTTCGGTGATCCGCACGTTGACGCGCGATGCCAGCTCGACTTCCTTGTTCTCGTACGCGCGGATCACTTCCGACACGCCGGTGAACGACAGGCCTTCGCCCTTGCCGTTGATCGCTTCGCGGGTCGCGTAGTACAGACCCAGCACGATATCCTGCGACGGCACGATCGACGGATCGCCGTTGGCCGGGAACAGCACGTTGTTCGACGCCAGCATCAGCGTACGCGCTTCCATCTGCGCTTCGAGCGACAGCGGCACGTGAACGGCCATCTGGTCACCGTCGAAGTCGGCGTTGAACGCCGCGCAGACGAGCGGGTGCAGCTGAATTGCCTTGCCTTCGATCAGGACCGGCTCGAACGCCTGGATACCGAGACGGTGCAGCGTCGGCGCACGGTTCAGCATCACCGGGTGCTCGCGGATCACCTCTTCGAGGATGTCCCACACCACCGGCGTCTGGTTCTCGACTTCCTTCTTCGCAGCCTTGATGGTCGTCGCGACGCCCATCACTTCCAGCTTGTTGAAGATGAACGGCTTGAACAGCTCGAGCGCCATCAGCTTCGGCAGACCGCACTGGTGCAGCTTCAGCGTCGGGCCGACCACGATGACCGAACGGCCCGAGTAGTCGACGCGCTTGCCCAGCAGGTTCTGACGGAAACGACCGCCCTTGCCCTTGATCATGTCGGCGAGCGACTTCAGCGGACGCTTGTTCGCGCCCGTCATCGCCTTGCCGCGACGACCGTTGTCGAGCAGCGAGTCGACGGCTTCCTGCAGCATCCGCTTTTCGTTGCGGACGATGATTTCAGGCGCCTTCAGCTCGAGCAGACGCTTCAACCGGTTGTTACGGTTGATCACGCGGCGGTACAGGTCGTTCAGGTCCGAGGTCGCGAAACGGCCGCCGTCCAGCGGCACGAGCGGACGCAGTTCCGGCGGCAGCACCGGCAGCACTTCGAGGATCATCCACTCGGGCTTGATGCCCGAGCGCTGGAATGCCTCGAGGACCTTCAGGCGCTTCGCGTACTTCTTGATCTTCGCTTCCGAGCCGGTGTTCTTCAGCTCGGTGCGCAGCGTCTCGACCTGCTCGTCGATGTTGATCGCGCGCAGCAGTTCACGCACGCCTTCCGCGCCCATCTCGGCACGGAATTCGTCGCCGTATTCCTCGACCTTGTTGTAGTAATCCTCTTCGGTCATGATCTGCCGCGCCTTCAGCGGCGTCATGCCCGGTTCGATCACCACGTACGCTTCGAAGTACAGCACGCGTTCGATGTCGCGCAGCGTCATGTCAAGCACCATGCCCAGACGCGACGGCAGCGACTTCAGGAACCAGATGTGCGCGACCGGCGAGGCCAGTTCGATGTGGCCCATGCGTTCGCGACGCACCTTCGCCAGCGTCACTTCGACGCCGCACTTCTCGCAGATCACGCCACGGTGCTTCAGGCGCTTGTACTTGCCGCACAGGCACTCGTAGTCCTTGATCGGCCCGAAGATCTTCGCGCAGAAGAGACCATCGCGTTCCGGCTTGAACGTACGGTAGTTGATGGTCTCCGGCTTCTTCACTTCACCGAACGACCACGAACGGATCTTGTCCGGGGAGGCCAGACCGATCTTGATCGCGTCGAAAACTTCTTCCTGTTGGACTTGCTTGAATAGATCGAGCAGAGCTTTCATTGCTTTCTCTCCGTAGTCCGATTAATTGCGGTCGAGATCGATGTCGATACCGAGCGAGCGGATTTCCTTCACGAGCACGTTGAAGGATTCCGGCATGCCTGCATCGATCACGTGATCGCCCTTGACGAGGTTTTCATAAACCTTGGTCCGGCCGTTCACGTCGTCCGACTTCACCGTCAGCATTTCCTGCAGCACGTAGGACGCGCCATACGCTTCGAGTGCCCACACTTCCATTTCACCGAAACGCTGGCCACCGAACTGCGCCTTACCACCCAGCGGCTGCTGCGTGACGAGCGAGTACGGACCGGTCGAACGGGCGTGCATCTTGTCGTCGACCAAGTGGTGCAGCTTCAGGTAGTGCATGTAGCCAAGCGTCACGCGACGTTCGAACATTTCACCCGTGCGGCCGTCGTACAGGCGGACCTGGTTCTTCGACGGATTCATGCCGAGCTGTTCTGCGATCTCGTCCGGGAACGCGAGGTCGAGCATCTTGCCCATTTCTTCCTCGGTCGCACCGTCGAACACCGGCGTCGCGAACGGCACGCCTTCGCGCAGGTTCTTCGCGAGTTCGAGGATCTCGTCGTCGGTAAAGCTTTCCAGGTCTTCCTGGCGGCCCGACTCGTTGTAGATCTTCGTCAGGAACACGCGCAGTTCCTCGATCTTCGCCTGACGCTGCAGCATTTCGCCGATACGCCAGCCGAGGCCCTTCGCGGCCCAGCCGAGGTGCACTTCCAGAACCTGCCCCACGTTCATCCGCGACGGAACGCCGAGCGGGTTCAGCACGACGTCTGCCGGACGGCCATCGGCCATGTACGGCATGTCTTCGATCGGCACGATCTTCGACACGACACCCTTGTTACCGTGACGGCCTGCCATCTTGTCGCCAGGCTGCAGACGACGCTTCACCGCGAGGTACACCTTGACCATCTTCAGCACGCCCGGCGGCAGTTCGTCGCCTTGCGTGAGCTTCTTGCGCTTCTCTTCGAACGCGAGGTCGAACTGGTGACGCTTCTCTTCGATCGAGTTCTTGATCGCTTCGAGCTGTGCCGCTGCTTCGTCTTCCGCCAGGCGGATGTCGAACCAGTGGTAGTGGTCGAGGTCTTCCAGGTAAGCCTGGTCGATCTTCGTACCCTTCGCGAGCTTCTTCGGACCGCCGTTCGCGACCTTGCCCACCAGCATGCGTGCGAGACGCTGGAACGCGTCGCCTTCCACGATGCGCAGCTGGTCGTTCAGGTCGAGACGGTAGCGCTTCAGTTCGTCGTCGATGATCTGTTGCGCACGCTTGTCGCGCTGGATGCCTTCACGCGTGAACACCTGGACGTCGATCACGGTACCGTTCATGCCCGACGGCACGCGCAGCGACGTGTCCTTCACGTCCGAAGCCTTCTCGCCGAAGATCGCGCGCAGCAGCTTCTCTTCCGGCGTCAGCTGGGTTTCGCCCTTCGGCGTGACCTTGCCGACCAGCACGTCGCCCGCTTCGACTTCCGCACCGATGTACACGATGCCCGATTCGTCGAGACGGCCGAGCTGGACTTCCGCCAGGTTCGAGATGTCGCGCGTGATTTCTTCCGGTCCGAGCTTCGTGTCGCGTGCAACGACGTTCAGCTCTTCGATGTGGATCGACGTGTAGCGATCGTCGGCCACGACCTTCTCCGAGATCAGGATCGAATCCTCGAAGTTGTAGCCGTTCCACGGCATGAACGCGATCAGCATGTTCTGGCCGAGCGCGAGCTCGCCCAGGTCCGTCGAGGCGCCGTCGGCCAGCACGTCGCCGCGCGAGACCTTGTCGCCCATCTTCACGATCGGACGCTGGTTGATGTTCGTGTTCTGGTTCGAACGCGTGTACTTGATCAGGTTGTAGATGTCGACACCGACTTCACCTGCGACCGCTTCGTCGTCGTTCACGCGAATCACGATACGGCCTGCGTCGACATAGTCGACGACGCCGCCGCGGAACGCCTGAACCGTCGTGCCCGAGTCGACCGCGCAGGTGCGCTCGATGCCCGTACCGACGACCGGCTTCTCCGGACGCAGACACGGCACGGCCTGACGCTGCATGTTCGAACCCATCAGTGCACGGTTCGCGTCATCGTGTTCAAGGAACGGAATCAGCGAAGCTGCAACCGACACGATCTGCGACGGCGCGACGTCCATGTACTGGATACGGTCCGGCGTGACCATCATCGTTTCGCCGGCTTCACGCGACGACACGAGTTCGTCGACCAACTGGCCGTTCTCGTCGATCGCGGCGTTCGCCTGCGCGATCATGTAGCGGCCTTCCTCGATCGCCGACAGGTAGTCGATCTGGTCGGTCACCTTGCTGTCCACGACCTTGCGGTACGGCGTCTCGAGGAAGCCATACTCGTTCAGGTGCGCATACAGTGCGAGCGAGTTGATCAGACCGATGTTCGGACCTTCCGGCGTTTCGATCGGGCACACGCGGCCATAGTGGGTCGGGTGTACGTCACGCACTTCGAAGCCTGCGCGTTCGCGCGTCAGACCGCCCGGGCCCAGTGCGGAAACACGGCGCTTGTGCGTGATTTCCGACAGCGGGTTGGTCTGGTCCATGAACTGCGACAGCTGCGACGAACCGAAGAACTCGCGGATCGCCGACGAAATCGGCTTCGAGTTGATCAGGTCGTGCGGCATCAGGTTTTCGCTTTCGGCCTGGCCGAGGCGTTCCTTGACCGCGCGCTCGACACGCACGAGACCCGCGCGGAACTGGTTTTCCGCCAGTTCGCCGACGCAACGCACGCGACGGTTGCCGAGGTGGTCGATGTCGTCCACTTCGCCCTTGCCGTTGCGCAGCTCGACGAGGATCTTGATCGTCGCGAGGATGTCGTCGTCCTGCAGCGTCATCGGGCCGGTGATCTCGTCACGGCTGACACGGCGGTTGAACTTCATACGGCCGACCTTCGACAGGTCGTACGCTTCTTCGCTGTAGAACAGACGGTTGAACAGGGCCTCGACCGCTTCTTCGGTCGGCGGCTCGCCCGGACGCATCATGCGGTAGATCGCGATGCGCGCGGCCGTCTTGTCGGTCGTTTCGTCGACACGCAGCGTCGACGAGATGTACGGACCCTGGTCCAGGTCGTTCGTGTAGAGCGTCTGGATGTCCTTGATGCCCGCTTCACGCAGCTTCTCGAGCACGCTTTCCGTGACTTCGTCGTTCGCGTTCGCGATCACTTCGCCGGTATCGCCGTCGACGACGTTCTTCGCCAGCACGCGGCCGAGCAGATAGTCTTCCGGCACCGAGATGAACTTGGTCTTCGCGGCTTCGAGGTCGCGAATGTGCTTCGCGTTGATCCGCTTGTCCTTCTGGACGATGACCTTGCCATCACGATCCGTGATGTCGAAGCGCGCGACTTCACCACGCAGGCGCTCGGGCACGAACTCGAGTTGCGCGCCTTCGTCCATCAGCGTGAAGTTGTCGAACACGAAGAAGTTCGCGAGGATCTGTTCCGGCGTGAGGCCGATGGCCTTCAGCAGGATCGTGACCGGCATCTTGCGGCGACGGTCGACGCGGAAGTACAGGATGTCCTTCGGATCGAATTCGAAGTCGAGCCACGAGCCGCGGTACGGAATGATCCGTGCCGAGAACAGCAGCTTGCCCGAGCTGTGCGTCTTGCCCTTGTCGTGTTCGAAGAACACGCCCGGCGAACGGTGCAGCTGCGAGACGATGACACGCTCGGTGCCATTGATGACGAACGAGCCCGTCGGCGTCATGAGCGGCATTTCGCCCATGTACACTTCCTGCTCCTTCACTTCCTTGACGACCGGCTTGTTCGGCGATTCCTTGTCGAGGATGACGAGGCGGACCTTCGCGCGCAGTGCGGAGCAGTACGTCAGGCCCCGCTGCTGGCATTCCTTGATGTTGAATGCCGGCGAGGACAGCGCATAGCTCACGAACTCGAGGCGCGCGAAGCCGTTGTGCGAAACAATGGGAAATACCGATGTGAATGCGGCCTGCAAACCTTCAGGCTTGCGTTGCGTGACCGGCACATCGGCTTGCAGAAACGTGCTGAATGATTCAAGCTGGGTGGCCAGCAAGAACGGAACTTGGTGAACGATGGGGCGCTTCGCGAAACTCTTGCGAATGCGCTTCTTCTCGGTGAAGGAATATTGCATACGATCTCCGAATCACGGCGGGTGCTGTCGAGGCGGAATACCTGGACGTTTCAAACCCGAGTGTTCACCGACTGAGACCCGATGGCCGTCCAACGGCTTGAACGAGCCGAGAAGCTTGGTGGTTGGCCGCTACCAACCGCTGGCTGACGGCAGCGGATGCCTGTGTTGCCCGCTACCCGACCAAACTTGCCTTCTGCAGTCGCTTCAGAAGACAAAGAGAAACGCCAATCGTGACCATCGACAACGATTTGGCGGTTTTCTTTGGCTTCTGGGGCCGATTATTCGGGCTCCCAAAAGAGTGCCAGAATAACGTCCCCACAAAGCACAAAAAGGCCGGCGGTGAAAATACCGCCAGCCTTCGCACAGCGCGTCGAAACTTACTTGATTTCGGCCTTCGCGCCTGCGTCTTCCAGCTTCTTCTTGGCTTCGTCAGCAGCAGCCTTGGGCACCGCTTCCTTGACGGGCTTCGGTGCGCCGTCAACCAGGTCCTTCGCTTCCTTCAGGCCCAGGCCCGTCAGTTCACGAACTGCCTTGATGACTGCAACCTTGTTGCCGCCTGCTTCGAGCAGCATGACCGTGAATTCGGTCTGCTCTTCAGCAGCAGCAGCAGCGCCGCCGCCTGCCGGGCCAGCGACTGCCACTGCAGCTGCCGACACGCCAAACTTCTCTTCGAACGCCTTGACCAGTTCGTTCAGTTCCAGAACGGTCATCCCTTCGACTGCTGCCAGGATGTCTTCTTTTGCGATTGCCATTTGAAATACTCCTAAATTGAATTCGGATACAGCCAGCGATCAGTAACGCTGATGCACGTTCGCTTACGCAGCTTCCGCTTGCTTCTTCTCGGCGAGCGCGGCCAGAGCACGCGCGAAGCCCGAAACAGGCGATTGCATAACGAACAGCAGCTTCGAGAGCAGTTCTTCGCGGCTCGGGATGCTTGCCAGCGCTTGCACGCCAGCCTTGTCCATCACCTTGCCATCGAACGAACCAGCCTTGATGACCAACTTGTCATTGCTCTTGCTGAAGTCGTTGACGACCTTAGCAGCGGCAATTGCATCTTCCGAGATGCCGTAGATCAGCGGACCAGTCATCTGCTCTGCCAGCGGAGCGAAAGGCGTACCTTCAACAGCGCGACGCGCCAGCGTGTTCTTCAACACGCGCAGGTAAACCTGTTGCTCACGCGCTTTCGCGCGCAGCTTGGTCAGATCGCCAACCGCAATTCCACGATACTCAGCCAGCACAACGGTCTGAGCCTTCGCGACTTGCGCGGAAACCTCAGCGACGACGGCTTGCTTGTCTTCTCTATTAAGCGGCACGGTTAGCCTCCAGAAACGATACGTTCAGCTTGCCGGTATGGCATGAACCTCACGTACCTCGTTCAACAACGGCGTCCGACCTCGTTAGGAGTATTTCCACCTCACGCCGTGAATCGCTTCACGACCTGCGGCTTCACCACTGCAAAACTTTTTCGGGTTCGCCATCTGCGTTGGCTTGAATTAAGGGATCGCCTGCCTGCTGCGTCCCACCAACGGTCTTTGATAACCGGTCGCCCGCCCTACTGCACGAACAACCGCCCAAAGCCCATGTAGGCCGCTTCGCGAACGAAGCGGCCCGAATACTTGCTTACTGTGCTGCCAGCGTAGCCTGGTCGACACGCACGCCGACGCCCATCGTGCTCGACAGTGCGATCTTGCGCAGGTAGACACCCTTGCTCGTTGCCGGCTTCGCCTTCTGCAGCGCTTCGATCAGCGCCGACAGGTTCGAACGCAGTGCGGTCGATTCGAACGATGCACGGCCGATGGTCGCGTGGATGATACCGGCCTTGTCGACACGGAATTGCACCTGACCAGCCTTCGCGTTCTTGACTGCGGTCGCGACGTCCGGCGTGACCGTGCCGACCTTCGGGTTCGGCATCAGGCCGCGCGGGCCGAGGATCTGACCGAGCGTACCGACGATACGCATCGTGTCCGGCGAAGCGATCACGATGTCGAAGTCCATCTGGCCAGCCTTGATCTGCTCAGCCAGGTCTTCCATACCGACGATTTCCGCGCCTGCTGCACGAGCCTGCTCAGCCTTCTCGCCTTGCGCGAACACAGCAACGCGAACCGACTTGCCCGTACCTGCCGGCAGAACGACCGAACCACGAACAACCTGGTCCGACTTCTTTGCATCGATGCCGAGCTGAACTGCGACGTCGATCGACTCGTTGAACTTCGCGCTCGCGCATTCCTTCACGAGTGCCAGTGCGTCTTCGATCGCGTACAGCTTCTGACGGTCGACCTTGGCGGCAAATGCCTGACGGCGCTTGGAGATCTTAGCCATTTACACGCCCTCCACAGTGATGCCCATCGAGCGTGCGCTACCAGCGATGGTGCGAACGGCTGCGTCCAGATCAGCTGCCGTAAGGTCCGGCATCTTGGTCTTCGCGATTTCTTCGGCTTGGGCGCGCGTGATCGAACCGACCTTGTCGGTGTGCGGCTTGCTCGAGCCCTTGTCCACCTTCGCCGCCTTCTTGATCAGGACGGTCGCCGGCGGCGTCTTCATCACGAACGTGAAGCTCTTGTCAGCGTATGCCGTGATGACCACCGGCACCGGCAGACCCGGCTCCATGCCTTGAGTCTGCGCGTTGAACGCCTTGCAGAACTCCATGATGTTCAGGCCGCGCTGGCCCAGTGCCGGACCGACCGGCGGCGACGGGTTGGCTTTACCTGCAGGAATCTGCAGCTTGATAAAGCCGACAATCTTCTTTGCCATTTGTAAACCTCGTTGGAACGCCAGACGGCGTTCGGTGAGTGATAACGCGCGTTCGCCGCTGGCTACTGACGCTCCTCAACGGCCATAACGCGGACCGTAAGCGCGAACGTGGGCAGCCGAGGCTGCCCACCGAATCGGGATCAAACTTTTTCGACCTGACCGAACTCGAGTTCGACCGGGGTGGAACGGCCAAAGATGGTGACCGACACACGCACGCGCGATTTTTCGTAGTTGACTTCTTCGACCGTGCCGTTGAAATCCGTGAAAGGACCTTCCTTGACACGCACCATCTCGCCAACTTCGAACAGGGTTTTCGGGCGCGGTTTCTCAACGCCTTCCTGCATCTGCGACATGATCTTTTCGACTTCCTTCGGAGAAATCGGGGTCGGGCGGTTACGCGCACCGCCGACGAAACCGGTGACCTTTGCCGTGTTCTTCACGAGGTGCCACGTTTCGTCCGTCATTTCCATTTCCACCAGCACGTAGCCGGGGAAGAAACGACGCTCGGTCACAGCCTTGTGACCGCCTTTGACTTCGACCACTTCTTCGGTCGGAACCAGGATCTGACCGAATTTGTCCTGCATGCCAGCACGTTCGATGCGCTCCTGAAGCGCACGCTGCACGCTCTTCTCCATACCGGAGTAGGCGTGCACGACGTACCAACGCTTTCCGCTCGGGGATGCCGGAGTATCGCTCATATCATTTCCAACCCAGAATCGCCGAGAAAATCACCCATTCGATCGATTTGTCACTCAACCAGAGGAAAATCGCCATCACGAGCACGAAACCGAACACGACGAGTGTGGTTTGCGTTGCTTCCTTGCGGGTGGGCCAAACGACCTTGCGGACTTCCTTGTACGAATCCTTGGCAAATGCGATGAGGCTCTTGCCAGGTGCGGACATCAGCCCGACGGCCACGCCGGCGATGATACCTACCGCCAGCGCGGCACCGCGGACATACCACTGCTGGTTGGCCAGCCAGAAGAAGCCCACGAATCCGGCCAAGACCAGCAATACGCTCAGGGCCAGCATCAGCTTATCGCCGGAGGTATTTACAGTTTCGACGGATGGATTCGCCATAACACCTTAAAACAAATGCCACGTGTGGCACGTGGCGATTTTTGGCAGGGGCAGAGGGAATCGAACCCCCAACCTTCGGTTTTGGAGACCGACGCTCTGCCAGTTGAGCTATACCCCTAAACCATGTTGGGACTGGCTGATGCCAGCCCCAAAACTGTCGATCAACGAATAACTGGCTTACTCGATGATCTTGGCGACGACGCCGGCGCCGACGGTACGGCCGCCTTCGCGGATTGCGAAGCGCAGACCTTCTTCCATCGCGATCGGAGCGATCAGCTTCACCGTGATCGACACGTTGTCGCCCGGCATCACCATTTCCTTGTCCTTCGGCAGCTCGATCGAGCCCGTCACGTCCGTCGTACGGAAGTAGAACTGCGGACGGTAGTTGTTGAAGAACGGCGTGTGACGGCCGCCTTCGTCCTTGCTCAGCACGTACACTTCAGCCGTGAAGTGCGTATGCGGCGTGATCGAACCCGGCTTCGCCAGAACCTGGCCACGCTCCACGTCTTCACGCTTCGTGCCGCGCAGCAGGATACCAACGTTGTCGCCTGCCTGACCTTGGTCCAGCAGCTTGCGGAACATTTCAACGCCCGTGCAGGTCGTCTTCACCGTCGGCTTGATACCGACGATTTCGATTTCCTCGCCGACCTTCACGATGCCGCGCTCGACACGACCCGTCACAACCGTACCACGGCCCGAGATCGAGAACACGTCTTCCACCGGCATCAGGAACGCGCCGTCAACCGCACGCTCCGGCGTCGGGATGTACGTGTCCAGTGCGTCTGCCAGGCTCATGATCGCCACTTCGCCCAGCTCGCCCGTGTCGCCTTCCAGCGCCAGCTTGGCCGAACCCTTCACGATCGGCGTGTCGTCGCCCGGGAAATCGTACTTCGACAGGAGTTCGCGAACTTCCATCTCGACCAGCTCGAGCAGTTCAGCGTCGTCCACCATGTCGCACTTGTTCAGGAACACGATGATGTACGGAACGCCAACCTGACGCGCCAGCAGGATGTGCTCACGCGTTTGCGGCATCGGGCCGTCTGCTGCCGAGCAAACCAGGATCGCGCCGTCCATCTGCGCTGCGCCCGTGATCATGTTCTTCACATAGTCAGCGTGGCCCGGGCAGTCGACGTGTGCGTAGTGGCGGTTAGCCGTTTCGTACTCGACGTGTGCCGTGTTGATCGTGATGCCGCGCGCCTTTTCTTCCGGTGCCGCGTCGATCTGGTCGTAGGCCTTCGCTTCGCCGCCGAACTTCTTCGTCAGCACCGTCGTGATAGCTGCCGTCAGCGTCGTCTTGCCGTGGTCAACGTGACCAATCGTTCCAACGTTGACGTGCGGCTTGGTCCGCTCAAA
>NZ_QTPW01000028.1:0-97817 GCF_003857965.1 Burkholderia sp. Bp9031
GCCGGGAAATGCGTGCATTTTCCACCTGGGCACTTCGATGCCGTTGGCCCGCGAGGATCCACCTCCTGCTTCTGCTCTCACGTTCACGGGTGGGACGCGTTCATTTCAATTCTCCTTGTCGCCCGCGCGCCGCGCAGGCCTTGTCAGACGATCTGCTTGAGCGCCGCGTCGAGCGCGAGCACCGCGACGCGGTCGCCCTCGGTCGCGAGCGGCGTGCGCATCACGATCTGCCGGTTGTGACCGACGGCCGCCGGCGAATCCCACAGCAGCTCGATCTTCGGCCGCCGGAACAGGCTGCCGCGACGCGGTGGCACGGCCGCCGGCTGCGCGCCCTGCTCGCCTGCGGCGGGCGCGCCGCGGCCGGGCCAGCGCACCGAGAGTTCGCGCGCGTCGTACTGGCCGACCTTGCGGCTCTCCATCCAGACGATCGCGGTACGCGTGAGCGTATCGAGCGAGATCGCATAGCGGCCGACCGCGAAGCGGCGCGCGGCCACGTTGGTGCGCCACAGCGGCCGCGGACGGCACATCCACACGATCGCCGCATACAGCGCCGGCGCGGCGACGAGCCAGCCGTTGGTCGCCGTCACCGCGTGCAGCGCGCGGCGCCAGCCGGCCGCCCACGCGAACGCGCCGATCGACCACACGGCAAACAGGAAACCGATCAGCGCGAAGACCCGCAGCGCCTGGCGCAGCCACTGCGGCAGCGGATGGAACGGGCGCTCGGCGCGCGCGACGGCACCCGGCAGCGCGAGCAGCAGGAAGATCAGCACGAGATAGACGAACGCCCAGGGCGACGACACCATCGCCGACAGCGACGCGCGATAGCCCATCTGGGACATCGAGAACAGCCAGCGCGCGAGCAGCACGAGACCGATCGCGCGCAACGCGAAGATCACGCCGGCGCCGGGGGCCGGTGCTGCGCGCGTGGTTTTCGTTCTCGCCAAGACTGCTCTCCTCTCGATGTTCGTGCGGGGCCGGATTTCACGGCACGGCCATTATAGGGACATTACCGTCTGGACAGACGGCAGGATGGCGTGCCGGACCGCTTCCGCGGCCGTTCGCGGCGTCGGGCGCGGCGAGAATACAACAGATCCGCGCCGCAGATGTGACAACGCCCCGCCGGGGACCCGGACGGGGCGTCGATGATGGCCTCAGCCACAGTGCGGCCGGAGGCCCGGCATCAGCCTGCGTTGACTTCGCGCAGGACCGTGCGGCGCTTCTGGCGCAGCAGTTCCTCGTAGCCCTTCACGTAGTTCTGCGCCATCACCTTCGACGAGAAGCGTGCTTCGAAGGCAGCACGCACCTTCTCGCGGGGCAGCGTATCGAGGCGCTTGAGCGCCGCGACGGCCGACAGCTCGTCTTCGACGACGAAGCCCGACACGCCGTTGTCGATCACTTCCGGCACCGAGCCGCGCTTGAACGCGATTACCGGCGTGCCGCAGGCCATCGCCTCGATCATCACCAGGCCGAACGGCTCCGGCCAGTCGATCGGGAACAGCAGCGCGTGCGCGTTGCCCAGGAATTCGGTCTTTTCCGACTCGCTGATTTCGCCGATGTACTCGACGTGCGGCAGCGCGAACAGCGGCTTGATCTTCTCTTCGTAGTACGCGCGGTCAGCCTTGTCGAGTTTCGCGGCGATCTTGATCGGCAGGCCGGCCTGCTCGGCGATGCGGATCGCGGTGTCGACGCGCTTTTCCGGCGAGATGCGGCCGAGGAACGCGAGGTAGCTCGGCTTCACGTTCGGGATCGGCGTCAGCAGGTTTTCCGGCAGGCCGTGGTACACGGTCGACAGCCAGTTCGCCTGCGGCAGCGGGATGCGCTGGTTGTCGGAGATCGACACGACCGGCACGTCGCTGAATGCGTTGAAGATCGGCTGCAGTTCCGGCAGGTCGAGACGGCCGTGCATCGTCGTCAGATGCGGGACCGGCTGGCGCGAGAACAGCGAGAACGGGTAGTAGTCGATGTGGCAGTGCAGGACGTCGAACTCTTCCGCGCGGCGGCGCACCTGCTCGAGGAGCAGCATGTGCGGGGCCATCACGTCGCGGATCGTCGGATCGAGACGCAGCGCCTGCGGCCAGCACGCTTCGAGCTTCGCCGAGGTTTGCGAATCGCCGCTCGCGAAGAGCGTGACGTCATGTCCCATCTCGACAAGTGCTTCGGTGAGATAGGACACCACTCGCTCGGTACCACCGTAAAGCTTCGGGGGAACCGCTTCGTGCAACGGAGCGATTTGGGCGATTCGCATGCGTAACTCCTAAAAAATCAGCTAAAAACCAGGTATGGGTCGGCAACCTGCCGGCGATCCGGGCTGGATGCATTTCGTCCGAAAATCGGACGAATCAGCCTGCCGGGGGCGTCGAACCCGCGCTGCTCAAGGAGCGTCGGCGACGCGACAGGCTTAGAACGTTTGAAACGAAGACCCGTTGACAGGGGTTCGTAAAAAAACCTGGAATCGAACCCGGAGCCGATTATCTAGGGTTAATCCCAATACGGCGCACGACATTTCAAACACTTTACTTTGTTACAAAGGCGCAACACTTTGCAACCCGCGGACTTGGGCGTCCGTTCTAGAGTGGAAGGCCTTTTTGGCGTTCCGTGTCATCTCGCCACTGCCGGCATGCGATTCCGGCGCGTACGGCAGGACGGGATGCCGGATTTTATCTCAAAATTGAACGCGCGCCCCTGGCCAAGGCAAGATTCGCGCAGCGCAATGCACGGCCTTGTTTACAATGCCGGATTATTCAGTCCGGGCGACCGCCGGCTGCGATCCAGCCGCTCCGCTCAATCACCGAATCACCGCACGCATATTTTGGAATCTCTCACCCCTGCCCAGCGCAACGCCCACAACGCGAAGCTGTCGAGCTACGCGCATCGGCCGATCGCGTTCCTGTTCCGCTACATCCGCCTGCATCCCGTCGCGCACCTCATCGTGCTCTGCAGCGTGCTGGCCGCCGTCGGCTGCGCGCTCGGCTCGCAATACGCGATCAAGCACCTGATCGACGTGCTTGCGACCGGGCGCCATCATCCGGGCCCGCTGTGGAGCGCGTTCGCGCTGCTCGTCGGGCTGATCGCGGCCGACAACCTGCTGTGGCGCGTGGGCGGATGGGTCGCCGCGCACACGTTCGTCGCCGTCACCGGCGACCTGCGGCGCGACCTGTTCCAGTACCTGATCGGCCATTCGCCGACGTACTACTCGGAAAAGCAGCCGGGCACGCTCGCAAGCCGCATCACCGCCACGTCGAACGCCGTCTATACGTCCGAGAACACGATGGCGTGGAACGTGCTGCCGCCGTGCATCGCGGTGATGGGCGCGATCCTGATGATCATCGTCGTGAACCCGCTGATGGCCGCCGGCCTGCTCGGCTGTTCGGCCGTGCTCTCGGTCGTGCTGTTCAAGCTCGCCGGGCGCGGCTCCGCGCGCCATCACACGTTCGCGTCGAAGGCGGCCGCAGTCGACGGCGAGCTCGTCGACGTGATCGGCAACATGGGCCTCGTGCGCGCCTTCGGAATGACGCTGCGCGAACAGAAGCGCTTCAGCGCGACGGTGAAGGCCGAGATGGACGCGCGCCAGCAAAGCCTGCTCTATCTCGAGAAACTGCGGCTGCTGCACGCGGTGATCACCGCGATGCTGTCCGCCGGCCTGCTCGGCTGGGCGCTGTGGCTGTGGGACCAGGGCCGCGCGACCTCCGGCGACATCGTGCTCGTCAGCTCGCTCGGCTTCACGATCCTGCACGGCACGCGCGATCTGGCGGTCGCGCTCGTCGACGTCACGCAACACGTGGCGCGGCTGTCCGAAGCCGTGAAGACGCTGCTCGAGCCGCACGGGATGCCGGACCGCTCCGACGCGCAGCCTCTGTCGGCCAAGGGCGGGCGCGTCGATTTCGAACGCGTGACGTTCGCATATCCGCACCGCCGCGCGATCCTCGACCATTTCGATCTCCATATCGAACCGGGCCAGCGCGTCGGCCTGATCGGCAAGTCGGGCGCCGGCAAGTCGACCGTGCTCGCGCTGCTGCAACGCTTCTACGACACGCAGGACGGCGCCGTGATGGTCGACGGCCAGGACGTGAAGGCGATCACGCAGGACAGCCTGCGCCATGCGATCGCGCTCGTGCCGCAGGACATCTCGCTGCTGCACCGGACCATCTACGACAACATCGCGTACGGCCGCCCCGAGGCGACCCGTGAGGACGTGCTCGCCGCCGCGCGCGACGCCCGCTGCTCGGAGTTCATCGAGGCGATGCCGGAAGGCTATGACACGATCGTCGGCGACCGCGGCGTGAAGCTGTCGGGCGGCCAGCGCCAGCGCATCGCGATCGCGCGCGCGATCCTGAAGGACGCGCCGATCCTGCTGCTCGACGAAGCGACCTCCGCACTCGACAGCGCATCCGAGGAAGCGATCCAGAGCGCACTCGACCGCCTGATGGTCGGCCGCACGGTAATCGCGATCGCGCACCGGCTGTCGACGCTGCGCAACTTCGACCGGATCATCGTGATGAGCAACGGCAAAGTGATCGACGACGGCAGCCCCGACGTGCTGCGCAATCGTCCGGGCCTGTACCGCGACCTGCTCGCGAAGCAGCACGGCCGCCATCACGCGCCCGACGGCACCACGCCGACCGGCGAACGCGCGGCCTGACGCCCGCGGCGCCCAACCAGTAAAAAAGCCGCCGTGCAGTCATGCACGGCGGCTTTTTTCATCGCATCGCGCGACTCGCGAAGCGCAGTGCCGGCTACACCCGCTGCAGGTCACGCAGGAAGTTGTCGCGCCACACCGACACGTTGTTCTCGCGCAGCTGCGCGATCATGTCCGCATAACGCGCGCGCCGCTCGGCGAGCGGCATCGTCAGCGCCTGCGACAGCGCATCGGCCATCCCCTCGATGTCGATCGGATTGACGATCAGCGCGCCTGTCAGTTCGCGCGCGGCCCCCGCGAAGCGCGACAGCACGAGCACGCCCGGATCGTCCGGATTCTGCGCGGACACGTATTCCTTCGCAACGAGGTTCATCCCGTCGCGCAACGGCGTCACGAAGCCGACGCGCGCGAGCCGGTACAGCGCAGCCAGCACCTGCCGGTCGTACTGGCGATGAATGTAGAGGATCGGCGCCCAGTCGAGTTCCGCGTAACGGCCGTTGATGCGCCCCGACTCCGCTTCGAGCTGCAGCCGGATGTCCTGGTATGCACGCAGGTCGGCACGCGTCGACGGCGCGATCTGCAGGAACGACACGCGGTTGCGGATCGACGTCTGGTGCTCCAGCAGCTTCTCGAACGCGCGGAACCGCTCGACGAGCCCCTTCGAATAATCGAGCCGGTCGACGCTCATGATCAGCTGGCGCCCGCGCAGCGACGTCGCCAGCGTGCGCACGGCCTTGCCGTTTTCGCCCGCCTGCGCGAGCGCCGCGATCTCGTCCGGGTACACGCCGATCGGATAGGCGGCTGCGCGCAGCGTGTTGCCGAACGCGCTCACACGCACCGTGTGCCCTTCGCGCGCCACCTCGCCGCCGGCCTCGAACGCGATGTAGTCGCAGAACGCGCGCAAGTCGGGCTCGGTCTGGAAGCCGAGCAGATCGAACGCGCACAGCGACTCGACGAGCTCGCGATGCGGCGGCACGTTGACGAGCACCTGCGCGGCCGGAAACGGGATGTGCAGGAAGAAGCCGATGCGGTTCTTCACGCCGGCCGCTCGCAGCGCACGCGCGAACGGGATCAGGTGATAGTCGTGCACCCAGATCACGTCGTCGTCCTGCAGCAGCGGCACGAGCTGCTGCGCGAGCCAGACGTTCACGCGACTGTAGCCTTCGAACTCGTGGCGGTCGTACTGGATCAGGTCTGCACGGTAATGGAACGCGGGCCACAGCGTCGCGTTCGAGAAACCGCGGTAGTACTGGTCGTAATCGCGGCGCGACAGCCCGACGGTCGCGAACGTCACGGGGCCGCGCTCCTCGATGCGGATCTGCGGCTGCGGCGCACCGGACGCGACCACCTCGCCGCTCCAGCCGAACCACATCCCGCCCGTCTCCTTCAGCGCGTCGTAAACGCCGATCGCGAGGCCGCCCGCCGCCGGCTCGCCTTCCGAAATCGGCGCGACACGGTTTGAAACGATGATGAGTCGGCTCATGCGCCCGGCTGCTCCGCGCCAAGCCAGCGTGCGATCTGCGCGTGCAGCACGTCGACCGAGTCGAGCCGCATGCGCGCCGACGTCTCGCCCGCGCCGATCTTGATCGACAGGCCGCCACGCGCGTTGACCACCGCGAAGCCCTTCTCGTCGGTCAGGTCGTCGCCCGCGAACAGCGGCACGCGGCCCGCGAACGGCGGCTCGTCGAGGAACGCGGCCAGCGCGCGCCCCTTGTCGACGCCCTTCGGCTTGATCTCGAACACCATCTTGCCGGGCTGCAGGACATACGCATCCGCATATTCGGCGACGAGACGCTCGGCCGCTTCGCGCGCAGCCGGCTCGCGCTCGGGCGCGTTGCGGTAGTGCAGCGCGACGGCCGCCCCCTTGATTTCGAGCAGCATGCCCTGATGACGGTCGACGACGGCCGCGAGTTCGCGTTCGATGCGCAGCAGCCGTTCGTCGTTGAAGCCGATGCGCTGTGTGTCGCCGTTCGCGTCGCGGCGTTCGGCGCCGTGCAGACCCGCGATCGGCAAGTCCGGCATGTTCAGGAACGTGTCGAGGTTGTCGATGCCGCGACCCGACACGACGGCGACCGCGCCGTGCGAGCGGCGCCGCAGTTCATCGAGCAGCGTCAGCAGCGACGGCGGCACGTGAATGCTGTCGGGCGTCGGCGCCAGCTCGACGAGCGTGCCGTCGAAGTCGAAAAAGAACGCGGTATCGGTCAGGGACAGGGAAGCCGGAACGGATTGCATCGATTCGATAGCCTGAGGAGCGGCCGGCAAACGCGGGCCGCCGCTGCGAGAAGGGAATTGTGCGCATCTTACCGCGCCTGCGTACCGAGATGGGCGAAACCGGCGCAGGGCCGACGTCACGCCACCGTCCGCGTCAACTGCGACATATTGCCCCGCTCGCCCGTGCCGTACGGGTTTCGAAAGGACGCGGGCGCGGGAATTGCGCTACAGTCGGCACCGCCGGCCGCGCGACGCATGGCGCCGCGCCGGCCGGCGACCGTTCCGTCCGATCGAGCCCTAGGATGTCGTCTGCCCGTCCCGCGCCGCACCGGCGCCTCTTCAGCTTCACCCGCTTCGTCCGCGCCGCCGCGGCGCTGACCGCCGCCGTCGCACTTGCCGCCTGCACGCACGACGAGCCGAACTGGCACCTGACCAACGTCACGGGCCACCTGCCCGACCTGTCGTTCACGCTGACCGGCGGCGACGGCCACCCGGTCGACGCGAGCGCATTTCGCGGCCGCGTCGCGCTCGTCTACTTCGGCTACACGCACTGCCCGGACGTCTGCCCCGAAACGATGGCGCGACTGATGGAAGTGCTCGCGAAGCTCGGCCCGCAGGCGAACGACGTGCGCATCCTGTTCGTCTCGGTCGATCCCGCCCGCGACACGCCACCGGCGATGCAGTCGTACGTCGCCGCGTTCGATGCCGCGCACGCCCGTGGCCTCACCGGCACCGACGGCCAGATCGAATCGCTCGCGAAACGCTATCGCGTCGCGTACCAGATGGAAAAACGCGATCCGTCCGGCGGCTACGAGGTCACGCACAGCTCGGCCGTCTACATCTTCGACGCGAACGGCCGAGCGCGTTTGCTCGCGACCGACCGCGATTCGCCCGACGCCATCGCCGCCGATGTGCGCCGGATCATCGACACTGCCTCCACCACCTGAACCCCGACATGAAGACGCCCCTCAAGACGTTCGCCCTCCTCGCCGCGCTGTGCACCGGCGCGCACGCCTACGCCGCCGGCGCGATCACCGCGCAGAATGCATGGGTGCGCTGGCTGCCGAACCAGCTGCCCGCGGGCGGCTACGTGACGCTCGTCAACACCGGCGACAAGCCGGTCGACCTCGTCGACGTCGACAGCCCCGACTACGGGATGGTGATGCTGCACCAGACCGTGTCGAACGGCTCGACGCAGAAGATGGAAATGGTCGACAAGCTGACGATCCCCGCGCGCGGCAAGGTCGACATCGCGCCGGGCGGCTATCACTTCATGCTCGAGGAACCGAAGCACACGATCAAGCCCGGCGACACCGTGCGCCTGCGCCTGAAGTTCTCCGACGGCGAAACGGTCGACACGCCGTTCGCCGTGAAGTCGCCGGCCCAGGCGAAGTGATGCGCGCGCGATGAACGTCCTGTACTGGCTCGATCCGTGGGAACCGTCGCCGACCGTGGTCATCGCGGTGCTGACGGCCGCCGTGCTGTTCGCGCGCGGCGTGAAGAAGGCGAAGGTGTCGCCGCTGCGGCAGTTCTCGTTCTGGCTCGGGCTGACGGCGCTCTATATCGCGCTGCACACACGGCTCGACTACTTCTTCGAGCACGAGTTCTTCATGCACCGTGCGCAGCACCTCGTGCTGCATCACCTCGGTCCGTTCTTCATCGCGCTGGCCTACCCGGGCGCGGCGATCCGCGCGGGCATTCCGTTTCGCTGGCGACAGCGCTTCGTGCGCCCCGCGCTCGCGTGGGCGCCCGTGCGCGCGACGCTCGACGTGGTGTTCCATCCGGTCGTCGCGGTCGTGCTGTTCGTCGGGCTGATCTATTTCTGGCTGCTGTCGCCCATCCACTTCGTCGCGATGCTCGACTGGCGCCTGTATCGCGTGATGAACTGGAGCATGGTGATCGACGGGCTGCTGTTCTGGTGGCTCGTCGTCGATCCCCGTCCCGCGCCGCCCGCGCGACTGTCGCCGGGCCGCCGGATCCTGATCGTCGTCGCGGCGATCCCGCCGCAGATCGCGCTCGGCGCGCTGATCTTCTTCACGCCGCACGAGCTGTATCCGATCTACTCGATCTGCGGACGCGCGTTCACGTGGCTCAGCCCGCTGCGTGACCAGCAGATCGGCGGCTTGCTGCTGTGGATTCCGGGCTCGATGATGAGCGTGATCGGCGCGCTGATCGCGCTGCGGCACTGGTTGCGGCTGTCGGCACGCGGCCGTCTGATCGACGAGCGGGCTACCGCCCGGCGCGCTCAACGCCCGTCGGTGACGCCCGCCGCCCGCTGACGGCACGGCGCGCCGCGCATCAGCCGCGTGCGCGGGTCATCCACACGTGCGGGATGCCATCCTCATCGTGCACGTCCGAGCTCGGCGTGAAGCCGAATGCCCCGTAGAAGCGCTGCAGATGGGCCTGCGCATGCAGGCTCACCTGCGTATCCGGCCACTGCGCACGGATGTGCTCGAGCGCGCGCGATATCAGCGCGTTGCCGAGACCCGCGCCGCGAAACGCAGCGCTCGTCAGCACGCGGCCGATGCGCACGTCGGTGTTCCGCGCATCCGGCAGCAGCACGCGCAGGTAGCCTGCGACGCGGCCCGTCGCATCGTACGCGGCCAGGTGCCATGCGGCCTGGTCCGCATCGTCGATGTCGCGATATACGCAGTTCTGCTCGACGACGAACACGGCGCTGCGCGCTTCCAGGATCGAATAGATTTCACGCGCCGTCAGCGCGTCGAAGGATTTCCAGCGCCACTCGAGATCGTCGGCGCGCGGGGATGCGGCAGGTGCGGAAGCGTTCATGGTCGGTCCTGATTCGGGCGCGCCGGCCGGCGCGCGGCAACCGTCGATTATGCCTCGAAGCACAAGCGGCACGCGACCGCCCTGCCGCGTATGGAAAAAAGCCCCGCATTGCGCGGGGCCTGTCCGTCAGGCCTGCATCCGGCCGAAGCGGCCGTTGTTGAAATCGTCGATCGCGGTCCGAATTTCCTCTTGCGAGTTCATCACGAACGGCCCGTAACCGACGACCGGCTCATCGATCGGCTCGCCGCTCAGGATCAGCAGCTTGGCGTCGCCGTTCGCTTCGATCTCGACGTCGCGCCCGTCGCGGCTCAGTTGCACGAACTGCGCTTCGCGGGCAACCGTCTCGCCGTTCACCAGCAGCGTACCGCTCAGCACGACCACCGCGAGCGTCCGGCCTTCGGCGACCGGGAACCGCGCACGACCGCCGGCTGCGAGCCGCACGTCCCACACGTCGATCGGCGTGTGCGTGCGGGCCGGGCCGCGCCGCCCGTCGAATTCGCCCGCGATGATCCGCGCGCGACCCGCACCGTCCGGCAGCTCGACCACCGGGATGTCCGCGTTCAGCAGCGTCTGGTAGCCGGGCTCGCCCATCTTGTCCGCGGCAGGCAGGTTCACCCACAGCTGGACCATCTCAAGCGGACCGCCACGCTTCGTGAAGGCTTCCGAGTGGAATTCCTCGTGCAGGATCCCGCTCGCGGCCGTCATCCACTGCACGTCGCCGGGGCCGATCACGCCGCCCGCGCCGGTCGAGTCGCGGTGCGCGACTTCGCCGTCATAGACGATCGTCACCGTTTCGAACCCGCGGTGCGGATGCTGGCCCACCCCGCGCGGTGCCGAAGCCGGCTCGAAGTTCGCAGGACCTGCGTAGTCGAGCAGCAGGAACGGGCTCAGGTGCGCCCCGTGAGACTGATAGCTGAACATCGAACGCACCGGGAAACCGTCGCCGACCCAATGGCCGCGCGGCGCACTGTAGACACCCTGGATCTTCTTCATTTGCCTTCTCCGAATTGCGGCGAAACACGTGTTTCGCATCATGGATATGAATATAGAGGTAGGACGATCGATCCGGTAGACTGCCAAAATCGCACTCAGCGTTCTATTTGATGAACGATAAAGAACGGGATCTGAACGATCTCTATTACTTCGTGCAGGTAGTCGAGCACGGCGGCTTCGCGCCGGCCGGGCGCGCGCTGAACATGCCGAAATCGAAGCTGAGCCGCCGCATCGCGCTGCTCGAGGCGCGGCTCGGGATGCGGTTGATCCAGCGCTCGACGCGCCGTTTTACCGTCACCGACGTCGGCCAGACCTACTACGCGCACTGTCGCGCGATGCTCGTCGAAGCGGACGCCGCCGACGAGGCGATCGCGCTGCTGCACGAGGAGCCGCGCGGCATTGTGCGCGTCAGTTGCCCGGTCGTGCTGCTCGATTCGCTGGTCGGCACGATGATCGCCGCATTCATGGTCGCGTGTCCGCGCGTCGAGATTCACCTGGAGGCGACCAACCGGCGCGTCGACGTCGTCGGCGAAGGGATCGACGTCGCGATCCGTGTGCGCCCGCCGCCGCTCGAGGACAGCGATCTCGCGCTGCGCGTGCTGGCCGAGCGCGGCCAGTGCCTCGTCGCGAGCCCCGCGTTGCTGCGCGAGCTCGGCATGCCGGCCGTCCCTGCCGACCTGACCCGCCTGCCGAGCCTCGATCACGGTGTGCCACAGGCCGCGCACGTATGGCGGCTGCGCGGCCCCGACGGCGCGCACGCGGAAATCCACCACCAGCCGCGCCTCGTGACGGGCGGCATGCTCGCACTGCGCGCGGCGGCCGTCGCGGGGGTCGGCATCGTGCAGTTGCCGACGATGATGGTGCGCGACGAAATCGCGCGCGGCGAACTGGTGACCGTGCTGCCCGACTGGGCGCCGCGCCGCGAGATCGTCCACGCGGTGTTCGCGTCGCGGCGCGGGCTGCTGCCCGCGGTGCGCGCGTTGCTCGATTTCCTGGCCGAACGGTTCGCCGAGCTCGAACCCGATTGAGCGGCGTCGCCGGCACCAGCACGGCGCGTTCGGCATCGCACCCCGCGAACCGGACGCTGCAGACAGTCCGCGCGTGCCGTAGACTGCGGGACGCGCATCGCGCTTTTCACAACCCGCCGTTCACCACCCTTATCGCATTTCAGCCATGTTCACGCTGTCCAACGACCCTCACGCCTCCAAGGCCGAACACTATGCGACGCTCGTCGAGCAGGCGCGCGCGCTCGTCGAATCGGAACGCGACCTGACCGCGAACGCCGCGAACTTCGCCGCGCTCGTCTATCACTCGCTCGACCGCCTGAACTGGGCCGGCTTCTATTTCTTTGACGGATCGGAACTCGTGGTCGGCCCGTTCCAGGGCAAGCCCGCGTGCGTGCGGATCGCGCTCGGCAAGGGCGTGTGCGGCACGGCCGCGCAGACGCGCGAGACGCAGGTCGTGCGCGACGTGCATGAATTCCCCGGCCATATCGCCTGCGATGCCGCGTCGCAATCGGAAATCGTCGTGCCGCTGGTGGCCGCCGACGGCACGCTGATCGGCGTGTGGGACGTCGACAGCCCCGTCGCGGCGCGTTTCGACGACGAGGACCGCAACGGGATGGAAGCGCTGTGCCGCGTGTTCGTCGAACACGCGTGGCAGAAGGCACGCGGTTGAGCAGCGTTGCGCTGCCGGTCGCGGCGGTAGAGACGGCCGCCTCCTGATCGCGCCGCGCGACTGCAAATGACACGGGCCCCGCGACGGGTAATGCCGTTCAGTTAAGCAACTGAACGGCATTTTTGTTGGAGCGGGCAGTTGTAAACGCTGCGCGGAGGTGTTAACTTTCGGCGCGATGCTTTCCAGCCACCTGACCTATCTGAGCGCCGCCCAACATCCGACGCCGGACCTGAGCCGGCTGGCGGAGCATTTGCCCCACGAGTGGGTCGAGCATGCGATTGAAGCGACGGGAGCCGCGAGCATTCGTCGTCGGCGCCTGCCGGCCGAACACGTGGTTTGGCTGGTGATCGCCTTGGCCATGTACCGGCACTGGTCAATCAATGAGGTGCTCGACAGTCTCGATCTGGCGCTACCCAACGAGCTCGCCCCCTTCGTCAGCAAGAGCGCCGTGGCACAGGCCCGCCAGCGTGTGGGTGAAGCGCCTCTGGCATGGCTGTTCGAACGCACAGCAGGGGCATGGACCACGCAGGACGCGGCACGCCATACCTTCAAGGGTCTTAGTCTGTGGGCAATGGACGGCACCACGCTGCGCACGGCCGACAGCCCGGCCAATCGTGAGCACTTCGGTGCGCAACGCTACGCCAGCGGCAAAGTGGCCAGCTATCCGCAAGTACGAGCGGTGACGCTAACTGCCATCCCGACGCATCTGGTGGCCGATATCAATTTCGGTGCCTATGGCACCAACGAGATGGTATACGCCCAGGATCTGCTGCCGCAGATACCCGACCATTCACTGACGGTATTCGACAAAGGCTTTCTGGCCGCTCGCATCCTGTGCTGCCTGACGATGAATGGGCACAACCGCCACTTCCTGATTCCGGCCAAATCCCATACCCGATGGGACGTGATCGACGGCACGCCGGACGATGCGACAGTGCGCATGCGCGTGTCCCCGCAGGCGCGCAAACAATCCCCTGAACTGCCGGAGTTCTGGCTGGCCCGTGCGATTCGTACGATCGATGCATGCGGGCGCGAACGCGTGCTACTGACCTCGCTGGATGATCGCCAACGCTTCAAACCGGCCGATATCGTCGCCTGTTATGGGCGCCGCTGGCAGATCGAAACCAGCTATCGGGAATTAAAGCAATCGATGCTTGGCACGGAGCTGACTTTGCGCAGCCGGACCGTTGAAGGGGTCTATCAGGAGATCTGGGGCGCATTGATCGCCTACAACCTGATTCGCCGCGAAATGGCCACTGCCGCATGGCAGGCGAAACTCGATCCGACCGATATCAGCTTCGTACGAGCGTTCCACGTCTTCCAGCACGAAATGATGTGGGCTGCCGTGACCCCAGCGTTCGGCAAGATACCTGCGTGGCTCGATCGCCTGCACGCTCGCCTTGCGTTCGAGACCGTGGAAAAACAACGGGGGCGTGAATGCCCCCGTGTGGTTAAAGCACGACCCAAGCGTTACGCCGTTCGGCACATCAAAGTCCCTTAACTGAACGGCATTACCCCGCGACGGGGCCCGTTTTCGTTGACCGCCGCGCGTCAGGCCGCGTGCGTACCGGAAAGCGCCGCGAACGCCGGCGGCGTCACGTCGTCCGACAGGATCTCGAAGCCCTGCTCCGTCACCACGACCATGTGCTCCCATTGCGCGGACAGCGAGTGATCCTTCGTGACGACCGTCCAGCCGTCCGCCAGCACACGCGTATCGCGCTTGCCCGCATTCAGCATCGGCTCGATCGTGAAGATCATCCCCGGCCGCAGCGGCACGCCGGTGCCCGGACGGCCATAGTGCAGCACCTGCGGCTCGTCGTGGTACACGTCACCGATCCCGTGCCCGCAGTACTCGCGGACCACGCTGAACCCTTCGCGATGCGCGACCTGCTGGATCGCATAGCCGACATCGCCGAGCGTCGCGCCCGGACGAACCGCGCGGATGCCCGCATGCATCGCCTCATAGGTCGTCGCGACGAGGCGCCGCGCCAGTTCGCCCGGCTCGCCGACGAAGTACATGCGGCTCGTGTCGCCGAACCAGCCGTCCTTGATCACCGCGATATCGAGATTCACGATGTCGCCGTCACGCATCGGCCGCGACGACGGAATGCCGTGACAGACCACGTGGTTGACCGACGTGCACAGGGTTTTCGGATAACCGTGGTAGCCGATGTTCGCCGGGATCGCGCCGAGCACGTCGACGATGTATTCGCGGCAGCGCGCGTCCAGTTCGTCAGTGGTGACACCCGGCTTCACGTGCTCGGTGATCATCGTCAGCACCTGGGACGCGAGCTTCGCAGCCTCGCGCGACTTGGCGATTTCCGCGGCGCCGCGGATCGGGATTTCGCGCTTCGCCATTACGCCACCTGCTCGATGCCGTGAGCCACCGACTCCGTCGGACCCGTATCGCCGCCGCGCGCTTCGATCTCGATCAGCATCCGGCAGATATCGCCGTAGGACAGCGACGGATTGAGTTCCGACAGCATCCCGACGCGCAGCCAGTGTTCTGCCTGCGCATTGATCGAACGGCTCAGCGCGGTACTGGTCGAGCGCAACCGTTCGTGCATGTGCTCGGATATCTTGATGATTCCCATATGTCTCTAATTAAACGAAATGTAGTCGTTTTGTATATTACGCTTGACCCCGCTGCCGGGCAAGCGCTCGGCCGCGAGCGAATCGCCGATCCGAGACAGCCAGCATCCCGCTGAAATCTCGTTGACTTCAAATTCCAGTTTGCTGGAAAATAAATCCATCATGCAAGAATCAACCCAGCCCCCCGCCGACGACACCGGCATCAACGAACGCATCGCCCGGCGCGTGCGCGACTTGCGAACGCTACGAGGCTACACGCTCGATGCCCTCGCCGCGCGTTCCGGCGTCAGCCGTTCGATGATCTCGCTGATCGAGCGTGCGGCGGCGAGCCCGACGGCCGTCGTGCTCGACAAGCTCGCGGCCGGTCTCGGCGTGTCGCTGGCCGGGTTGTTCGGCGGCGATCGCGACGACGCATCCGCGCACCCGCTGGTACGGCGCGCGCAACAGACGGAATGGCGCGATCCGGCGTCAGGTTACGTGCGGCGCAATCTGTCGCCGCCCGGCTGGCCGTCGCCGATCCAGCTCGTCGAGGTCGATTTCCCGCCCGGCGCGCGCGTCGCGTACGACTCCGGCGGGCGCGAAAGCGCACTGCATCAACAGGTGTGGGTCATTCATGGACGTGTCGACGTCACGTTCGGCGACCAGCTTCACGAACTTCACGCAGGCGACTGTCTGGCGATGCGCGTCGATCAGCCGCTGATTTTCAGCAACCCGTCGTCGCAGGCCGCGCGCTATGTCGTCGCGATCTGCGATGTCTCAGCCACCGGCGCGCGGAGTGTGTCATCCGTTCAAAGCCGACCGGCGCAGGAGCCCATATGAATTCCCCGAAACAGCGCGACGACGTGCGCCTGATCGATTGCAGCGAGGCCGAGCATGCCGTGGCCATCCTCGAGATCCTGAACGATGCGATCGTGAACTCGACCGCGCTCTACGACTATCAGCCGCGCCCGCCGGAAGCGATGGTCACGTGGTTCGCGACGAAGCGCGCCGCCGGTTTTCCGATCGTCGGCGCAGTCGATGAATCGGGCACGCTGGTCGGTTTCGCGAGCTGGGGCACGTTCCGCGCGTTTCCGGCGTTCAAGTACACGGTCGAGCACAGCGTCTACGTCCACCGCGACCATCGCGGCCGCGGGCTCGGCGAACTGCTGCTGCGCGAACTGATCCGGCGCGCGCGCGAAGCTGACGTGCACGTGCTGGTCGGCTGTATCGACGCGACCAACGGCGGCAGCGTCGCGCTGCATACGCGCCTCGGTTTCGTGCACTCGGGCACGATCACCGAAGCGGGATTCAAGTTCGGCCGCTGGCTCGATGCGGCGTTCTATCAGCTCAGGCTCGACACGCCCGCGCAGCCGGTCGATGGCTGACCGGGATCGCTGAACGTTCGGCGCGCTCACGGCGACGCGGGCAATGCATACGGCCCGCGCCGCTACCATCACCGCCCTCGCCGCGACAACGCGCGATCAAGCCATCGCACCGCGCTGTCGCCACACCTTCAGGCTTTCCATACACATCCCGGGCCCCGGCCCCGCACCTTCGCCCCGTGACGACGCGTGTGACGTTCGCCGCATTCTTGCGTGAGAACGGCAGCGATACGGTATTCCCCAGCGGCCGCAGTGCGGTCGCATCCCGATCCATCACTTGGAGGATGCCGTATGAAAACGCCCCATGCCCTGCCGCACCATCCCCGAACGCGACACGACGCCGGCCTCGCGCGACGCGCGGCCCGATGCGTTGCGTGGTCGCTTGCCGCCATCCCGCTTTTCTGCGGACAAGCGTTCGCGGCCGGCGCGTGTCCGACGCCGTTTACGTTGAGCGGCAACACCGATCTGCTGTGGAGGGAAGTCACCAACAACCAGTGGCGCAACATGCTGCCGCGCGGCTGGACCGACAACGGTTTTCACTTCTACAGCCGGGTGCGCAGCCGCGGTCCGGAGAACGGCATCAACACGCCGTCGGACCTCGAGTCCGAAATCCGCAAGCAGAGCTCCGACGAACCGGCCGGCGGCAACAACCCGAATCGCCGGGCAATCACGCTGCCGATCGTGAACAGCAAGGGCCAGCATCTGCTCGCGATTTACGACTACGACGGCAAGAGCACGTCGAAGTGCGAACTGGTGACATTGACATATCCGGCGGAATAGGACGGGACGCGCCGATGAAGCGCGGAAGAAGGGAAAACCCCGCGGAAGCGGGGCTTTCCCTTCTTGCATGGAGACGAGCCTGCGCATCCCCAGGCTTCACCGTCACGGCGGATCGACGCGGCTTCAACGCCGCTATCGCGCAAACGGTTTTCAAACTCGAACTGGATGCCGACGACCGGATCGGTGCGTTCGGCGTCACAAGACTCGCACGAAACAATTGTGCTCACCGTATGCCTGGTTCGCTCCTGATCAGCATCAATCCCGATAAGAACTTACCAATCGAACGAAATGTTACCGTTCGTTTCAAACATACCCAAATAATCAACCGGAGTACCACTATTCTTCCGTCACCCACAATAACACCCACAGGGGGTGACATATGAATAACATAATCAAGAGCGTCCTTTGCGCCGCATTCGTGCCGTTCGTTCTCGCGGGTTGCGGCGGCGGCGATGACGGCGGCAGCGTGCAGACCGGCACGCTGCATGTCGCAATGACGGATGCGCCTTCATGCGGGTTCGACCACGTCTACGTGACCGTCTCGCAGGTTCGCGTCAACGGGAATGCGAATGCTTCCGATAACGATGCCGGCTGGTCGACGATTACGCTGGCGACACCGCAAAAGATCGATCTGCTGTCACTCACCAACGGCGTGCTCGCCGATATCGGCCAGACCGCACTGCCGGCTGGCCAGTATCAGCAAGTCCGACTCGTTCTCGCGCCGAACCAGGGCAACAACCTCGCGAACTCCGTCGTCCCGACGGGCGGCACGGAACAGGCGCTCGCGACACCGAGCGCGACGCAAAGCGGCTACAAGATCATCCAGCCCTTCACGGTTCAACCGAACACGCTCGTCGACCTCGTGCTCGACTTCAACGCGTGCAAGTCGATCGTCCAGCGCGGCAACGGCACGTTTGCGCTGAAGCCGGTCGTCACCGCGATCCCGACCGTCGTGAGCGGCGCGATCTCCGGCTATGTCGCATCAGCCGAAGCCGGCGCGACGGTGTATGCGGAACAAGGTGGCAAGGTGGTCCGCGGCACGGTTGCCGACAGCACCGGGAAGTTCGTGCTGTCGCCGCTGATCCAGAGCTCGACGCAAGGTAACTACGACGTCGTAATCGTGCAGAACAATTTCGCGTCGGGTATCGTGCGCTCGGTCCCGGTCGTGGTGAACACAACCACGGCGGTCTCGGCATCGAACACCCCGATCACGCTGCCGGCCTCGACGATGAGCACGGTCAGCGGCACGGTAACCGCAAGCGCCGATGCGTTCGTGCGCGCATTGCAGACCGTCGATGCCAATGCGTACGAGATCACGTCGATCAACGCGAACATGGATACGGGCGCGTATGCGCTCAACGTGCCCACTGCCGCGCCGATCGTCGGCACTTACTCGGGCTCGCTGCCGGTCGCCCTGGCTGCCTCGCCGGCCGCCGCGGCACAATATACGATCGAGGCTGACGCAGCGTCGGGCGCAACGCAATCGACGAACGTCAATGCAACGACCAGCCAGTCGAACGTCAATTTCAGTTTCTGACGCGTCGTCAGCATCATCGAAAGGGCCGCGAGGCCCTTTCCTCAATAACGGGAGAACGAAGTGAAGAAAGGGGTTATCGCATTGCTCGCCGCGGCGAGCGTGGTCGGCGCGCTGAGTGGGTGCGTCGCATACGTTCCGGGTGCGCCGGTCGTCGTCGCACCGCAGGGAGGCCCAGGCAACGGATTCTGCCCGCCCGGACAGGCGAAGAAAGGTAATTGCTGAGTACACGAGGCCCGCGAACAGCGGGCTTTTTTCATCCGCGTCAGCCCGCTGAAACGCGTCCGTCCCACTGCCGATGGAATGTGCCATGCGGATGACAATTGGACGCTCGTTCATTACAGCTCGATTGCCAATTTACCGATCTATGGGTGGTCGGCATTGGCTTTTGGGTTGGGTAGAGGCGACTTGCTACCACTTCAGGAGACGCATTTCCAGCATTGGAAACGTGCGAAAAAAAAGCCCCGCCGAAGCGGGGCTTTTCTTTTCTTGCTGGAGGCGCGAGCCGGAGTCGAACCGGCCTAAACGGCTTTGCAGGCCGCTGCATAACCGCTTTGCTATCGCGCCAAAAGCGGACTGTCCGGATGCCATGAAGGCAAGCGACAGATTTTTTATTCGAGGACCATCAGTCCATCAAATAAAAAGGGAAGCGTGGCTTCCCCATTACTTGGAGCGGGAGACGAGTCTCGAACTCGCGACCTCAACCTTGGCAAGGTTGCGCTCTACCAACTGAGCTACTCCCGCATTGTCCTGCACCTGCAGCGCTTTGCCGTACAACACGCTGCCAGAAAATCTGGAGCGGGAGACGAGTCTCGAACTCGCGACCTCAACCTTGGCAAGGTTGCGCTCTACCAACTGAGCTACTCCCGCGTATTGCTGCGCTACTGCTTCCCCGTCACACACTTACTTCGCCGTGCAGCGGAGAAGCGAGATTATGTCGAAGGCACATTCGTATGTCAAGGGCTTTTCCAGCCCTTTTTCCAAAAAACCTGCGCGATCGACTGGGGGTGCCGGTCATGCGCCGCCGCGCTCGCGGATCTGCGGCCATGCGAGCTTCATGTAGTACAGCATCGACCAGATCGTCAGCACCGCCGCGAGATACATCAGCCACTCGCCCCACACGCGCGTGTCGATCGTCGCGATGCCGAGCGGTAGCGGGCCGTAGTACAGCAGCATCGGGATCGCGACCATCTGGCATGCGGTCTTGAACTTGCCGAGCTGGTTCACCGCGACGCTCTTCGACGCGCCGATCTGTGCCATCCATTCGCGCAGTGCGGAAATCGCGATCTCGCGACCGACGATCACCAGCGCGATCGCCGCATCGACCCGCGAAATCTGCACGAGGATCAACAGCGCGGCCGTCACCATCAGCTTGTCCGCGACCGGATCGAGGAATGCGCCGAACGACGACGTCTGGTTCCACTTGCGTGCGAGAAACCCGTCGAACCAGTCGGTCAGCGCGGCGAGGATGAAGATCGCCGCCGCCGCGAGGTTGCGGTGCGCGCCGCCCATCACCGTGTCCGGCAGATAGAACACGCCGACGACCAGCGGAATCAGCACGATCCGTACCCACGTCAGGAAAATCGGGAAATTGAACGGCATGGCATGCGGGTCAGTAAAGGATTCGCAATTGTGCCGTGTCGACCGGCCTGCCACAAGAACGCGAGAATGCAAGAACACGCTCAGGCGCAGCCGGCCGCACGGCCGCATCAGTGAAGCTGCTTGTAGATCTGCTCGGCGAGCGCATGCGAGATGCCGTCGACGCTCGCCAGTTCCTCGACGCTCGCGGCAACCACCCCGCGCAACCCGCCGAACCGCGCGAGCAGCCGCTGACGACGTTTCGCGCCGACCCCTTCGAGCTCCTCGAGTCGCGACGTCTGGCGGGCCTTCGCCCGCTTCGCGCGCATCCCGGTGATCGCGAAGCGGTGCGCCTCGTCGCGAATCTGTGCGACGAGCATCAGCGCGGCGCTCTCCTTGCCGAGTTCGAGCGGCGTGCGGCCGTCCGCGAACACGAGCGTCTCGAGGCCGACCTTGCGCCCCTCGCCCTTCGCAACGCCAACCAGCATCGACGTGTCGAGCCCGAGCTCGGTGAACACCTGCCGCGCGATCTCGACCTGCCCCTTGCCGCCGTCGATCAGCACGATGTTCGGCAGCAGGCTCGACGCCTCGGCCTGGCGCGTCGATTCGCCGTCGATGCCGGCCGCGTCGTCGGCGGCCGCCGCCTGCGCGGCCTGCTCGACCATCTTCTCGTAGCGGCGCGTGAGCACCTGCCGCATCGCCGCGTAGTCGTCGCCCGGCGTAATGCCGGTGATGTTGTAGCGACGGTAGTCGCCCGACTGCATCTTGTGATGGTGGTAGACGACGCACGACGCCTGCGTCGCCTCGCCCATCGTGTGGCTGATGTCGAAACACTCGATCCGCAGCGTCGCGAGATCGTCGCATTCGAAGCTGAGCGTCTCCGCGAGCGCGCGCGTGCGCGCCTGCTGCGAGCCCTGCTCGGACAACAGCCGTGCGAGCGCGAGCCGTGCATTCTGTTCGGCCATCGACAGCCATGCGCGCCGCTGCCCCTGCGGCTGCCGCACCAGCGATACCTTGTGACCGGCCTGCTCGGACAGCAACTCGAGCAGGTCGCGGCTCGCGGGCGCATGGCTCACGACCAGCACGGGCGGCACGCGATTGCCGAGATAGTGCTGCGCGATAAACGCATCGAGCACCTCGGCCTCCACCGACGCCCCCGCGCCACGCGCGGCGGTAGCATCTTCCGCGGGCTGATCGGGCAACGCCGCAGCCGCTTCATCCGTACCGTCCGCTGCCTCGGCCTCGTCACCGAGCCCGCCTTCGGCAAGCGTCAGCGCACTTTCGACATGCGTCGGGAAATAGGCCTTGTCGCCAAGATGCCGGCCGCCGCGCACCATCGCCAGGTTCACGCACACGCGTCCGCCCTGCGCGACCACCGCGAGGATGTCGACGTCGCTGTCGCTGCCGACCTCGATCGCCTGCTGGTGCAGCACCGTCGCGAGCGAGCTCATCTGGTTGCGCACGGCGGCCGCCTGCTCGAACTTCAGCTCGGCCGCGAACGCATGCATCTTCTGCTCGAGCTCCTTCATCACTTCCGACTGCCGGCCGAGCAGGAAGCGCGCGGCATTCGACACGTCGATCGCGTAGTCGTCCTCGGAAATCGCGCCGACGCACGGCGCCGTGCACCGGCCGATCTGATGCAGCAGGCACGGCCGCGTGCGGTTGTTGAAGACCGAATCCTCGCAGGTGCGCAGCTGGAATACGCGCTGCAGGATCTGGATGCTCTCGCGCACGGCCCACGCGCTCGGGAACGGCCCGAAATACTGGTTCTGCTTGTCGACCGAGCCGCGGTAGTAAGCCATGCGCGGAAAGCGATGCGCGGTGAGCTTCAGGTACGGATACGACTTGTCGTCGCGAAACAGGATGTTGTAGCGCGGCGCGAGCGCCTTGATCAGGTTGTTCTCGAGCAGCAGCGCCTCTGCCTCCGAGCGCGTGACGGTCGTCTCGATGCGCGCGATGCGCGTGACCATCATCGCGATGCGCGGCGACAGCTGCGTCTTCGTGAAATAGCTCGATACGCGCTTCTTCAGGTCGCGCGCCTTGCCGACGTAAAGCACGGCGCCCGCCGTGTCGTAGTAGCGGTAGACGCCCGGCATGTGCGGCAATTGCGCGAGGATCTTCTTCGGTTCGAACGGGGTGTCGGCGGCTTCTGGGGATGTCATGCGTGATCCGGGTGCCTTGTGGCGCGGAACGGGTCCATTAGAATCGCCAGTTTAGAGCATTCACCGGCCCGCTTCGATGTCCCGCACCGCACCCGCCCCCGCCTCCACTTCGCCGCTCGCGCCCGACGAACCGATCGCGTGCGACCTCTTCTGCACCGTGATCGACAACTTCGGCGACATCGGCGTGTGCTGGCGCCTCGCCCGCCAGCTCGCGCACGAGCACGGCTGGCAGGTGCGCCTGTTCATCGACGATCTGCGCACGTTCGCACGGCTGCTGCCGGGGGTCGATCCCGATGCCGGGCGGCAGATGCTCGACGGTATCGTGGTCGAGCACTGGCATGCGGAAGTCGGCGACGCACTGGAGATCGCCGACGTCGTGATCGAGGCATTCGCTTGCGAGTTGCCCGGCGCGTATCTCGCGGCGATGGCGCGCCGCGCGCGCCGCCCCGTGTGGATCAATCTCGAATACCTGAGCGCCGAGGACTGGGTCGCCGATTTCCATTTGCGACCATCGCCGCATCCGCGCTACTCGTTGCTGAAGACGTTCTTCTTCCCGGGATTGTCGGCCGGCACGGGCGGCGTGCTGAAGGAGCGCGATCTCGACGCGCGCCGCACGGCCTTCGAAGCCGACGCGGCGACGCGTGCCGCATGGTGGCGGCACGCGACCGGCGACGCGCCGCCAGCGCCCGGCACGACGGTCGTCAGCCTGTTCGCATATGAAAATCCGGCCGTCGACGCGTTGCTCGCGCAGTGGCGCGACAGCCCGTCGCCCGTCGTCGCGCTCGTGCCCGTCGGCCGCGTATCTCCGGCCATCGCGCATTTTTTCGGGGTCGAATCATTCGGCGCCGGCGCGCGCGCGCAGAGCGGCAACCTGACTGCGTACGGGCTCGCGTTCGTCCCGCAGGCCGACTACGACCCGCTGCTGTGGGTGGCCGACGTCAATTTCGTGCGTGGCGAGGACTCGTTCGTCCGCGCGCAATGGGCGCGCAGGCCGTTCGTATGGCACATCTATCCGCAAGCCGACGACGCGCACCTGCCGAAGCTCGACGCCGCGCTCGCGCACCTGTCGGCCGGCCTCGCCGACGCGCCGCGCGCGGCGCTCGAACGCTTCTGGCATGCGTGGAACGGCGCCGGCACGCCGGACTGGGCCGATCTGCTGCAACATCGCGCCGCACTGGACGCCAACGCAGCCCGCTGGGCCGACGCCCTGGCGAGCGTCGGCGATCTCGCCGGAAAGCTGGCGGAATACGCAAAATCTCAGTTAAAATAAGCGGTTATCCGACGGCTGACCACGCAAGCGCTCGCGTTTGGGGTTCTTGGCGCCCACCGGAACGCCCCCCGCTTGCGCCGTCAGCCGTTGTGCAACGCTCAGGCACCTATTTATTTGATTGGATCAGGACAGTTTTTATGAAGACCGCACAGGAACTCCGCGTAGGCAACGTCGTGCAGATCGGCAGCGACGCATGGGTCATCGCCAAGGCCGAATACAACAAGTCGGGCCGTAACTCCGCCGTCGTCAAGATGAAGATGAAGAACCTGCTGACGAACGCGGGCCAGGAATCGGTCTACAAGGCTGACGACAAGTTCGACGTCGTCGTGCTCGACCGCAAGGAAGTGACGTACTCGTACTTCGCCGATCCGATGTACGTGTTCATGGACGCCGACTACAACCAGTTCGAAGTCGAAGCGGAAATGATGGGCGAAGCGCTGAACTACCTCGAAGACGGCATGGCTTGCGAAGTCGTGTTCTACAACGAGAAGGCGATTTCGGTCGAACTGCCGACGGTCCTGGTTCGCGAGATCACCTACACGGAACCGGCCGTCAAGGGCGACACGTCGTCGGGCAAGGTGCTGAAGAACGCCAAGCTCGCAACGGGCTTCGAACTGCAAGTGCCGCTCTTCTGCAACACCGGCGACAAGATCGAAATCGATACGCGTACGAACGAATACCGCAGCCGCGCGTAATCGCCTGCGATTTCCGTATCGAACAAAGCGCCCTTCGGGGCGCTTTTTGTTTGCCTGCCGTCAACAGCTCCGGCACGTCGCTACCATGGGCAACACAAAATCCAGCACTAAAGGTATTCAATTTGTATCATCGGTAACTGTTTTATAGCGACAGAGAAATAATGCACGTCAGGCGTTCAGCGGGGCATAAAATCAGTTTTTAATCTGACATGCGGCTGCGGCCGGCTCGATGGCCGACAGCCCGCCTCTCTTGACTCGACTCGCGTCCACCATGCCACACGCCCTGATTGTCGAAGACGATCCCAACAGTCTGTCCGGCCTGACCGCGCTGCTCGCAGCAGACGGCTTCTCGGTCGACACGGCCACGTCGCTCGCCGAGGCACGCACGGCGCTCGGCCGCTCGATTCCCGATGTCGTCCTCGTCGACCTGAACCTGCCGGACGGCAGCGGGTTCGACCTGCTCCAGCATCTGCCGCAGCAGCAGCCGAACGGCTCGTTGCCGGTGATCGTGCTGACGGGCAACGCGACGGTCGAGAGCGCGATCGAAGGCCTGCGTCACGGCATCTGGGACTACCTGCTGAAGCCGATCAACATTCCGCGCCTGCGCAGCCTGCTGGCCCGGATTCCGCGGCCCTACGAACTGATCGACGAAGTGCGCACGCTGCGCGCGTCGCTGCGCCACCTCGGCCGCTTCGGCGCGCTGGTCGGCCGCAGCGAGGCAATGCAGCACGTGTACGACATGATCGAACACAACGCAGGCACCGAAACGGCCGTGCTGTTCGCGGGCGAAGCCGGTACCGGCAAGAAGCTGGCCGCGCGCACGCTGCACGACCTGAGCCGGCGCCGCAAGGGGCCGTTCGTGTCGTTCGACTGCCGCACGATCACGCAGGCCGGCCGCCACGGCGCGTCGCTCGACAGCGTGCTGTTCGGCCATGAGCGCGGCGCATTCGACGGCGCCGAGCGGCGCGAATCGGGCCTGTTCGAACAGGCCGGCGGCGGCACGCTGTTCCTCGACGAGATCACTGCACTGCCGCTCGTGCTGCAGGAGGCGCTGCTGCATGCGCTCGACTCGCAGAACTTTATGCGGATCGGCGGCACGAGCTCGATCGCGAGCGACTTCCGGCTGATCGCGACCACGCGCCGCCCGGCCCGCGAGGCGGTCGCGAACGGCACGTTGCGCGAGGACCTGTGGCTGCGTCTCGATGCGGCATCGATCACGATGCCGCCGCTGCGCGAGCGCGACGGCGATGCGCTTGCCATCGCGGACGCACTGATCGACGAACTGAACCGCGAAGCGCGCGCCACCGGCCGCAGCACGACCGACAAGCGCGCGGCGCCGGGCTTCGTACGCGAATGCCTGTCCTACGAATGGCCCGGCAACGTGCGCGAACTGCAGGAGCGCGTGCGCTTCGCCTATGACGCGTCCGGCGATTTCATCGAGACGCTGCGCGCGGGCGAAGCGAGCTTCGCGGCCGGTGCCGCGCTGAACGGCAGCAGCGTGCAGATCAAGGTCGGCACCCCGCTGTCCGATGTCGAGGATCTGCTGATCCGCGCGACGCTTGACGCGGTCGGCGGCACGCGCCATCGCGCGGCGACGCTGCTCGGCATCAGCCCCAAGACGCTGTACAACAAGTTGCAGCGGATGAAGGTCAACTGACCGGACCGCCGTTGTCCGAGGCGCTGGTTGGGGCTGACGGTTAGTTGCGTAAATGCGTGTCGCCCCGCGCTTTACGTCCCAATGAGAAAAGCCGCGCAAAAGCGCGGCTTTCTTGTTTTCGACGACGGGAGAGCGGCATCGCGCCGCCCTTCTCCGCTTACGCCAGTGCGCTGCTCAACAGCGCCTGCGCCTGCAGATACTCGGGCTGCACGATCAGCTTGTCCCACTTGAGCGCCTTGCCGCGCGCCCGCATCCGCTTGATGCGCCGCACCGACTCGGCCGACATCTGCACCTTCAGCCCGTTCAGCACGACCTCGGCCGCGTCCGGCTGGTTGCACACGAGCACCATGTCGCAGCCGGCTGCGAGCGCTGCATCGGCCGCCTGCGTGAGCGTGCCGCCTTCGCGCGCCGCCTCCATCGACAGGTCGTCGCTGAAGATCGCACCCGTGAAGCCCAACTGCCCGCGCAGGATGTCCTGCAGCCATACGCGCGAGAAGCCGGCCGGCCGCTTGTCGACCTGCGTGTAGATCACGTGCGCGGGGATCACCGCGGACAGCGACAGGCCCAGCCAGTCGTACGGCGCGACGTCCTGCTTGAGAATCGCGTCGAGCGTCCGGTCGTCAGTCGGCAGTGCGACGTGCGAATCGGCCTCTGCGAAGCCGTGCCCCGGGAAATGCTTGCCGCAGTTCGCCATGCCGGCGAGCGACAACCCGTGGTTCAGGCTCTTCGCGAGCAGCGTGACGACGCGCGGGTCGCGATGGAACGCGCGATCGCCGATCACCTTCGAGTGCCCGTAGTCGAGGTCGAGCACCGGCGTGAAGCTCATGTCGATCCCGCATGCGCGCAACTCGGCAGCCAGGATGTAGCCAACCGCGGTCGCGACCTTCGTCGCGAGCAGCACGTCGCGATCCCACAGTTCGCCGAGGCGGCGCATCGCAGGCAGCACCGTGAAACCGTCGGTGCGGAATCGCTGCACGCGCCCGCCTTCGTGATCGACGGCGATCAGGATGTCCTCGCGCACCGCGCGAATCGAATCGGTCAGCGCGGTCAACTGCGCGCGGTTCTGGAAATGCCGCGCGAACAGAATCACGCCGCCGGTGTTCGGATGCGCAAGGCGCCGCGCATCGTCGCGCGACAGGGCCGTGCCGACGACGTCGAGCATGACCGGGCCGGGAGTCGTTTTCATCGAATCGGGAAGTCCGTCAGGAAGTGGTTCGGGAAACAGGTGCAGGCGGCGGCGCGGCGTCGGTCTCGGCGACCACGAACGACACCGCGTAGTCACGTTCGTCGCTGACCGTCACGCGTGCCGTGATACCGCGTGCGGCAAGCCAGTCGGCCAGCTCGCCCGACGCGACGACGTACGGTTCACCGCTGCGCTGGTTGAGGGTCTGCAGCGCGCGCCAGGTCATCGGCCAATGCATGCCGAGCCCGATCGCCTTCGAGAACGCTTCCTTCGCGGAAAAACGCGTCGCGAGAAACGCGATGCCGCGCGCCTCGGAGCGCGCGCGGCGTGCGTGGAACACGCGCAGCTCGTCGGGGCCCAGCACCTTCTCGGCAAACCGGCCGCCCGTGCGCTCGAGCACAGCGGCGATACGGCTCACCTGGACGATGTCGGTGCCGATGCCGTAGATCGCCACGTCAGCGCCCGCCGTGAAATGCGGACGACGCCGGGTGGCGAGAAAAGCGCGCGCGCACGGAATGCATCGTCAGCGCGCACCACCGTGCAGCGCGGCGACACGCGCGGCGACCATGATCGCCTTCATCTCGCGCACTGCGTTGTCCCAGCCCGCGAAGATCGCGTGCGCGACGATCGCATGGCCGATGTTCAGTTCGACGATGCCGTCGATCGCGGCGATCTGCTGCACGTTCGTGTAATGCAGGCCGTGACCGGCGTTGACCTTCAGGCCCAGTTGCGCACCGGCCTGCACACCCGCGACGATGCGCTCGTATTCGCGCTGCTGCTCGACTTCGTCGTGCGCATCGGCATAACGGCCGGTATGCAGCTCGACCACCGGCGCGCCTGCTTCGTGCGCGGCGCGGATCTGCGTTTCGTCCGGATCGATGAACAGCGATACGCGCACGCCGGCGTCGGCGAGCTGCTTGCAGGCCGCACGCACGGCTTCGAAGCGGCCGGCGACGTCAAGGCCGCCTTCGGTCGTCAGCTCCTCGCGCTTCTCGGGCACGAGGCACGCGTCGTGCGGACGCACTTCGCACGCGATGTCGAGCATCTCGGCCGTCACCGCGCATTCTAGGTTCATGCGCGTCTTCAGCAGCGGGCGCAGCTTGCGCACGTCGGCGTCGACGATGTGACGACGGTCCTCGCGCAGGTGCAGCGTGATCGCGTCCGCACCGGCCTCTTCGGCGGCGAGCGCCGCGCGGATCGGATCGGGATAGGTCGTGCCGCGCGCGTTGCGCAGCGTCGCGACGTGGTCGATGTTCACGCCGAGGTCGATGGCGGTGGGCGTTGTCAGGAAGAAGCTCATAGGTTTTGCAGGTCGATCAGGATCTGACGCGTGGCAAGCGGCGTACCGCCGAGATAGGTGTTCAGCAGGAAGCGCATCAGCGTCTTGCTTTGCGCAACCGTCTGGGCTCGATGGTAATCGTCCTGCTCCATGTCGAGCAACGTCTGTCCGGTAATCACCGGCCAGTGCGACGGCACGTCGTCGTCCGCATTGCGCACGCCGCGCTCGGGATCGAACACGTAGCGGCGGTCGGGTTCGACCGCGCGGCGCGCGACCGTGCGATTCAGCGCCATCGCATAGCCGGTCTCGCGCAGCAGCACGCGCTCGAACGAGCGCAGCACCTGCACCGCGGGTTCGCCGTGCGCGAGACGCGTGAGGGTCAGCACGTAATGATTGAAAAGCGGCGGCTGGGGATCCTCGCGCGCGCAGAATTTCACGAGCAGTTCGTTCGCGTAGAAGCCGCACAGCAGCCCGTCGCCGCCGAGCGGCAGCATCCCGCCGACCCACTCGGCGCCCGTCAGCGTGCGTACTTCGGATTTGCCCGACCAGGACAGCAGCAGCGGCTGGAACGTCTGCAGCACGCCGCGCAGCGCGGAGTGCGGGCGCTTCGCGCCCTTCGCGACGAGCGCGAGGCGGCCGTGATCGCGCGTGAGCACGTCGATGATCAGGCTCGTTTCCCGGTACGGATAGCTGTGCAGCACGAACGCCGGCTGCTCGGCGACGCGGAAATCGGACGTGCGAGACGTCGCGCGCCGCGCCTTGCGACGCGGCGGTTCGGGCGGTGCCGGCAGCGGCGCGTCGTTCGCGCCGGCGGTCACCGCGTCTTCGGTCGACGTCAGCGCGTCATTCGTACCCATAGGCGCGCAGCCCCGCCTCGTTGTCGGCCCAGCCGCTCTTCACCTTCACGAAGGTCTCGAGGTACACGGGGCCGTCGAACAGCTTCTCCATGTCCATCCGCGCCTCGGTGCTGATCTGCTTGAGCTTCTCGCCCTTCTTGCCGATCACCATCGCCTTGTGCGAATCGCGTTCGACGAGGATCGTCGCGAAGATGCGCTTCAGGCGCCCTTCCTCCTCGAACTTGTCGATCAGGACGGTGCTCGTGTACGGCAGTTCGTCGCCGGTCCAGCGGAACACCTTCTCGCGCAGGATTTCGGCCGCGAGGAAACGCGAGCTGCGGTCGGTCAGCTCGTCCTCGCCGTAGATCGGCTCGCCTTCCGGCAGGTATGGCTTGATCGTGTCCAGCAGGCGCTTGATGTCTTCCGGCCGCTGCGCCGACAGCGGCACGAGCTCGGTGAATTCGCGCAGCCCGCTCATCTGCTGCATGAACGGGAACAGCGTCGCCTTGTCGGCCACGCGGTCGATCTTGTTCGCGATCAGCAGCGTCGGCATGCCGGGCGGGATCAGGTCGAGCACCTTCTGGTCGTCGGGCCCGAAGCGGCCGGCCTCGATCACGAACAGGATCACGTCGACCGACGTGAGCGTCGACGTGACCGCGCGGTTCAGCGAGCGGTTCAGCGCGGTGCTGTGACGGGTCTGGAAGCCCGGCGTGTCGACGAACACGAATTGCGCGTCGTCGAACGTGTTGATGCCGGTGATGCGATGGCGGGTCGTTTGCGCCTTGCGCGACGTGATGCTGATCTTCTGGCCGACGAGTGCGTTCATCAACGTCGACTTGCCGACGTTCGGGCGGCCCACGATCGCGATCATGCCGCAACGGAAACCGGTAGGAGCGGGAGTGTTCATATCGTTTGGGAGACAGGTTCAGAACCGGCCGCGCGACGCGCGGCACGATCGATGGGCAATTCAGTGGTCGGCATCGGCCACGCGCGCCTGCGCGGCAGCGAGGCTTGCGCCGCCCGGCGGCGTGTCGGTGTCGGGCGCCGCGGCGTCGCGGGCGCGCGGCACCGCATGCGAAGCGGCATCGGCCACCGGCTGATCAGCGGACGACGCGGCCGGATCGGTCGCCTGGGCATCCGGCTTGTCGGCTGCACGCGGTGCGCCTTCAGCGGGCCTGTCGGCACGCTCGGCCGGCTTATCCGCCGCGCGCGAGCCGGTTTCGCTGCGGTCCGACGGCTTGTCGGACGCCTTCTCGGCAGGTTTGTCGGCTGTCGGCTTCGCGGAGCGGTCAGCCTTGTCCGCGGCCGTTTCCACATGCGCGGCACGAATCGCGGCCATCGGCGCCTGCGTCGGCCGCTCGCCGGCGTCGGCCGCGGCAGACGCCGCAGCGGCCAACTTCGCGTCGCGCGCCGCCGCACGTTCCTTCCGTTCCGGAGAACGCAGGTCGAGCGCTTCCTGCACCCCCTTCACACCCGGCACGATTTCCGGCTCGACGTGCTTCGACCCGCGCGCGTTCTTCGAACGCTTCGGCTTCGCGGCCAGCATCGGCGCGGCCGCCAGGACCTCGTCGAGCGCCTTCTTCGCGGCAGCCTGCTCGGCCGCCCGCCGGCTCGCGCCGGAGCCCGACACCTTCACGTCGAGCTTCGGCACCGTGCATTCGACCTCGAACTGCTGATTGTGCGCCGCACCATGCGTCGCGACGACCGTGTAGGTCGGCAGCGCGATCTTGTGCCCCTGCAGGTATTCCTGCAGCAGCGTCTTCGCGTCCTTGCCGAGCGTGCGCGGATCGATGTGGTCGAGAATCGGGATATAGAGGCGCTTGATGACCCCTTGGGCGGCTTCGAAGCCGCCATCGAGGAACACGGCCCCGATGATGGCTTCGAACGCGTCCGCGAGGATCGACGGGCGGCGGAAGCCGCCGCTGCGCAGCTCGCCCTCGCCCAGCCGCAACCCTTCCGAGATATTCAGGGCCTGAGCGATTTCGTACAGCGACTGCTGCTTGACGAGATTGGCGCGCACGCGCGACAGGTCGCCTTCGTCCAGCTTGCTGAAACGCTGGAACAAAAGGGCGGCCACCGCGCAATTCAGAACGGAATCGCCGAGAAACTCGAGCCGTTCGTTGTGCGTGGCACTGTGACTGCGATGGGTCAAAGCCTGGCGCAACAATTCCGCATTGCGAAATTCGTAGCGCAGCCGGCTTTCCAACTGGGATAGGGGCATGTGCAGGAGTATAACGCGGGCGCCGGTCGGGCCGAAACGGCACGGCTGGACGCGAAAAGGCGTGACGAGGCGGTGTTACCGCCGGTTTTTAAAGTAGTTCGGCAATACGCGACGCGGCCCGTGCGTCACGTATTGCGTGCGAGTCGAACGCGATCAGTTGAAGGAACCGATGCGCTTCAGGTCGCCGAAGTTCATCCAGATGAAGAACGCGCGGCCGACGATGTTGTTGTCCGGCACGAAACCCCAGTAGCGGCTGTCCGCGCTGTTGTCGCGGTTGTCGCCCATCATGAAGTAGTGACCCGGCGGCACCTTGCAGATCACGCCGCGGCTGTTGTACGTGCAGTTATCGCGATACGGATAGTCGTAGGCGCCCATCACGAACGGCGGCACGGCGGGATTGTTGAGGATCGCGTTCTTCTTCGTGCCGATCGTTTCCTCGAACTGCTTCGCGTAATTCTGGCGCTCGTCGTCGAAGAAATCCGGCAGCGGCGTTTCGGGTACCGGCTGGCCGTTGATCGTCAGTTGCTTGTCCTGGTAGGCAACGGTATCGCCCGGCAGGCCGATCACGCGCTTGATGTAGTCGACCGACTCGTCCTTCGGATAGCGGAACACGACGACGTCACCGCGCGACAGCGGGCTGCCCTGCGTGATCTTCGTGTTCGTGATCGGCAGGCGCAGGCCATATTCGAACTTGTTCACGAGGATGAAGTCGCCGACCAGCAGCGTCGGCACCATCGAGCCCGACGGGATCTTGAACGGCTCGACGACGAACGAACGCACGACGAACACGGCCAGGATCACCGGGAAGAAGCTCGCGGTGTACTCGAGCCACCACGGCTGGCGCAGCTTTTCGTCGCGCAGCTTCGAACGCGTCTGCACCGCGTTTTCGTCCGCGAAACGCTTGTCGACGCGCGACTGCTGGCGATCGAACTCCTCGATCGCCGTATCGGCCGCCTTGCGTCGCCGCGGCAGGAACACCAGTTTGTCCAGCACCCACGCTACGCCCGTCACGACGACGAGCACAAAAAGAATCAGCGCAAAATTCATAAAAAGGATCAGTCCTGTTATTTGTCTTCGACGCGCAAGATCGCGAGGAACGCCTCCTGCGGGATCTCGACCGAACCCACCTGCTTCATGCGTTTCTTACCTTCTTTCTGCTTCTCGAGCAGTTTCTTCTTTCGCGTGATGTCGCCGCCGTAGCACTTCGCGAGCACGTTCTTGCGCAGCGCCTTGATGTTCTCGCGTGCAACGATGTGCGCGCCGATCGCGGCCTGGATCGCCACGTCGTACATCTGGCGCGGGATGATCTCGCGCATCTTCGCGGCGACTTCACGGCCGCGGTACTGCGACTGCGATCGGTGCACGATGATCGACAGCGCGTCGACCTTGTCGCCGTTGATCAGCATGTCGACCTTCACGACGTCCGATGAACGATATTCCTTGAACTCGTAGTCCATCGACGCGTAGCCGCGCGACACCGACTTCAGTCGATCGAAGAAGTCGAGCACGATTTCCGCCATCGGGATCTCGTACGTGAGCTGCACCTGGCGGCCGTGATACTGCATGTTGATCTGCGAGCCGCGCTTCTGCTCGCACAGCGTGATCACGGAACCGACGTAGTCCTGCGGCATGTACAGGTTCACGGTGACGATCGGCTCACGAACTTCGCCGATGCGGCCGGGCTCCGGCATCTTCGCCGGGTTCTCGACCATGATCGTCGAGCCGTCGCTCTGCACGACCTCGTAGACGACCGTCGGTGCGGTCGTGATGAGATCCATGTCGAACTCGCGCTCGAGCCGCTCCTGCACGATTTCCATGTGCAGCAGCCCGAGGAAGCCGCAGCGGAAACCGAAGCCGAGTGCCTGCGATACTTCCGGCTCGTACTGCAGCGACGCATCGTTGAGCTTCAGCTTCTCGAGCGACTCGCGCAGCGCGTCGTACTGGTTCGCCTCGACCGGATACAGGCCCGCGAACACCTGCGGCTTCACTTCCTTGAAGCCCGGCAGCGGCTCGGCGGCAGCCTTGCTCACGTGCGTGACGGTATCGCCGACCTTCGCGGCCGTCAGCTCCTTGATGCCGGCGATGATGAAGCCCACCTGCCCCGCAGACAGCGAGTCGAGATTGCGCGACTTCGGCGTGAACACGCCGACGTGCTCGACCGGATACTGCGCACCGGTCGCCATCATCTTGATCTTGTCCTTCGGACGCAGCGTGCCGTTGACGATACGCACGAGCATCACGACGCCGACGTAGTTGTCGAACCACGAGTCGATGATCAGCGCCTGCAGCGGCGCGGCCGGATCGCCCTTGGGTGGCGGCACCTTCGCGATCAGCGCTTCGAGCACGTCCTCGACGCCGAGCCCCGTCTTCGCGCTGCAGCGCGTCGCGTCGGTCGCGTCGATGCCGATCACGTCCTCGATCTCCTCGATCGCGTTCTCGGGGTTCGCGGCCGGCAGGTCGATCTTGTTCAGCACCGGCACGACCTCGACGCCGAGCTCGATCGCCGTGTAGCAGTTCGCGACCGTCTGCGCCTCGACGCCCTGGCTCGCGTCGACCACGAGCAGCGCACCTTCGCACGCGGACAGCGAACGGCTGACCTCGTACGAGAAGTCGACGTGCCCCGGCGTATCGATCAGGTTGAGGTTGTAGACCTTGCCGTCGCGGGCGCGATAGGACAGTGCGGCCGTCTGCGCCTTGATCGTGATGCCGCGCTCGCGCTCGATATCCATCGAGTCGAGCACCTGCGCTTCCATTTCACGGTCGGCGAGGCCACCGCATACCTGGATGATGCGATCCGCGAGCGTCGACTTGCCGTGGTCGATGTGCGCGATGATCGAGAAATTGCGAATATGATCCATTCAGTGCCGATCAAGCGAAAAAGGCGCGCTCGACGACTGCGGAGCACGCCTTGTAAGTCGGTGAAAAAACGGCTTATTTTAGCCGAAAAGGCCTTTGCCGGGCGGTAATTTGGACGCCAGGTCAGGGACGCCCCGCCCAAGGCCGCCCGCCGGAGCCTTCTGGCGGGCCGGCCCGCCACCCATCACCTCGCGCCGCGCGCAGTTGGCCGCCACCCGGGCCCGGTTCAGCGCCGGGCCGCGAGCGCACCGCGCACCCTCGTCTCGTCGAACCGGTGGCGACAGACTTCCGTGCCGTTCAGCAGCAGCACCGGCACGTCCTCGTCGTAGCGGGCGACGAGTGCCGGATCGCCATCGATGTCGACGTAGTCGACCGCGACACCGAATTCAGCCGCCACCGGCGCCAGCGCATCGCGCATGTCGTCGCACAGATGGCACCAGCCGCGGCCGTAGAGCGTGAACATCGAGGCGTTACTTCTGCGTCGGGCGCGGGCGCACCGGCACGAACTGCGTGTTGTCGCCGCGCCGCACGAGCACCGCGACCGCCTTCTGTGAATCCAGCTGCGCGGTCACTTCGGCGAATTGCTTCGCGCTCGTAATGTCGGTGTCGCCGACGCGCAGCACGATGTCACCGCGCTGCAGGCCCGCACGGGCCGCCGGCCCGTCGACGCCGTCGATCTGCACGCCGTTCTTCAGCTTCAGCGATTTCATTTGATCCGCCGGAATGTCACTGACCGTCAAGCCGAGCGAATTGGCCTGGCGCGGCTTCTGCGGCACGTTCTTGCGCTGCTCGGCCTTCGCCGTCGTCTCCACCGGCGTCTCGGCAATCGTGATCGGCAGATCGCGCGCCTGACCCTTGCGCCACACGCTGACGGTCGCCTTCGTGCCCGGCTTCGTGTCACCGACCATGCGCGGCAGATCCGACGCTGTATCGACCGGCCGGCCGTTGAACTTCAGGATGATGTCGCCCGGCTGGATGCCCGCCTTGTCGGCCGGACCGCCCGCCTCGACGCTGCTGACGAGCGCGCCTTCCGCCTTCGGCAGCCCGATCGAGTCGGCCACGTCCTTCGTCACCTCGCCGATCGCCACCGCGATGCGGCCGCGCGTGACCTTGCCGGTCGCCTTCAGCTGGTCGGCCACACGCATCGCCTCGTCGATCGGGATCGCGAACGAAATGCCCATGAAACCGCCGGTGCGGCTGTAGATCTGCGAGTTGATGCCGATCACCTCGCCCTGCATGTTGATCAGCGGGCCGCCCGAGTTGCCGGGGTTCACCGCGACGTCGGTCTGGATGAACGGCAGGTAGTCGCCCGTGTTGCGGCTCTTCGAACTCACGATGCCGGCCGTCACGGTGTTGTCGAGGCCGAACGGCGAACCGATCGCGACAACCCACTCGCCGACGCGCACCTTGTTCGAATCGCCGATCGCGACGACCGGCAGGTTCGACGCCTGGATCTTGACCACCGCGACGTCCGTGCGGTCGTCGACGCCAATCAGCTTCGCCTTGAATTCGCGCTTGTCGGTCAGCGTCACGTAGATGGTGTCCGCATCGTCGACGACGTGCGCGTTGGTCATCACGTAACCGTCTGCCGACACGATGAAGCCCGAGCCGACGCCGCGGTTCTGCTCGGTGTCGGGCGGATTGTCCGGCGCCGGCGCGTTCTTCGGGTTGCCACTGCCGTTGCCGCTACCGTTGCCGGGCGCCTGCGGCAGCGGAATGCCGAAGAAACGCCGAAAGAATTCCGACATGTCGCCGTTGTCGAAGCCCGGCGGCAGCACGCCGCGCGGGCCGGGTGTCGGCACGTTCGCGGTGGTGCGGATGTTCACGACGGCCGGCCCGACCTTTTCGACCAGATCGGCGAAATCGGGAAGGCTGGCGGCGGGCGCCGTGACCGCGAACGCGGTATGCGGGACGAGCGGCAGGCAGGCACACAGCGCCGCCGCCGCGAGCACTTTGCGCAGCGTGAGTTTCGTCATGTCGGAAGCCGTAGCGTTACTTGGAAGCCTTGTATTCTATGGCAGACGCGAACTGCTGCAACGTGGCCGGCGGCACTTCGCCGAGCACGGTGATCCAGTAGTCGCCGCGGCGCTTCACGAGAACATGGGTCGCACCGGTACTGCCCGCGCCTTCCTTGCGCGTGTTCTTTTCAGCCGGCTCGATGAAGACGGAGATCGTCGCGAGGCCATCGGTGAAGACGGCCTGGTCGACCGCAATCGGCGGATCGCCGGCGTCGCGCGCGGCCATCGGGCGGCGCACCTCGCGAATCTTCCGGAAGCCGGCGACGGTCGGCGCGATCTGCCAGCCCTGCGCCTCCATGTCGACCGTCGCGACCGGCGGGCGCACCACCGTCCAGCCGCCCAGGTTGCGGATGCCGGCCGCGATCGAGGACTTGTCTCCGGCCGTGCCGCCCGTCTGGACTTGCGAGAACGCAACCTGCTCGAGTACGTGATCGCCCGCGTCGAGCGTCTGCGAGCGCAGTAGCAGTCCGGTGCGCGCGTCGGCCCACAGCTTGTACGTGAAGCGGTACGCATCCTTCGGCACGAGTTCGACGACTTGCGCGTCGAGCCCCGCCACACGGTCCTTGCCGAGCAGCTTCGCGTCATAGACGGACATCACGTGCTCGCCGCCCGCGCCGAGCAGCGCGGGGAACGAGTCGCGCGTCTGGCGGCGCTCGACCACGCACAGCTTGCGCTCGGGTACGAACGTGTACAGCTCGTCGTTATGGCGCAGCACCTTGCGCGGCTTGCCGTCGAGCGTCTCGATGCGCTCGAACTCGCCGTCGCGAGACGCCACGTGCGCGATACGTGACGACTGAACATACCCGCCGCGCTGGTAGACGAACGTGCCCTCGTAGCTCTGCTGCTGTGCCGCCTGCTGGATGCGGTCGAGCCACTCCGCCGCGCCCTTGCGGGTCGCGACGGGATCGTCCGGTTGCTGGGCGCTGGCAGGGAGGGATTGAACGGACAACAGAGCGGCTGCGCAAAGCAGGAGGGCCGGCAGCCGCTTCCATCCAGAGATGGCTTGATTCAACTGCAATGTCCGCATCGGGTTTATTGGCCTGGCGTGGTAGTCACGGCAGCGCGGATCAGCGGCATCGAGCCCGTGACGACAGGCTGCTGCGCGAATTGCTGGTGCGCTTCAAGGTATTGGTCGAGACTTGCGTCGCGGATGATGTTGACGTCCTGCAGGCCCGGCTGCGCCGATGCCTGGGCGACCGTCACGCGCTGCAGGTTGCCGCCCTGCGGTGCGCCTGCCGATGCGACCTGAACGGCGCCCGGCGCACCGGCTGTCTGCATTTGCGGGACGACGATCCACGTCAGCGTGGCGGCCGCGGCGGCCACCGCGAACGCCGGCACGACACGGCGGCGCAGCGACAGCAACTTGCGTGCGACCGGCGCGGCGGCCGGCGCGAGCAGGTGCGGCTCGCTTTCGAGCGCAGCCGACATGCGCGCGGTGAACGCGACGCTCAGCGCGGGCGACAGCGCGAGCTCGTCCGAGCGCAGCGCATCGCCGATCAGGTGGTAATGGGCCCACGTTGCGCGATCCGCGCGGTCGAGCTCAACCAGAAACTGCCCGTGATCCGGGCCGTCGAACAGCTCACCGTCGACCAGAGCGGAAAGGCGCTCGCCGCGCGAGCACGCTTGCGATTGCGTATTGACCGACCCCATGATGCTCCCCATCTTGCACACACCCCGTCGTGATTTCACGACTCTATCCGTAACTAGACCCCGACCCGCGTCGTTGCACCCGTCGCGCTTACCAGCGCTTGCCTTCGGGTGTATCGAGCAGCGGACGCAATTTCGCAGCGATTGCCTCGCGCGCCCGGAAGATCCGCGACCGAACCGTCCCGATCGGACAATCCATCATTTCCGCGATCTCTTCGTAGCTCAGCCCCTCGATCTCGCGCAGCGTAATCGCCTGGCGCAGTTCTTCGGGCAGGACGGCCATTGCAGCGTTGACCGTCTCGGCAATCTGCTTGCTCATCAACATCGACTCAGGCGTGTTGATATCCCTTAGTTGGTCTGCGTCGGAGAAAGTTTCCGCTTCCTCTGCATCGGCCTCGGTGGAGGTCGGTGCCCGGCGGCCCTGCGTCGCAAGGTAGTTCTTCGCCGTATTGACGGCAATCCGGTACAACCACGTGTAAAACGCCGACTCGCCGCGGAATTGCGGCAGTGCACGATACGCCTTGATGAACGCGTCCTGGGCCACATCCTCGACCTCGGCGGGATCCCGCACGAGGCGCGAGATCAGCCGAATGATCTTGCGGTGGTATTTGGAGACCAGGAGTTCGAACGCTGCCTTGTCGCCCTTCTGTACGCGCTCGACCAGAGCCTGATCGATTTCTTTTTCACTCACCTGACAAATCCGTTAACTAGGGATGCAACGCGGAGCGTTATTGTAGCGTTCCGGCGCCGACCGCTGGTTACGGTCGGTAACCGCGCCGCCGTCATGCCCGCCCCGCCGTGCCCGCGGTACGCGCCAGCACGGACAGCGCGCTGAACGACGCAGCATCGAGCGCATCGGCCGGAATCAGCAGCGGCCGGGCACGCCGGGCGCCTTGCCCGACTGACAGCACGAGCAGCAGGCTGCTCCAGTGTGCATGGCCGGTCACGCGGCCCCGGGCCAGCAAGCGCCCGGTGCGGCCAAACGCCGCAATCTCCCCGAAGGCATCGATCCGCAGCTCGGCCGGCAGCCGACGGGCACACGCCCGCGCGGCACACACGACAAGCAGCGCGGCCGTCGCCGCGGACACGCATGCGCCGGCGGCAGCACCGGCCCGCGGCGCCCAGAACAGGTACGCGGACGCGGCAGCCGCCGCGACGAAGGCGGCCAGCACGACATACGACACGGCCGAGGCCCGCAACACAAAGCGCTGCGGACACCCGGCCGGAGCATCGAATGGACTCGTCAAGCGATTTCAGCGTCAGACGCGCTTGAACACCAGCGTGCCGTTAGTACCGCCGAAGCCGAAGTTGTTCTTCACGGCCACGTCGATCTTCATGTCACGCGCGGTGTTCGCGCAGTAATCGAGATCGCACTCGGGGTCCTGGTTGAAGATGTTGATGGTCGGCGGCGACACGCTGTTGTGCAGCGCCAGCACCGTGAACACCGACTCGAGGCCGCCCGCGCCACCCAGCAGGTGACCCGTCATCGACTTCGTCGAGTTCACGACGAGCTTGTACGCGTGCTCGCCGAATGCCGCCTTCACCGCGTCGGACTCGTTCTTATCGCCGAGCGGCGTCGACGTGCCGTGCGCGTTCAGGTACTGGACCTCGTCCGCGTTCACGCCGGCGTCGCGCAATGCCGCAACCATGCAGCGGCGCGGACCGTCCATGTTCGGCGCGGTCATGTGGTACGCGTCGCCCGTCATGCCGAAGCCCGAGACTTCCGCATAGATCTTCGCGCCGCGTGCCTTCGCCGCCTCGTACTCTTCGAGCACCATCACGCCTGCTCCCTCGCCCAGCACGAAGCCGTCGCGGTCCTTGTCCCACGGACGGGACGCGGTGGCCGGATCGTCGTTGCGGGTCGACAGCGCACGCGCGGCCGCGAAGCCGCCGATGCCCAGCGGCGACACCGTCGATTCGGCGCCGCCCGCGACCATCACGTCGGCGTCGCCGGCCTGGATCAGGCGCGCCGCGAGGCCGATGCTGTGCAGACCGGTCGTGCAGGCCGTCACGGCCGCGAGGTTCGGGCCCTTCAGGCCGAACATGATGCTCAGGTGGCCCGAGATCATGTTGATGATCGAACCCGGCACGAAGAACGGCGAAATCCGGCGTGCGCCGCGATCGACGTAGGTCTGGTGCGTGTCTTCGATCATCGGCAGGCCGCCGATGCCGGAGCCGACCAGCACGCCGATGCGTTCCGCATTGGCTTCGTTCACTTCGAGGCCGCTGTCCCGGATTGCCTGGACGCCGGCTGCGATGCCGTAATGGATGAACGTATCCATGTTGCGGGCTTCCTTCGCCGGGATGTATTCCTCGGCGCTGAAACCCTTCACCTCGCCCGCGAAATGCACGGCGAGGTTCGACGGATCGAACTTCGTAACGGTGGCGATGCCGGACTTGCCGGCGACGAGATTGGCCCAGCCGTCGGCAACATTATTGCCAACAGGCGAAATCAGCCCCAGGCCTGTAACGACAACACGACGGCGGCTCACGGTAACCTCTTTTCCATTGGATGACAAAAACAAAAGCCACAGTGGCCACAGGAACCAGCCCTGCGAGCCCTGTGGCTGTTAGTCCGTCCGGCGCGAATGCCGGCAGGATGGCGCGTCAATCGCGAAGATCGCGGCGACGTGGCGAACAAGCGCGAAAGGCGCTTACGCCTTGACGTTTGCGCGAGCGTAGTCGATCGCTTGCTGAACGGTCGTGATCTTCTCTGCTTCTTCGTCCGGGATTTCCATGCCGAACTCGTCTTCGAGCGCCATCACCAGTTCGACCGTGTCGAGCGAGTCCGCGCCCAGGTCGTTCACGAACGATGCTTCGTTCTTGATCTCGGCTTCTGCGACGCCCAGTTGTTCAGCGACGATCTTCTTGACACGTTGTTCGATGTTATCCATTACCCCTCCGAGGGAAAGTTCAGATTTACAAGTGCGCGCATTTTATCAGGTTTGCTGACGCCAAAACGCGCGTTGGCTTGATGGTCGATCAAGCGCCGGTCCGCCTGAAAAACGGGATACGGCGCGGATGGTAAACGAAAACCGTTACGACATGTACATGCCGCCGTTCACGTGCAGCGTCGTGCCGGTGATGTAACCGGCCTGCGGCGATGCGAGGAACGTGACGGCATGGGCGATGTCTTCCGGGCTGCCGAGGCGGCCGAGCGGAATCTGGGTCTTGAGCGCGGCCTGCTGTTCTTCCGGCAGCGTCTTCGTCATGTCGGTGTCGATGAAGCCCGGCGCGACGCAGTTCACCGTGATGCCGCGGCTACCGATTTCGCGCGCGAGCGCACGGGTCATGCCCGCGACGCCTGCCTTCGCAGCCGCGTAGTTGGCCTGGCCCGGGTTGCCGGCCGAACCGACCACCGACGTGATGTTGATAATGCGGCCGCCGCGGGCCTTCATCATCGGGCGCAGGACCGCACGCGACAGGCGGAACACCGACTTCAGGTTGGTGTCGATCACCGCGTCCCAGTCCTCGTCCTTCATCCGCATCGCGAGCTGGTCCTGCGTGATCCCGGCGTTGTTGACGAGCACGTGCAGCGCGCCGAATTCCTTCACGGTCGCGTCGATCAACGCTTCGGCAGCCGCCGCGTCGTTGACGTTCAGCACCGCGCCGCGGCCCGTCACGCCCGCTTCCGCGAACCCGGCGGTAATCGCGGCGGCGCCCGATTCGCTCGTCGCCGTGCCGATCACCGTCGCGCCCTGGCGCGCGAGTTCGAGCGCGATCGCCCGGCCGATGCCGCGCGATGCGCCGGTCACGATCGCAACCTGTTTATCGAGAGTCTTTTCCATGAATCGAGTATCCGTCTCTTGAGGAAAGGCGCCGCGTCAGGCGGTCGCCAGCTTCAGCGCTTCGTCGAGCGAAGCCGGATCGAACACCGATGCGCCGACCAGGTTGCCGTCGATGCGCTTCGTCAGGCCTGCCAGCACCTTGCCCGGACCGCATTCGATCACGTGCGTGACGCCCGTGCCTGCGATGTGCTGCACGCACTCGACCCAGCGCACCGGGCCCGCGGCCTGGCGCACCAACGCGTCCTTGATCGCTGCCGGATCGCCGACCACCGCGACGTCGATGTTGTTGACGACCGGAATTTGCGGCGCCTTGACGTCAACGTTCGCGAGGTAGTCGCGCAGTTGGTCCGACGCCGGCTTGAGCAGCGACGAATGGAACGGCGCCGACACCGGCAGCGGCAGCGCGCGCTTCGCGCCCTTCGCCTTCGCGATCTCGCATGCCTTCTCGACGGCCGCCTTCGCGCCCGCGATCACGACCTGCGCCGGTGCGTTGAAGTTCACGGCTTCGACGACGCCCGCTTCCGCGGCTTCGGCACACACCGCGCGCACCGTGTCGTCATCGAGACCCAGGATCGCGGCCATGCCGCCCTGGCCAACCGGCACAGCCGTCTGCATCGCCTGCGCGCGGAAGCGCACGAGCGGCACCGCGTCCTTGAACGCGATCGCGCCCGCCGCGACGAGCGCCGTGTATTCGCCGAGGCTGTGGCCCGCAACGATCGACGGCGCATGGCCGCCGGCCTGCTGCCATGCGCGATAGCACGCATAGGCGGCCGTCAGCATCACGGGCTGCGTGTTGGTGGTCAGATTCAGCTCTTCGGCCGGACCTTCGGCGATCAGCTTGCCGAGATCCTGATTGAGTGCATCGGATGCTTCCTGGAGCGTCTCGCGCACGACGGCGCGGTCGGCGAATGCGTTGAGCATGCCGACCGACTGCGAGCCCTGCCCCGGAAAAACGAATGCAAATTTCATATCGTCCCCAATTGAATCGATTCGGACGGCGCGCGCGAACGGCGCGCCGGTTCGGGATCCGCGCGCAGCTCGCGCGCGCCGCGGATCAGAAGCGGAAGACCGACGCGCCCCAGGTGAAGCCGCCGCCGACGCCTTCGATCAGCACGTGCTGACCGCGCTGGATGCGACCGTCGCGCACCGCGGCGTCGAGCGCCAGCGGGATCGATGCAGCCGACGTGTTGCCGTGCTGGTCGACCGTCACGACCATGCGCTCCTGCGGCAGGCCGAGCTTGCGGCAGGTGCTGGTCATGATGCGGATGTTGGCCTGGTGCGGAATCAGCCAGTCGACCTGCTCGGGTGCGAGATTCGCCTTGGCGAGCGCCTCGATCGCGACCTTTTCGAGCACGTTGACCGCGAGCTTGAACACGGCCTGCCCGTCCATGTACAGGAACGCGCTGCCGTCGATCACGCCGCGATTGACGTTGCCCGGCGTGCAGAGGATGTTCGAATAGCTGCCGTCCGCATGCAGCGCGCTGCCGAGCACGCCCGGCTCTTCCGATGCGGACAGGATCACCGCGCCCGCGCCGTCGCCGAACAGCACGCAGGTCGTGCGGTCCTTGAAATCGAGAATGCGCGAGAACGTCTCAGCACCGACGATGAGCGCCGTGCGGTGCTGGCCGCTGCGGATGAAGCTGTCGGCCGTCGCCATCGCATAGGCGAAGCCCGAGCATACGGCCTGCACGTCGAATGCCGCGCCGCCGTTCTTGATGCCGAGCTTGTTCTGCAGCAGGCAAGCCGTGCTGGGGAACACGAAATCGGGGGTCGAAGTCGCGACGATGATCAGATCGATCGACTGCGGATCGATGTCGGCTGCCTCGATCGCACGGCGCGACGCTTCGAGCGCGAGATCGCTCGTCGTGACGTCCGGTGCGGCGAAATGGCGCGCATGGATGCCCGTGCGCGCAACGATCCACTCATCGCTCGTCTCGATGCCTTCCTTCGCGAGACGATCGGCGAGCTGCTGGTTCGTGACGCGGTCGGGCGGCAGGTAGCTGCCCGTGCCGAGCACGCGGGAATAGAGAGTCGATTGGGCCATTTATGCTTTAGAGGATTGCGCAGCGGAAGGTTCGGCGTGATGGCCTGCGGCCGGGCTCGTCTGGCCCGCGCCGCCCGCGTCGTGTTCGCCGTCGCCGAGCGACACCGAATTGTCCGCCATCGCGCGCGCGAGGCGCTCCAGCACGCCGTTTTTGACGGCATCATACCCGCGTTTGATCGCCCACTCAAACGCGTAGGCATCGGCCGAACCGTGGCTTTTGATCACGAGGCTCTTCAGCCCCAGCAGCGCCGCGCCGTTGTACTGGCGATGGTCGACGCGCTTCTTGAAGCGCATCAGCACCGGCAGCGCGAGCAGCGCCATCAGCTTCGACATCAGCGAACGGCCGAACTCCTCGCGGATGATGTCGGACAGCATCTGCGCGAGCCCTTCGGACGTCTTCAGCGCGACGTTGCCGACGAAGCCATCGCAGACGATCACGTCGACCGTGCCCTTGTAGATGTCGTTGCCTTCGACGTTGCCGCGGAAATTCAACGTGCTGGCGCGCAGCAGTTCGCCTGCGCGCTTGATCGTCTCGTTGCCCTTGATGACCTCTTCGCCGATGTTCAGCAGGCCGATCGTCGGACGCTCCTTGCCTTCGAGCGCGGCGACGAGCGCATGCCCCATCTCCGCAAACTGCAGCAGGTGCTGCGGCTCGCAGTCGACGTTCGCGCCGAGGTCCAGCATCATCGTGTAGCCGGTCGGGTTCGGCAACGCGAACGCGATCGCAGGCCGCTCGATGCCGGGCAGCGTCTTGAGCACATAACGGGAAACGGCCATCAGCGCGCCGGTGTTGCCGGCGGAGATACAGGCCTGCGCCGCGCCTTCCTTGACGTGATTGAGCGCGACACGCATCGAAGAATCCTTCTTCTTGCGCAGCGCCACTTCGACAGGGTCGTCCATCGCCACGACTTCGGTGGCGGGCACGATGGTCAGCGCGGGATCGTCGAGGGCCTTCAGCTTTTTCAGCTGAGCGCGGATCGCGCTTTCGATGCCGACGAGCATCAGATGCGCATCGGGATGCGCGCGGACGAACTTGACTGCCGCGGGAACGGTCACGGACGGGCCGTGGTCGCCTCCCATGCAATCGATTGTGAGCTTTACGGTCATGGAATGCGACGAATTTCAGGCACAAAAAAGCGGCAGTTGAATGCCGCCTTTTTGTTGAGCCAGGAAAGTGTCAAGCGAACCAGTTGTCACGCGAACGGCGATCGTAGCGCGCAACGCGTGACTTGACGCTTAGTCGTTCTTCGTCTTGACGACTTTCTTGCCGCGATAGTAGCCGTTCGGGCTGACGTGGTGACGCAGGTGCACTTCACCCGTGCTCGGCTCGACTGCCAGCGGCGCTGCCGTCAGGAAATCGTGCGAACGATGCATGCCGCGCTTCGACGGCGACTTCTTGTTTTGCTGGACTGCCATGACTAACTCCTAAATAATTTTCCGGATTCTAACACAGCCCGATCCGGCGCTTGACTACCCTGGCCCAAAGCCCTTACGCCTTCCCGCGCCACAACTGCTTAGTGTTTCTTGCTGCCGTCCCCGTCCTTCTTCAACGCTTCCAGCGCTGCGAACGGATTCGGCCGTTTGCCTTCGTCCTCGCCGTCGGCGGACTCATCGTCCGCGTCTTCCGAAGGACCGCTCGCACCCGACATGAGGCTTTCGTGGACTGCCGGGCAAACCTCGTGCTTGGGCACGAGCGGCAACGAAAGCAGCAACTCCTCTTCGATCAAGTCGACGAGATCGAACTGGCGTGAGCCCACGATCACATCGGCTTCATCGTCGTCGAGCGGAAATTCTTCAGCTTCCTCTTCGGTCGCGACGACCCGGTACGTCATGTCGATGTCGAACGCCTGGTCGTACGGAGTCATGCAGCGCTGGCACGTGAGCCATGCATGGCCGTGCACCGCGAGGCGCAGATACGGCTGCTGCCCATCGGCGCCGTCGTCCTGCAACTCCTTCTGGGTGAACCCTTCGGCCTGCCACGTGAAGACCGTGTCGCGATCAGACGCGTCCGCCGGCACTTCATTCAACATGCGCGGCAGTTGCGACAGACGCACGGCGCCCGCTGCCTGCCGCCCGCTGCGGGCGAATTCGAACAGGTCGACTGCGTGCGGATCAAGCGATGCTGCAGGCTTGCCAGAAGAAGTGTTCATGTTGCGCTCCTGCCTACAGGCTGACTTGCGGGATCCGGCTTGCGGGCGCCGATCATTTGGCGCCGCTTACTTACGCACCCTTACCTACGTACCGTTACGTACGCGATCTACGCCGCGTACGATGACGTACTTTACTTCCGAAGATCGGCAGGCGCCACCACAGCGAAAGCCTGTCGACGAAAAGCGGGAAAGCATACCTGTTTTACCTTTTTCGGTCAATCACTTATGCTTGCGCCCTCGCAACACCGCTTCACGCCCGACGACTCACCGATCCAACCGACCATGCCGGATACCGTTTGCCGCCCGCCGCGGCTGATTCTCGCCTCCAGTTCCCGCTACCGCCGCGCGCTCCTCGAGCGCCTCGGCCTGCCGTTCGACGTCGTGTCGCCCGACCTCGACGAAACCCCGCTCGCGGGCGAAACGCCGGCCGCGACCGCGCTGCGCCTCGCCGGCGCGAAGGCGCGCGCGGTCGCCGCGACGATCGACGCGCCGGACGGCGTGCTCGTGATCGGTTCGGACCAGGTCGCGACGTTCGACGGCCTCCAGATCGGCAAGCCCGGTACGCACGAGCGCGCGCTCGCGCAGCTCCTGTCGATGCAGGGACGGAATGTCGAGTTCCACAGTGCGCTCAGCCTGTACGACAGCCGCACGGGCGAAACGCAGAGCGAGGACATCGTCACGCACGTGCGCTTCCGTTCGCTACCCGAAGCCGAACTCGATGCGTACCTGCGCGTTGAAACACCGTACGACGTCGCCGGCAGCGCGAAGTCCGAAGGACTCGGCATCGCGCTGCTCGACGCGATCGACTCCGACGACCCGACGGCGCTCGTCGGCTTGCCACTGATCGCGCTCACACGGATGCTGCGCGCCGCAGGCTACCCGCTGTTCGCTACCCAGGGAGACCGCGCATGACGGCCGGAACGCTCTATCTCGTCCCGAACACCCTCGGCGAAGGCGACGAATCGATGCTCGCCGCCGTACTGCCTGCGGCCGTGCAAGCGCGTGCCGGCACGCTCGGCTACTACATCGGCGAAAACGCGAAAACGACCCGCGTGTTCCTGAAGAAGATCGGCACGACGCGGCCGATCCAGGAAATCGAGATCCGCGAACTGAACGTCAACACGCCGGCCGGCGAGATCGACCGGCTGCTGGCGCCAGTGCTGGCGGGTGCGGATGCGGGGCTCGTGTCCGAGGCCGGCTGCCCCGCCGTTGCCGATCCCGGCGCGCTGCTGGTCCGCCGGGCGCACGAGCGCGGCGTGAAGGTCGTGCCGCTCGTCGGGCCGAGTTCGATCCTGCTCGCGCTGATGGCGTCGGGCCTGAATGGCCAGAGTTTCGCGTTCAACGGCTACCTGCCGGTCGATGCGGCCGCGCGCGCGAAGCGCCTGCGCGAACTCGAGCAACTGTCGCGCAAGGCGCGCCAGACGCAGATCTTCATCGAGACGCCATACCGCAACCACGCGATGCTCGACACGCTCGTCGCAACTTGCGCACCGTCGACACAGATCTGCGTCGCGGCCGACCTGACCCTCGAGACCGAGACAATCGCCAGCCGCTCGGTAGCCGACTGGAAAAAGGCGCCCGCGCCGAATCTGCACAAGCGCCCCGCCATCTTCCTCCTGCTCGCGAACTGACGCTCGCAGCCGGAGCCGCTTCGCGGCACGGGGCACCCGGCTCCGTTCGCCGCGGCGGCGGCCCGACCGCCGCTCAGCGCAGGCTGAACGACGTGCCGCCCGCGGTGAGGGCCTTCATCGCCGCTCCGCCAACCGCCGCGCCGAATTTGCGCGCGACGCGGTTCGTCAGGCTTTCCTTCACCGTGTAGTCGACGAGGTCCGGCGCCTTCAGCACGTCGCGCGCGACCGTGTCGGTCGTGCCATAGGCATCGGCGAGCCCCAGCTCCACGCTCTTCTCGCCCGTCCAGAACAGGCCCGAGAACATATCGGGCGTTTCGTGCAGCCGCTTGCCGCGACCATCCTTCACCGCCTTGATGAACTGCGCATGGACCTGGTCGAGCAGCGCCTGCGCATGGGCGTCCATCTTCGGCGTCTCGGGCGAGAACGGGTCGTAGAAGCCCTTGTTTTCACCCGACGTGTGCAGACGGCGATCGACGCCGAGCTTGCCCATCAGGCCCGTGAAGCCGAACCCGTCCATCAGCACGCCGATCGAGCCGACGATGCTCGCCTTGTCGACGAAGATCTTGTCGGCGGCGGACGCAATGTAATAACCGCCCGATGCGCACATATCGGTCACGACGACATACAACGGCTTGTCCGGATACTTCGTGCGCAGCCGACGGATCTCGTCGTAGACCATGCCGGCCTGCACCGGGCTGCCGCCCGGGCTGTTGATCCGCAGCACGACGCCGGCCGTTCCGTCGTCGTCGAATGCGGCATCGAGCGCCGTGTTGATGTCGTCGGCGTTCGCGTTGGTGCCCGCCGCGATCTCGCCGTCGATCGTCACGAGCGCCGTATGGCGCCCGCTCGACGAGAACTTCGAATCGCTCGAGAAATCGATCAGCGCGAACGCGAGCAGCACGAACACGCCGAGGAACGCGAAGCGGAAGAAGATCTTCCAGCGCCGCGCCGCGCGCTGTTCCCTGACGGCCGCGAGCGCGATCCGCTCGAGCGCCGCCCGCTCCCAGTTCGGCTCGCGGCTGTCGGGACGGGACGAGGAATCAGGGGTGTTCGGTTGATCGGCCATGCAGTAGTGTCGTCAGTCGGTCGTGGCGGGAGGGGGCGGAGCGGCGGGACCCAGGTCGGCATCCGGCACCCAGAATACCGCACGCCCGTCCGGCGTGTCGCGCTCGTCGACTTCTACCGGCCGCAGGCGGCCGCCGCGACACGGGCCGCCGACGCACTTGCCGGTATCCGGTGCGTAGATCGCGCCGTGCGTCGCGCACATCAGGTAAAGGCCCGACGACTCGAAGAACTGCCCCTCGGCCCAGTCGAGTTCCATCGGCACGTGCGCGCAGCGATTCAGGTAGCCATACGCGCGGCCGTCGTAGCGCACAAAGAACACGACCGCCTGCTCGCCGCGCAGCGTCGCGTCGACGCGCACGCCGGCGCCGCCGTCGGTCAGCGCGTCCGATGCGCACACGCGCACGGCTTCCGGCGCCGCGCTCATGCGTGCTCCCGCAGCCATGCCGCCAGCGCGACGACGTCCGGCGCGACGAAGCGCGGCGTCAGCGCGGCCAGCGCGTCGGCCGTATGCGCACCGTACGAGACGCCGATGCCGGCCGCCCCTGCGCTCGCGGCCATCTGCAGGTCGTGCGTGGTATCTCCGATCATCACGGTACGCGCAAGATCCTGCCCCAATTCACGGGACAGTTCGTGCAGCATCGCCGGGTGCGGCTTCGAGAACGTCTCGTCCGCACAGCGCGTCGCATCGAACAGGCTCGTCAGCTTCGACTGGTCGAGTACGCGGTTCAGCCCAACCCGGCCCTTGCCGGTCGCGACCGCCAGCAGGTAGCCCGTATCGCGCAATTCCGCGAGCAGTTCGCGCACGCCGGCGAACAACGTGATGCGCTGATCGTCCAGCAGGTAGTGATAGCGGTAACGCTCGGCCAGCCGCGGATACTCGGACGGATCGAGGGTCGGAGCGGTAATCTGCAGCGCATCGCGCAGGCCGAGGCCGATCACGTAGCGGGACGCCTCGTCCGACGGCGTGGGCAGGCCGAGATCGCGGCAAGCCGCCTGGATGCTATGCGCGATGTGCGCAGTCGAATCCATCAGCGTGCCGTCCCAGTCGAAGACGATCAAATCAAATTGCTGTCGGGCCATGCGAATCAGGCGGTATCGCGCAGAGCGCTGAGTTGATCAAGAAAGCGCCGGCATTCGTCCGGCAGCGGCGCGTCGAACTGCAGCGGCTCGCCGGTCAGCGGATGCGCGAGCTTCAGCCGGTACGCATGCAGGAACATCCGTTTCAGCGACGGTTGCGCATTCGCGCGCGCCAGCGCCTTGTTCAGTGCGAAATCGCCGTACTTGGCGTCGCCGGCGATCGGCAGGCCGAGATGCGCGAGGTGCACCCGGATCTGATGGGTGCGACCCGTTTTGAGTTCCGCTTCAACCAGCGCGTAGTGGGGCCAGCTTTCGACCAGGTTGAACACCGTGTGCGACGGCAGGCCGTCGTCCTGCACGCGCACGCGCCGCTCCCCTTCCGGGGTCGAATACTTGAACAGCGGCGCCTTTACCGCGCGGCGGCGGCCCCAGTCGGGCTGCCATTCACCGTGTCCGCACGCGAAGTAGCGCTTGTCCATCCGGTTTTCGCGGATCTGCTCGTGCAGGCCGACGAGCGCCGAGCGCTTCTTCGCGAGCATCAGGATCCCGGACGTCTCGCGGTCGAGCCGGTGCACCAGTTCGAGGAATTTCGCGCGCGGGCGCGCCTGACGCATCTGCTCGATCACGCCGAACGCGACGCCGCTGCCGCCATGCACCGCGACGCCGGCCGGCTTGTTGATGACGAGCATCGCGTCGTCTTCGTACAGCACGTCGAACTGCGCGGGCGGCACGACCGGCGTGTCGGCGCGCGCGAGGTCGGCCGCGGCCACCCGCACGGGCGGCACGCGGACGATGTCGCCGAATGCGAGGCGGTACTGGGCGTCGACCCGACCCTTGTTTACGCGCACTTCGCCGCTGCGCAGGATCCGGTAAATATGGCTTTTGGGCACGCCTTTACAGACGCGCAACAGGAAGTTGTCGATCCGCTGACCAGCCGAGTTTTCGTCGATCTGGAGCATCGATACCTGGCCGCTTGCGACCGAATTCTGGGATATTTTGCCTAACTCATTCATACTGAATATAATTTTGCCCAGCCTGACGTTGAGGGTGGCCTGACAGGCCGGCCCCGGCTGAATCGGGCAAGGCGCAAGCGCAAACCATCATTTTACTTGCGCCGGGGGTCCGCTGCTCGCCCCTAATCAAAGAGATGCAGCAAGTTGCACGCACGGCGCCGGCCGTCGGCAAGGATCGCGCCCACAGGCGGATTCGGTCGACAAGGCGCCGCGGTAACGGAAAGTTGGTTGAAAAGAATTTGATCGGCAGCCCGACGGCGCGAAGTGCGTCCGCGGGCTGCCGGTTGCGAAAATTACGGCGTTGCGCCCGATTTGGCCCCGCGAAGCGTGCGGGGCTTGGCGACGTCAAACCAGGGAAGTACACCCCAGGCGGGAAAGTCGGGCTGGATTCGATACTCCCCGCTGCGGCCCAAGCCGCAGCATCTGCCGCCCGTCGGCGCGCGCGACGCATTGCGCGCCCCCCGTGGCAGTGCCCCGGTCTCAGGCTTAGCGCGCTTTCGCAGCGTGCGGTGTGTGGACGCCGTGCTTTGAAGCCGTGTTCGCAGGTGCCCTATGGCCGCCGGCCCCGTCTTTCGGGCCCAAGCGCCTCTTCAGGCAATTCTCCCCGCCATCCTTCCCGCTCCAGCGTGCTTGTGACAACACAACAAGGCGCGGCCTGCCGTCGTTCCCGCCCTCGCGACTGACAACCGCGAGGCGCCGGCAGCAGAGCCGCCTGGAGTCGTTCATGAAACGCATGCTGTTCAATGCGACGCAGCAGGAGGAGCTGCGCGTCGCCATCGTCGATGGGCAGAAGCTCATCGACATCGACATCGAGACAGCCGGGCGCGAACAGCGCAAAGGCAATATCTACAAAGGTGTCATCACTCGTATCGAGCCGTCGCTCGAAGCGTGCTTCGTTAACTACGGCGAAGACCGCCACGGCTTCCTGCCGTTCAAGGAAGTCGCCCGCCAGTACTTCAAGGAAGGCATCGACATGCGCTCCGCGCGCATCCAGGATGCCCTGCGCGAAGGCCAGGAGCTGATCGTCCAGGTCGAGAAGGAAGAGCGCGGCAACAAGGGCGCCGCCCTCACGACCTTCATCTCGCTCGCCGGCCGCTACCTCGTGCTGATGCCGAACAACCCGCGCGGCGGCGGCGTGTCGCGCCGGATCGAAGGCGACGAGCGCCAGGAACTGCGTGAAACCATGGCGCAGCTGCAGATTCCGGACGGCATGAGCATGATTGCCCGCACCGCGGGCATCGGCCGCAGCGCCGAGGAACTGCAGTGGGACCTGAACTACCTGCTGCAGCTGTGGCGCGCGATCGAAGCGGCGTCGCAAAGCGGCAACGCCGGCCAGCCGATGCTGATCTATCTGGAATCGAGCCTCGTGATCCGCGCGATCCGGGACTATTTCCAGCCCGATATCGGCGAAATCCTGATCGACACGACCGAGATCTACGATCAGGCCCGTGCGTTCATGGACATCGTGATGCCGGACAACGTGTCGAAGGTGAAGCGCTACCACGACGACGTGCCGCTCTTCTCCCGCTTCCAGATCGAGCACCAGATCGAAACCGCGTACTCGCGCACGGTTCCGCTGCCGTCGGGCGGCGCGATCGTGATCGACCACACCGAAGCGCTCGTCGCGATCGACGTGAACTCGGCGCGTGCGACCAAGGGCGCGGACATCGAGGAAACGGCGACCCGCACGAACCTCGAAGCAGCGGACGAAGTGGCCCGCCAGCTGCGCCTGCGCGACCTCGGCGGCCTGATCGTGATCGACTTCATCGACATGGAGTCGGCCAAGAGCCAACGCGAAGTCGAGCAGCGCCTGAAAGACGCGCTCAAGCACGACCGTGCGCGCGTGCAGATGGGCAAGATCTCCCGCTTCGGCCTGATGGAACTGTCGCGCCAGCGCCTGCGTCCGGCCCTGTCGGAAGGCAGCCACGTGACGTGCCCGCGCTGTAACGGCACCGGCCACATCCGCGATACCGAATCGTCCGCGCTGCAGGTCCTGCGGATCATTCAGGAAGAAGCGATGAAGGAAAACACCGCGGCGATCCACTGCCAGGTGCCGGTCGAGGTGACCGCCTTCCTGCTCAACGAAAAGCGTCAGGAAATCAACAAGATCGAGTCGCGCTTCAAGGTCGGCATCGTGCTGATCCCGAACAAGCACCTCGACACGCCGCACTACAAGCTCGAGCGCCTGCGCCACGACGACGCGCGCCTCGACGATCCGCGTGCGTCCTGGAAGATGGCCGAGGAAGCCGCCCGTGAACTGGAGTCGGAAACCGGCTACAGCAAGCGCGCAGCCGATGTGAAGCCGAAGCAGGAAGCGGCCGTCAAGGGCATCACGCCCGAGCGTCCGGCTCCGAGCCCGGCTCCGCAGCGTCCGGCCGAGCCGGTTGCGGTGCCCGCCCCTGCCCCGGTTGCTGCGGCAAGCGGCGGCTTCATTGGCTGGCTGAAGGGTCTGTTCGGCATGTCGCCGGCTCCGGCACCCGCGCCGGTTGCACCGGAACCGGCGAAGGAACAGGCAGCCCGTCCCGCCCGCGGCGAGCGCACCGAGAAGTCCGAGCAACGCGGCGGCGATCGCAACCGCAACCGCCGTGGCGGCGCCCAGCAGGCTCAGGGTGGTCGCGATCAGGCAGCGGCAGGCCGCGGCCAGTCGCAACGCCAGGAACGCGAAGGCAAGGAAGTTCGCGAGCCGCGTGAACCGCGTGAGGGTCGCGAACCGCGTGAAGGCCGCGAGCCGCGCGAAAGCCGTGAAGGTCGTGACGGCCGCGAGGGCCGTGGCCCGCGCGAAGGCCGCGAACCGCGTGAAAGCCGTGAGTCGCGCGAACCGCGCGAGAACCGCGAACCGCGCGAGCGCGCCGAGCAACAGGAAGCCGTCGAGGCAGCCGGTCGCGGCGAGCGCCAGGAACGCGGCGAACGTCGTGAGCGCGGTGAGCGCCGTAAGCCGACGCAACACGCGGCGACGCTCGAGACCGTCACCCGTGGCGAACATCCGGAAGCGGAAGCCGACCAGGCCGTCGCAACGGCGCTGCCGGGCGCCGATGTCGCCGCCGACGCGGAAGCCGGCGCACGTGAAGGCGAGGAACGTCGCCGCCGCCGCCGCGGCCGCCGCGGTGGTCGTCGCGAGCGCGAGGACGAAGGCGCAGTCGTCGAGCACGCCGAACAAGGCGTGGACGGCGAAGCCGTCGTGCACGCGGTGACGGCGGAAGCCCAAGGCGCGGTCGAGCCGGCCCATACGACCGCACCGGTCGCCGTAGCAGCCGTCGCTGCAGCAGGCGCCGTGGTTGCCGAAGCAGCAGTCGAGCAGCGTGCCGAAGCAGTCGCACCGGCTGCGGTCGAGTCGCAACCGGCACCGGTTCGTGTCGAAGCGACGCCGGTCGCACCGATCGAGCCCGCACCGGCAGCCGAATCGGCACCGGTCGCGCCGGCCGCTGCTCCGGAAGCCGGCCCGGCTCCGGTTACGGTTTCGCCGACCGATGCGTTCGAAGTACCGGCCACGCCGGCTGCCGTCGAAGCGCCGCAGTCCGCGCCCGTCGAGCAAGCCGCACCGGCACTGGTCGTCGCAGCCGAAGTCGCTCCGGCAGCCGTCGAACCGGCCTACGTCGAGACAGCACCGGTCGAAGCCGTTGCCACGCCGGCTCCAGCGCCCGCCCAGCCGGTCGCTACGCCCGCTTCGGCGAGCCTCGATGTCGTGCTGGAACAGGCCGGTCTCGTGTGGGTGAACACGGACGCCGACAAGTTCCGCGCCGCACAGGAAGCCGCGTCGCGCCTGCCGCGTCCGTCCCGCGTGCCGCGCGAACGCAAGGCACTGCCGCCGGTCGACTCGACCCCGATGCAGCAGGTCGAAACGTCGCACCGCTAAGCGGCGCGTCGCCCGACCAGGAAAAGCCCGCCTCCGGCGGGCTTTTCCATTTCCGCGCTGCGGGTTTCCGCCCACCGGCCCGGCCGGCCGCTTGAGGCTAAAATGGAGGCTTGGCTCGCACTTCTTTCAACATGTCCCGACGCATCATTCCTCTCGCCGACGTCAGCGGGATGCCGGATATCTCCGGCGTCGCGCATACCCCTGACGGTGCTTTGGCCGACACGTTCGCCAGGCCGCTACGCGACCTGCGCATCTCGGTGACGGACCGCTGCAACTTCCGCTGCGTGTACTGCATGCCGCGGGACGTATTCGACAAGGACTACCCGTTCCTGCCGCACAGCGCCCTGCTCACGCACGAAGAGATCGAGCGCGTGGCGCGGCTGTTCGTCGCGCACGGCGTAGAAAAGATCCGGATCACGGGCGGCGAGCCGCTGCTGCGCAAGAACCTCGAATTCCTGATCGAGCGCCTCGCGCGCCTGACGACTCACGACGGCCGCCCGCTCGACCTGACGCTGACCACCAACGGCTCGCTGCTCGCGCGCAAGGCGCGTGCGCTGAAGGACGCCGGCCTCACGCGCGTGACGGTCAGTCTCGACGCGCTCGACGACACGCTGTTCAAGCGCATGAACGACGCCGATTTCGCGAGCGCCGACGTGCTCGACGGCATCTTCGCCGCGCAGGCCGCGGGCCTCGCCCCGGTCAAGGTCAACATGGTCGTGAAGCGCGGCACCAACGACGGCGAGATCCTGCCGATGGCCGAGCGCTTCCGCAGCACCGGCGTGATCCTGCGCTTCATCGAATACATGGACGTCGGTACGTCGAACGGCTGGAACATGACCGAAGTGCTGCCGTCCGCGGACGTCGTCGCGCGGATCGCCGAACAGTTCCCGCTCGTGCCGCTCGAGCCGCACACGGCGGCGGAAACCGCGCAGCGCTGGGGCTATGCGGACGGCAGCGGCGAGATCGGCGTGATCTCGAGCGTCACGCAGGCATTCTGCGGCGACTGCACGCGCGCGCGGCTGTCGACCGAAGGCAAGCTGTACCTGTGCCTGTTCGCATCCACAGGCCATGACCTGCGCGCGCTGGTACGTGGCGGCGCCACCGACGCCGAAATCGCGACCGCGATCGCCCGGATCTGGCAGGCCCGTACCGACCGCTATTCGCAACTGCGCGGCAGCGCGGCCGCCGACGCCGCGCCCGACGGCGCCGGCAAGCGCGTCGAAATGTCGTACATCGGCGGCTGACGCGCGCCGCCCGCCCCGACTTCCCGCAATGTCCGCTTCCGCCTCGCCTTCCGTCACCGGCCTGCTGCTCGCGGGCGGACGTGCCACGCGCATGGACGGCGCCGACAAGGGCCTGCAGCTGCTCGACGGCACGCCGCTCGCGCTGCACGTGCTGCGCCGGCTCTCGCCGCAGGTCGACGAGACGCTGATCAGCGCGAATCGGAACGCCGATCGCTACGCCGAGCTCGGTGCGCCGTTCGGCGCGCGCATCGTGCCGGACGAAACACCCGATTTCCCCGGCCCGCTCGCGGGCCTGCTTGCCGGCATGCGGGCAGCGCGCGCACCGCTCGTCGCGTGCTCGCCGTGCGATACGCCCTATTTGCCGGCCGATCTCGTCGCGCGGCTGCACGCGGCGCTTGACGCGCAGCAGGCCGACATCGCGATGGCAGTTACCGTCGACACGCAGCACGCGCGTTCGCCGCAGCCAACCTTCGCGCTGCTGCGCACATCGCTCGCCGACGATCTCGCCGCAGGACTCGCGACCGGCGAGCGCAAGGTCCGTGCGTGGTACGCACGCCACAAGACGGTCGAAGTCGAGTTTCGCGACGAGCGTGCGTTTTACAATGCCAACTCCTGGCAGGAACTCGCCGCGCTTGCCCGCCGCTGACGGCACCGGCATCCGTTCCCGCCCGCCGCATGCGCCTCCGCGCTCAGGCGCCCTCCGCGCGCCGCCGGCCACGAACCCGATACGCCTTGCGGCGCAGTCCGACTGATGATCACCCAATCCTCACCCGCTTCCCGAACCGCCCCCGATTCCGATGCCCCGCTGTCGCTCGCCGATGCGCAAGCGCTCGCGTGCCGGTTCGCGGTGCCGGTCGACGGGTACGACACGGTGCCGCTGCATGACGCGCTCGACCGCGTGCTCGCAGCCGACGTGAACGCGCCGTTCGACATTCCCGCGTACGACAATTCGGCGATGGACGGCTACGCGTTCGACGGCAGCGCTGGCGCACCTGCATCGGCCGCCGACATCACGCTGACGGTCGCCGGCGCGGCGTTCGCCGGCCATCCATTCGATGGCACGGTGGTGCCCGGCGCGTGCATCCGCATCATGACCGGCGCGCCGATGCCGGCTGGATGTGACACGGTCATTCCGCAGGAGCACGTGCGCGTCGACGGCGACATCATCCGCTTCGCCGCGCACGACGTCGCGCGCGGCGCGAACTGCCGCCGGGCCGGCGAGGATCTCGCGCGCGGCGCGTGCGCGCTCGCCTCCGGCCGCATCCTGCGCCCGTCCGATCTCGGCCTGCTCGCATCGTTCGGGTTGCGCGAAATCACGGTGCGCCGCCGCGTGCGCGTCGCCGTGTTCTCGACCGGCGACGAACTGCGCGAGCCCGGCGAGCCGCTCGGCCGCGGCACGCTGTACGACAGCAATCGCGGAATGCTGATCGCGATGCTCGAAAGGCTGCATATCGACGCGCTCGATCTGGGGATCGTCCGCGACGATCCGGCCGCGCTCGAACGCGCGCTGCGCGATGCCGCCGCCGCACGGGCCGACGCAGTGATCACGTCGGGCGGCGTGTCGGTCGGCGAAGCCGATTTCACGCGCGACGTGATGGCACGGCTCGGCGACGTGACCTTCGCAAGCCTCGCACTGCGGCCGGGCCGGCCGCTCGCATGCGGCACGCTCGCGCGCGCGGGCGACGATGCCGGCCAAGTGCTGTTCTTCGGGCTGCCCGGCAATCCGGTCGCGTCCGCCGTGACGTTCTACGCGATCGTGCGCCCCGCGCTCCTGACACTGGCCGGCGCGCACACGCCGCCGCCGGCGACGTACACGGCGCTCAGCACACAGACCCTGAAAAAGCGTCCGGGGCGCACCGAATACCTGCGCGCCGTCGCGACGCGCGCCGCCGACGGCCAGTGGCATGTCGCGCCGGCAGGTTCGCAGAGTTCCGCATCGCTGAGCGGTCTCGCGGCCGCCAACTGTTTCATCGTCCTGGGCCACGATTCCGCGGCAGTCGACGCGGGCGCCCCGGTCGACATCCTGCCGCTCGACGGCCTGATCTGAATTCCAATCGGTATATCTCTACGGGGGCAATCCGCACATGAAGAAACAAATCTCGTCGATCGCCGCGGGGCAGACCGCGAAGGCGCTGATCCTCGTCTACCTGACGTTCAGCGTGCCGATCGTGCTGCTCGGCATCCTGGTCGCGTACATCCGCTACGGGATGGTCGAACTGAGCACGATCCTGAGCGCGCTGCTGCTGAACGCGATCCTCGGTTTCGTGCTGCTGTGGATCGCCTGCCACGCGTACAACTGGGTCGCGTCACGCTTCGGCGGCATCGAGATCGTGCTGTCCGATCCGCCGGAGGAAGCGTGAGCGGCACGCCGCTGATCCGTGCGGCCGAAGCGCACGACGTCGGCGCGATCCTCGCACTGATGCGCGAGCTGGCCGAGTTCGAGAAACTCACGCACCTGTTCGTCGCGAGCGAAGCCGATCTGGCCGACGCACTGTTCGGCGAACGCCCCGCCGCCGAAGCGCTCGTGGCCGAGCGCGACGGCGCGATCGTCGCGTATGCGCTGTTCTTCCACAACTATTCGACGTTCCTCGGCCGTCGCGGCCTGTATCTCGAGGATCTGTACGTGCAGCCGTCGCAGCGCGGCACGGGGCTCGGCACCGCGATGCTGCAGCACCTCGCGGCACTCGCCGTCGAACGCCGCTGCGGGCGCTTCGAATGGTCGGTGCTCGACTGGAACCAGCCGGCAATCGATTTCTACGAGAAGATGGGCGCGACCGTGCTGCCGGACTGGCGAATCGTGCGCGTCACCGGCGACGCGCTGGACGCGCTCGCCGCACGCTGAACGCGGGCCGGCCACACCGGTCGCCGCTTCGAAAAAACGGGCGCCGCGGCGCCCGTTCTTCGTTCCAGCCGGTTGCGGCTGCACACGCCATGCGTCATGCATCGTCCGCATCGGCGCCGTCCGCGGCTTCCGCGCCCAGCAACCCGGCCGCCGTATCGCCCGGCAACGCCTCGACCTGCTTCAGCTTGCGGTTCATCACGCGGGTGCGCTGCTCGGCTGCCTCGATCGAGCGCGTGACCGTTTCGAGTTGCGCCTTCGTGCGCGCGAGCACATCGCCAAACTTGCCGAATTCGGTCTTCACCGCACCGAGCACCTGCCACACTTCGCTCGAGCGCTGCTCGATCGCAAGCGTGCGGAAGCCCATCTGCAAGCTGTTCAGCAATGCGGTCAAGGTCGTCGGCCCTGCCACCGTCACGCGATAGTCGCGCTGCAGCAGGTCGGTCAGCCCCGGACGACGCAGGATCTCCGCATAGAGCCCCTCGGTCGGCAGGAACAGCAGCGCGAAATCGGTCGTATGCGGCGGTGCAACGTACTTCTCGGCGATCGTCCTCGCTTCCATCCGCACGCGCGTTTCGAGCGCACGGGCCGCGTCCTCCACCGCCACCGAATCGGCACGTTCCTGCGCATCGATCAGCCGCTCGTAGTCCTCGCGCGGAAATTTCGCGTCGATCGGCAGCCACACCGGCGGTGCGTCACGCGTGCCGGCGTCGCGCCCCGGCAGCCGGATTGCGAACTCGACGCGTTCGCTGCTCTTCGGCACCGTCGCGACGTTCTTCGCGTACTGGTCGGGCGTGAGCATCTGCTCGAGCAAGGCCTCTAGCTGCACCTCGCCCCAAGTGCCGCGCGTCTTCACGTTGGTCAGCACCTTCTTCAGGTCGCCGACGCCGGCCGCGAGCGTCTGCATCTCGCCGAGCCCGCGATGCACCTGCTCGAGCCGGTCCGACACGAGCTTGAACGATTCGCCGAGCCGCTGTTCGAGCGTCGCATGCAGCTTCTCGTCGACGGTGCGGCGCATCTCCTCGAGCTTCGCCGCGTTGTTCGTCTCGATTTCCTTCAGCCGCTGCTCGAGCGTCGCACGCACTTCGCCGATCCGGCGATCGTTGGCCTCGGTCAGTTGCGTGAGCTGTCGGTTCAGCGTGTCGCCGAACAGCCGCAGTGCGACCGTCTGCTCTTCACGCGCCTGCTGCGCCTGGCGCTGCACGCTCTCGCGCATCGCGTCGAACTGCTGCGCGTTGCCGGCGACGAGCTTGCCGAGCTGTTGCGCGAAACCTTCGATCTGGTTGTTCTGCACGGTCGCGATGCTCGTCAGCTGCGTCGCGAGCGTCTGCTGAAGCTGCGAGAAACTGCCGGCCAGCTCGGTGCGCGAGCCGCGCGCGTTCTCGACGATCTCACCGCGCAACTCGCGTTCGAGCCGCTCGACCGCGAGCGCCTGCGCGTGAGCAGCGTCCTCGATCTGGTCGCCGAGCACGGCCGCATCGTCGTGGCGGCCGCCGCCGCGCACGATCGCGACGATCGCCAACGCGAGCGCGACGGCCAGCACGACGACCGCCGCCAGCAACACCATCGTCGTCATGCGCGCGGCTTCCCGATCACGTCAGGGTTGATCGGGTTCGGCGGCTGCCCCGCGCGCGGCCCGACGCCCAGTGCGGCGATCAGGTTGTCGGCTGCGAGGTTCGCCATCGCACGGCGCGTCTTCTCGGTCGCACTCGCGATGTGCGGTGTCAGCACGACATTCGGCACCTCGAGCAGTGCCGGATGGACGCTCGGCTCGCCTTCGTACACGTCGAGGCCGGCCGCGGCGATCGTCCCGCTGCGCAGCGCGGCGGCCAGCGCCGCGTCGTCGACGATGCCGCCACGCGCGATGTTGGTCAGCGTCGCAGTCGGCTTCATCTTCGCGAGCTCGGTCGCGCCGATCGTGTGATGGTTCTCCTTCGTGTACGGCAGCACGAGCACGACGTGATCGGCGCGCGCCAGCAGCACATCCTTCGCCACGTACTCGGCACTCAACTCGGCCTCGATCTCGGGCGCGACCCGCGACCGGTTGTGATAGATCACCTGCATCCCGAAGCCGCGCGCGCGGCGTGCGAGTGCCTGGCCGATGCGCCCCATTCCGATGACGCCGAGCGTCGAACCGTAAATGTCGCTGCCGAGGAATCCGTCGTACGTCCACTTCTGCCAGTGCCCCGCGCGCAGCCAGTGCTCGGATTCTGCGATCCGGCGCGCGGCGGCCATCATCAGCGCCCAGCCGAAATCCGCGGTCGACTCGTTCAGTACGTCGGGCGTGTTGGTGCCGAGCACGTTCGCCGCGTTGAACGCGGCCATGTCGAAGTTGTTGTAGCCGACCGCCATGTTCGATACGACGCGCAGGCGCGGTGCTGCCGCCAGCTCGGCCGCGCCGACCGGGTCGCCCGCCGTCAGCGCGCCGTCCTTGTCGGCGAGACGCGCGGCGAGCGCATCGGGGGCGAGCGCGTCGCCGTTGTTCCAGTCGACTTCGAAATACTGCTCGAGCCGTTCGATCACGTCCGGAAAAATCGGACGTGCGACCAGGATCTTCTGCATCGCCATCTCCGCATGCCGCGGCCGGAACGCGACGCGTCGTGCGCCGCCGGAACCGTCCACGCTTGGTTGAAAATCGTCAGCCTACGCCGTGAAGAAGATCCACGACGTCAGCAGGAATACCGGCACCAGTATCACGAACGCCCAGCCGAGATACGCGAAGAAGCTCGGCATCTTCACGCCGCGCGACTCCGCGATCGCCTTCACCATGAAGTTCGGCGCATTGCCGATATAGCTGTTCGCGCCCATGAACACCGCACCCGCCGAAATCGCGGCGAGCGTCGTCGCGCCCGTCGTCATCAGCGATTGCGCGTCGCCGCCTGCGAGGTTGAAGAACACGAGGTAGGTCGGCGCGTTGTCGAGGAACGACGACAGCAGACCGGTCGCCCAGAAGTACATCGCGTCGATCGGCTTGCCGTCGGGCCCCGTGACGAGATGGACGATCTGCGCGAACGCGCCGTCCGCACCCGCGCGCAGGATCACGATCACCGGCGCGATCGTCACGAAGATCCCGGCGAACAGCTTCGCGACCTCCTCGATCGGCGCCCAGTTGAACGCATTGCCTTCGCGCGCCGAGCGCGGCGTCAGCGCGAGCGACGCGAGTGCCACGACGACGAGCGCGACGTCGCGCACGAGATTCTGCAGCGCGACGTGCGTGCCCCATACGTCGAACGTGATGCCCGGCTTCCAGATGCCGCTCATCAGCACGAGGCCGATCACGGCCGCGAGCAGCACGAAGTTGACCTTGCCGTCGATCGACAACGCGGCATCGTCGGGTGTCGGGTCGAGCGCGGCCGGCCGCTCCTCGCCGCCCTTCCGGTAGAAATACGTGTCGAGCACGAAGAACAGCATCAGCAGCACCGCGCAGATGAACAGCATCGGCAGCGCGAGATGCGTGGTCGTCCAGAAGAAGCTCACGCCGTTCAGGAAGCCGAGGAACAGCGGCGGATCGCCGAGCGGCGACAGCGAGCCGCCCGCGTTCGCGACGAGGAAGATGAAGAAGATCACGACGTGCACGACATGCTTGCGGTTGTCGTTCGCGCGCAGCAGCGGCCGGATCAGCAGCATCGCGGCGCCCGTCGTGCCCATCACGCTCGCGAGCAGCGTGCCGAGCGCAAGGATCGCCGTGTTCAGCTTCGGCGTGCCGTGAAGGTTGCCGTTCACGCAAATGCCGCCGGCGACCGTATAGAGCGCGGTCAACAGCACGATGAACGGGATGTACTCCTCGAGCAACGCGTGCACGAGCGTGCCGAACGCCGTGCCCGCGCCGAACGCGAGCGCGAACGGAACCAGGAACGCGATCGCCCACGCCGCGGCGATCTTGCCGAAGTGGTGATGCCAGAACACCGGGGCGACGAGCGGGAACACCGCGATGGACAGCAGGATCCCGGCGAACGGGATGCCCCAGAGTGCGGACAGCGTGGCACCGTCGAGCGTGGCGGCCGATGCGAGTGCGGGAACGGCGCCAAGCGCGGCTCCCGACGCCATGCCCGCCCAGGCGGCATGTCGTTTCATGCAGCACTTCCTTGTGCGAGTGAGTCGAGTGAGGATGAAGCCGGCGCGCGTCATGCGCCCCGCACGACGATCGCATGAACGCGGTACGGGCCGTGTGCGCCCAGCACGATGGTCTGCTCGATATCGCCCGTGCGCGACGGGCCCGACACGAAATTGACCGCGCGCGGCAATTCGCCGCGCTCCGCGCGAATCAGCGCGAATGCGTCTTCATGGCCCGCGACGATCCGCGAGGCCGGCACGATCGCGATGTGAGTCTCCGGCAGCAGCCCGGCCGATGCATAGGTGTCGGGGCCGGACAGCAGCACCAGCGAACCCGTTTCGGCGGTCGCGCAGAAGCAGCCGGTCAGGCCGACGAGATCGCCGTCGCGCGGCTTGCGGCATTCGACCGACAGGCCTGCGCCGACCCAGTCGAGCTCGGCCAGCGTGCGCCATGCGACGGCCTGCATCGGCAGGCCGTGAGCGGAAAGATAGCGGGCAGCAGCAGCGGGCGCGTCGGCCAGCGTCGCGACTTCGTCGACCGTCGTCGACAGACGTGCCGCTTCATCGACGAACGCGGCGACGAGGTCGGCCGGCATCGGCGGGCGCGGCCCCTCGGGATGGCGGCCGAGATAGTCGGCGACTTCGTCGCGCTCCGCCGCATCGGGTTCGGGCGCGCGCCCTTGCGCCGCGCGAATGCGTGCGAGGATCTGGCGACGGGCAGCGGAAGTGTCCATGAACGGTCCTCGTGACGTTGGCGTGCGATACCGTCGGATTATACCGGCCGCCCTCGCCGCGACGCACCTGGCCGGACGGCCGACGCCTACTGCGCCGCGTCGTCGTCGACCGGCTGCGCGATGCCGAACACCTGGCGCAGGTATGCGAGATACGCCCTGTCGTCGCACATGCTCTTGCCTGGCGAATCCGACAGCTTCGCAACCGGCTGTCCGTTGCAGCGAACCATCTTGATCACGATCTGCAGCGGCACGTAGCCGAGGTCGTTCGTGAGGTTGGTACCGACGCCGAACGCAAGCTTGCAGCGGTTTCGAAACCGTTCGTACAACTGCATGACCTTCGGGATGTCGAGCGCATCCGAGAACACGAGCACCTTGGTGCGCGGATCGCAGCGGTTCGCCTCGTAGTGGCGCAGCATGCGCTCGCCCCACTCGAACGGATCGCCCGAATCATGGCGCGCGCCGTCGAACAGCTTGCAGAAGTACATGTCGAAGTCGTTCAGGAACGCATCCATCCCGTAGACGTCCGACAGCGCGATCCCGAGGTCGCCGCGATACTCCTTCGCCCACATCTCGAAACCGTAGGTCTGCGAATCGCGCAGCCGCGGGCCGAGCGCCTGGCAGGCCTGCAGGTATTCGTGTGCCATCGTGCCGAGCGGCGTCAGGTCGTGCTTCATCGCGTAGAACACGTTGCTCGTGCCCGCGAACTGCGGCCCGAGCCCGTCGCGCAGCGTCAACGCGACCTCCTCGTGCCACACCTTCGAGAAGCGCCGGCGCGTGCCGTAGTCGGCGATCTTGCAGTCGGCGAACTCGGGCTTCGCGCCGAGCAGCTTGATCTTCTCGCGCAGCCGCACGCGGCCTTCGCGATAGTCGGGCTCGCGCTGCGTGTTGCGGAAATAGACTTCATTGACGATCGCGAGCACCGGGATCTCGAACAGGATCGTGTGCAGCCACGGTCCCTCGATCACGATGTCGATCTCGCCGTTGCCCTTCGGCGAAGGGGTGATCGAGATGTACTTCTCGTTCAGGTGGAACAGCGCGAGGAAGTCGACGAAATCGCTCTTGATGAAGCGCATGCGCCGCAGGTAGTCGAGTTCGATGTCGGTGAAGCGCAGCGAACACAGGCCGCGCACCTCGTCGCGAATCTCGTCGATGTACGGCACGAGATCGACGCCCGGCGTGCGGCACCGGAATCGGTACTCGACGTTTGCGGCAGGAAAGTGATGCAGGACGACCTGCATCATCGTGAACTTGTAGAGATCCGTGTCGAGCAGCGAAGTGATGATCATGATTACGGCACCGCCAATATCGTGACAGGGCCCCGGCGCACCGCGCGCCGCCCGGTCTGTTGGCCATGTTACCCGAATGCGGGCCCGACCATCGTGAAACCTCCCCTGCCCGGGCCGTGCCGGCAGCGCCGCATGCGCGGCATCCGCCGTCGGCCCCATAAACTAATCACGAAACGATATAAGCCGGATAGCCGACCATGCCATGCGGGTTTTGCGCTTCAGTTACAATGCCGCTTTTGGCGCAAACGCCACCCCATATATACCGCCAAGCAGGAGCGCTTTAATGACTCACGTTGTGACCGAAGGCTGCATCAAGTGCAAATACACGGATTGCGTGGATGTGTGCCCGGTGGATTGCTTCCGTGAAGGTCCCAACTTTCTCGCCATCGATCCGGACGAGTGCATCGACTGCGCCGTGTGCGTCGCCGAGTGCCCGACCAATGCGATCTATGCCGAAGAAGACGTTCCGGGCGACCAGCAGCAGTTCACCGAGCTGAACGCCGAACTGGCGAAGAACTGGCCGTCGATCACGAAGACCAAGCCGGCACCGGCCGACGCGGACGAGTGGAAGGACGTGCAGGAAAAGCTGCACCTGCTCGAGCGCTGATCGCGCAGCGGCACCGCAAAAATATTTTGTGCACCGCCGCTCAAAAGTATTGACAGGTTAGCGAACACTCCATACAATCTCGTTTCTCTGCTGTTGTTGTTTGTTCCCCGATAGCTCAGTCGGTAGAGCGCCGGACTGTTAATCCGTAGGTCCCTGGTTCGAGCCCAGGTCGGGGAGCCAAACAGCGAAAGGCCCGTCATTCGACGGGCCTTTTGTTTTTCCGGCGCCTGTCGGCCACCGCCACGCATGCTAGAGTCTCTGTCCCGCATTCGCATCCGGTTCCGTCGATGAAGCATCGCCTCCTTTCCGCCGCGCCGTTCGCCCTGCTGCTCTCCACCTTTGCCGTCGCACCACTCGCGCACGCGGAGGAAGTCGGCAGCGTCAACACCCATTTCCGCGTGACGGGCTCCGACCGCGTGGTCGTCGAAGCGTACGACGATCCGCTCGTGACGGGCGTCACCTGCTATGTGTCGCGGGCGCGCACTGGCGGGATCAAGGGCACGCTCGGCGTCGCCGAGGATCCGAGCGAAGCGTCGATCGCGTGCCGGCAAGTCGGTCCGCTCAGCTTCAAGGAGCCGCTCAAGCAGCAGACCGACGTGTTCAGCGAGCGGATGTCGTTCATCTTCAAGACGCTGCACGTCGTGCGCGTGGTCGACAAGAAGCGCAACACGCTCGTCTACCTGACCTACAGCGACCGCATCGTCAGCGGCAGCCCGAAGAACGCCGTCACCGCGGTGCCGATGCCGGCTGGCACGACGATTCCGGTCAAGTAAGCCCGCGCCTGCCGGGCGCGCGAGCGCTACACTGTCGATTCGACCGCTTAGCGTCCGACCATGTCCGCCACCCGTCTTCCCGACTCCGCACGCTACTGGCGCACACCGCTGCTGCCGGATGCGGATCTGCTCACGGCCACCTATCGCGACCATACGTTCGCGCCGCACTGGCACGACGCATACACGATTCCCGTGATCCTCGAGGGGGCGGAGCGCTACACCTGTCGCGGCAGCGGCCATGTCGCCGAAACGGGTACCGTGCCCGTGATCAATCCCGGCGAAGTGCATACGGGCTCGCGCGCGACCGACGAAGGCTGGTGCTATCGCGTGAGCTACGTGCCGGTCGACTACATTCGCGCACTCGCCACCGCGATCGCCGGGCGACCGCAGGATGCGCCGTGGTTCCCGTCCGACGTGATCCGAGACACCGATCTCGCGACACGGCTCGCGCTGGCCCACCGGATGATGGAGGCCGGCAGCGAACGCATACCGGCTGGTCACCTGTCTGGCCAGCCGGCCGACGACGTACCGGCGGCCGGAGCCCCGCGCATCTACGATCCGCTCGCCGCCGAAACGGCGATGCTCGATGCGCTGTCGACACTCATCGCGCGCCATGCCGACGCGCGGCTGCGGCCCGCAGCGCTCGCGGCCGACGAGCCGCGCGTCGATGCGATGCGCGAACGGCTTGCCGCCGATCTCACATGTACGGTCACGCTGGACGACGTCGCTCAGGCCGCCGGCCTGTCGCCGTTTCACGCAGCACGCCTGTTCACCCGCACGACCGGGATGCCGCCGCATGCGTGGCGCAACCAGCTGCGACTGCAGCGTGCGCTTGCGCCGTTGCGCGCGGGCGCGTCGATTGCCGATGTCGCCGCGGCCAGCGGCTTCGTCGACCAGAGCCACTTCACACGGCATTTCAAACGGATGTTCGGCGTGCCGCCTGGACGCTGGCAGGCGCGCTGACGCGCACGCTCCTCACCCCGCATCACCCGCCCGCGGCAGCCGGCGCCCGCGGGCGCAAGAACATACAAGCCGCCACGAGATCGGCCCGCTATCCTCCATTCCATGGAGAAGCGCCCTTTGAACTCGACACCCATCCCCTCGTCCCTGCCCCGCCGTCCGTTCAATGAATGGCTCGACGGCGCACGCGACACGATCCCGATGATGATCGGCGCGGCGCCGTTCGGCGTGATCTTCGGCACGCTCGTCGGCGGCGGGCCGCTGACCGCATGGCACGGCGCGCTAATGTCGCTCGCGGTGTTCGCGGGCTCCGCGCAATTCATCGCGCTCGGCCTGATCGCCGGCAGCGCGAGCTTCGTCGTCGTGCTCGCGACGACGCTGATCGTGAACCTGCGCCACCTGCTGTACAGCGCGACGCTCGCGCCGTATGTCGCGCACCTGCCGCTGCGCTGGCGCGCAACGCTCGGCGCGCTGATGACCGACGAGGTGTTCGCGGTCGCCTACGCGCACTACCGGCACTTTCCGCCCGGTGCGATCGGCCCCCACTACTTCTTCGGTTCGGGCCTCGCGATGTACTTGAACTGGCAGGTCTGGACGCTCGCGGGCATCGGCTTCGGCGCGGCCTTCCCGGGCCTCCAGTCGCTCGGCCTCGATTTCGCGATGGCGGCGACCTTCATCGCGATCGTCGTCCCGCAGCTCGGCACGCTGCGCTATTTCGCGGCCGCCGCAACTGCCGGCACGCTCGCGTACTTCTGGCAGGGCTGGCCGTACAAGCTCGGGTTGCTGGGCGCGGTCGCCGCCGGCGTCGCGGTCGGCGTCGCGCTCACGCTGATGCACGAGCGCTCGCGCACCGGCTCACGCACGGAGGCCGCATCGTGAGCTACGCACTGCTGATCCTCGGGATGGCCGCGATCACCTATGCGATCCGGACGACGCTGTTCCTGTTCGGCGAGCGGCTGACCTTCCCGCCGCTCGTGCGGACGGCACTCGGCTTCGTGCCCGTCACCGTGCTGACCGCGATCATCGTGCCGATGACGGTTTCGCCGCACGGCGGCACGGCCGAGCTGACCTGGCGCAATCCGCAGCTGGTCGGCGCGCTCGCGGCCGTGCTCGTGTCGGCGACGACGCGCCGGCCGCTCGTGACGATCGCGCTCGGGCTCGCAGTGTTCTTCTTCTGGCAAGGGATCGTGATGCCGCACTGGCTGCCGGCCTGAGCGGACGTCGCCGGCCGCGCTCAAGTTTCCGTCCTGCGCGCCGATATAGGGGATGAAGATCCGCCATCGGCCTCGGCGCGAACCGGTCCGTCGACGCTGCGCCCATACGGGTGCACAGCGTCGGACGCCGGCACGCGCGGGCCGCCATCGAGACGATTCATGGGCCAGATCACCCTTTCCCTCAAGGACGACACACTTGCGTCCCTGCGCAAGGACTACGACGCGTTCGTGCGCGTGTCGCTGAAACTCGACCCGCAGTTCGTGACGCCGTCGTTCGAGGACTTCCTGCGTGCCAAGCTACTCGACAACATGGTGCCGCTGACCGAGCATGCCGTGCAGCGGATGCTCGAGGGTGGCCAGTACGCGTGGGCGAAACGCACGCTCGACAAGGAATTCCCGGACGTCGTCGCGATCCTGATGCGGCAGGCCGGCGAATTCGGCTTCGGCTTCGCGTCGCGCTCGGAATGGACGCCTGACGAGCTCGCGAAGGCGTGCCGCGACTGGGCCAAGGCGATCGTCACCGAAGCGCAAGGCGATCCGTCGCTCGTCGATCCGCTCGCCGCGCAGATCAAGAGCGCGGTGCACGACATCCAGGCACTCGAGGAAATGATGCAGACGCCCGCGTGGCGGCTCGCGGAATCGCTGCGCCAGCGCATCTACGAGGCGAAGCTCGCATGCGAGATGAGCGTCGGCAGCGCCGCGCGCGACAAGCTCGGCGAACTGCGCGGCCTGCTGCGGCTCGGGCTCTCGCACGGTTCGTTCCAGAAACAGGAAGCGCAGCAGATCATGGAGTACCTGTGGCTGCTGAAACCCGAAATCTTCGTCGACGAACCGTACGACGTGTTCACGCGGCTCGCCGCGTGGCTGCGCAGCGTGTTCACGCCGTCCGCCGCACGGCCGGCGCCGGAACAGCGCCGGCCATGACGGTCCGGCCCCGCGCATGAAGAACGGCCCGGTTCGCGCGAAGCGAACCGGGCCGCCGGTCGATCGCCGTCACGACGCGCCGTCCGGGCCGGGCGTCGTGCGACGGTCTGGCACCGCTTACTGCGTGGCGCCCGAGGCCGATGCACCGCCCTGCACGCCGACCGACGCGCCGCCTTCGGTCGCTTCGTCGCCCACCTTCGCCTTCGCCGAGCCGGCATGATGCTTGGCCGACTTCATCGCATGCTTCGCGTGCTTCTTGGTCGAGTGGACCGACGACGCCGCCGTATCCTTCGCGCCGTCGGCTGCCGCACCGACTGCATCGGTTGCGCCGCCGACCGCATTGCCCGACACGTTGGCGCCGGCTCCGCCCTGCATACCCGCGCCGGCGCCTGCCCCTGCTGCCGGCGCCTGCGTCTGCACGCCGGCGCCCGCGGCGCCCTGTGTCGCGACGCCCGTCTGCGCAAATGCGGCCGAAGTGGCGAACGCCGTCAGCGCGGCACCGATCAGCATCGTACGAATCTTGGACATGACAATCCTCCTCAAGAAGTTGTGGGCGCGGAGCGCATCGATACGCTCCGTCGCGTCCCCTGCCGCAACACGCAGCAGGTACGACAGAAGACCCGCGGGACGCACGCCCGGTTCTCGAATCTGTCAGACTGTTACCCACCGTTTCATTTGCTGACGAATCGCTCACAGTCCTTAACAACTGCGGTGCGCGCGCCTGCACGAACGTCCGCGCTCGCGTGCCGGGCCGCGGTGCCGTATGATGCGGGGCGATTCCTCCCGCGCATCGCGCGCTTCCTTCGTCATGCCCAATCTGGATTTCACGCTGACCGGCGAATACGTCGAGCTGCACAACCTTCTCAAGATCACCGGCCTCGCCGATAGCGGCGGCACCGCGAAGATGTTCGTCGCGTCCGGCGCGGTGAAAGTCGACGGCGTGGTCGAGCTGCGCAAGACCTGCAAGATCCGCGCGGGCCAGGTCGTGCTGTTCGGCGATACGCGGATCGCCGTGCACGACGCATAGCGGTTCCCCCTTGCCGTGACATGGCCATCGGCGCGCGCGTTCGACACCGTTCGAATAAGGCCGTAAGCTGGCTGTCTCTCAAAATAAATACAGACGGCGCGGGCACGCACCCGCGCGAGCGCTCATTCCATGTCGCATTCCGGTCTTACGCGGACGGCCGCCGCGCCGCCGTCCCTGTCCAGTCATGCCGCCGATACCGCACGCCTCGCCGCGCCGCTCGCGATCGCGCAGCTCTCGCAGATGGCGATGAGCGTCACCGATACGGTATTGCTCGGCTCGCTCGGCCCCGATTCGCTCGCGGCGGGCGGCCTCGGCGCGAACTTCTTCTTCGTCATCGTGACCGTGCTGCAGGGCGTGCTGTCGTCGGTGAGCGTGAGCGTCGCGCATGCGCGCGGCGCACAGGCCGAGGATCGCGTGCCCCATATCTATTGGACGGGCTTCGTGCTGTCCGTGCTGCTCGCGATTCCGGCGATCATCGCGCTGTCGCTGTCCGAACCGATCCTGCTGATGTTCCACGAGCCGCCGATGCTCGCGCATCACGTCGGCGAATACACCGGCATCCTGCGCTTCGCGGCGCTCGGCAGCCTGATCGGCGTCGGGCTGATGCGCGCGTTCCTGCCCGCGATCGGGGCCGCGCGGCGGCTGCTGTGGGTATCGATCGGCGGCGTCGGGGTCAACGGCGTGCTGAACTACGGGCTGATCCACGGCGCATTCGGCTTGCCGCGGCTCGGCTTCCTCGGCTCCGCGGTCGCGACGACCATCACGATCTGGCTCACCGCGCTCGCGCTGATCTGGCTGCTGCACGGCCGCCAGCGGTTCCGCCATTTCGTGACCGCCGCCCGCCCGAAGCTGCCCGTGATGGGCGAGCTGATCGGCATCGGCTGGCCGGTGGCGATCACGTACGGAGTCGAATCGACGCTCTTTCTCGCCACGGGCCTGACCATCGGCGTGCTCGGCGCGACGTCGCTTGCCGCGCACCAGATCGCGCTGAACGTCGCATCGGTGGCGTTCATGGTGCCGCTCGCGATCGGTCAGGCGGCCAACGTGCGGGTTGGCTACTGGGTCGGCGCCGGCGAACCGGTCGCCGCGCGGCACGCGGGCTTCGTCGCACTCGGCCTCGGCATCGCGTTCATGTCGCTGTCGGGGCTCGTGCTGATCGTCGCGCCGCATGCGATCGTCGGCCTGTACCTGCACCTCGACGACCCGGCCAACGCGGCGACGGTGTCGCTTGCGGCGTCGCTGCTCGGCATCGCCGCGGTGTTCCAGGTCGTGGACGGAATGCAGACTGTCGGGTCGGGTGCGCTACGCGGGCTGCGGGATACACGCATCCCGATGCTCGCGGCGACCCTCGGCTACTGGGGCATCGGCTTCCCGACCGGCTACTGGCTGGCGTTCCACGCGGGCCTCGGCGCACGCGGCCTGTGGTGGGGGCTCGCGGCCGGCCTCGCGAGCGTCGCCGTGCTGATGGCGTGGCGCTTTCACCTGAAGACATCGTCGCTCATCGCATCGACGCGCTGAGCGCGACACGACGCAAAATCGCGGCCGGCGCTATGCTTGTCGGTTGAAGACCCACGACGCCGCGCCAGCGGCGCGACTGCCTCACGATACGCCAGACGCCGCGCGACGCGCGGCCTTTCCCCTTCCCAAGAGGAGTGCATCATGAACGAAGCAGTTCGGATGGAACGCGACACGTTCGGCGAGATCGCCGTGCCGGCCGACCGGCTCTGGGGCGCGCAGACCGAGCGCTCGCTGCAGAATTTCCGGATCTCGACGGAGAAGCAGTCTCCCGAGCTGATCCACGCGCTCGCGATCGTCAAGCGCGCCGCGGCCGCCGTGAACCAGTCGCTCGGCGTGCTGGCCGACGACAAGGCCCGCGCAATCATCGACACGGCCGACGAGATCATCGCGGGCAAGCATCCGCGCGAATTCCCGCTCGCGGTGTGGCAGACGGGCTCCGGCACGCAGACCAACATGAACCTCAACGAGGTGATCGCGAACCGGGCGAGCGAGTTGCTCGGCGGCAAGCGCGGCGAAGCGCGCAAGGTCCACCCGAACGACGACGTGAACCGCGGCCAGTCGTCGAACGACGTGTTCCCGACCGCGATGCACGTCGCGGCGGCCTACGCGATCGTCAACCACCTGCTGCCCGCGCTGCGCACGCTGCGCGCGACGCTCGATGCGAAGTCAAAGGCCTTCGCCGATATCGTAAAGATCGGCCGCACGCACCTGCAGGACGCGACACCGCTCACGCTCGGGCAGGAATTCTCCGGCTATGTCGCGCAACTCGACCAGGGCGTCCGGCACGTCGAGTCGGCGCTGCCGCACCTGTACGAGCTCGCGCTCGGCGGCACCGCGGTCGGCACCGGGCTGAACGCGCATCCGGAGTTCGCGGTGCGCGTCGCCGACGAAATCGGCCGGCTGACGAAGCTGCCGTTCGTGACCGCACCGAGCAAGTTCGAGGTGATGGCGGCCGCCGACGCGCTGGTGTTCGCGCACGGCGCGCTGAAGACGGTCGCCGCCGGCCTGATGAAGATCGCCAACGACGTCCGCTGGCTCGCGAGCGGGCCGCGCTGCGGGCTCGGCGAACTGTCGATCCCGGAAAACGAGCCGGGCAGTTCGATCATGCCGGGCAAGGTGAACCCGACGCAGTCGGAAGCCGTGACGATGCTGTGCTGCCAGGTGTTCGGCAACGACGTCGCGGTCAACGTCGGCGGCGCCAGCGGCAACTTCGAGCTGAACGTGTTCCGGCCGATGATCGCGCACAACGTGCTGCAGTCGGTGCGGCTCCTCGCCGACGGTGCACAGAGCTTCAACGATCACTGCGCGGTGGGCATCGAGCCGAACCGTGCGCGCATCGACCTGCTGCTGAACGAATCGCTGATGCTCGTGACGGCGCTCAATCCGCACATCGGCTACGACAAGGCCGCGCAGATCGCGAAGAAGGCGCACAAGGAAGGCACGACGCTGAAGGCAGCCGCGCTTGCGCTCGGCTATCTGACCGAGGCGGAATTCGATGCGTGGGTGCGCCCCGAAGAGATGATCGGGTCACGCTAATCGCAGGTTTGACGCGATGACGGGACGGGCGCGGCGCGAACGCGGCGCCCGGCGCCCGGCGCCCGGTACCGTCAGACGGTGCCCTTCGCCACTTCCTCGGGCTTCATCTCGACGATCTTGTCGAGCGCGGCGCGCACGTCGGCCGCATATTTCGCCAGCACCTTCTGCTCGTCGGTCTCGGGCACGAACGGCGGCACCGGCACTGGGTTGCCGTTCTCGTCAACCGCGACGAACACGACCAGGCAGTCGGTCGTCTGGCGCAGCACGCCGCCTTTCGGATCGCCGGCATGCACGGACACATGGATGTGCATGCTGGTGCGGCCCGTCGCGACGACGCGCGCCTTCAGTTCAACCAGGTTACCGACGAGAATCGGACGCTGGAAACGGATGTTGCCGACGCTGACCGTCACGCAGTAGCGGCTCGACCAGACTGCCGCGCACGCATACGCGACCTCGTCGATCCACTTCATCAGTGCGCCGCCGTGCACCTTGCCGCCGAAGTTCACGGACGACGGCTCGGCGAGGAAGCGGAATACGGTTTCGGTGCGGTCGAGGGCGGCCGGTACGGGGGACGGTTGGGACATCGTGGTAGCTCCAGGCGGCGGGGTACGGCAATCGGCGCATTATACGTTGCACTGCGACAACACGTCGCAGTTCCCGCCGGGTGGCCACCCACGCGTTGAACCGGCATCGGCACGGAGATTCGGCGCCCCGTCAGCGGCGCACCGTGATTCCCTGATCGATCGTCCCGTACATCTCGAGGCTGCCGCCCCGCTCGCCGGCGGCACCCGCGCCGCCCTGCGCACAGGCCGCGCAGACGAGCGCAGCCGCCAACAGGCAGAAAATCGTCTTCATCGTTGCATCGTGTCGCATCCGGCGGCCCACTGCCGCCGCGTCCGGTCATTCTACGCGTGCGCGGTCGCCGGCCGCGGCCGTACGCACCCCGCCGCATCCGACATTTCATCCGAACGCGAAACATCGAATGTACGCAACGCCTACACTGCAGTCATTCCGCCCGACGAGACACGATGATGACCGATCAAGACGACCACCACTTTCCCGGCCTGAGCCGGATCGGCGCACTGATTGCCGATCCGGGGCGCGCCGCGATGCTGTGGATGCTGATGGACGGCAGCGCGCGTCCGGCCGGCGAACTGACGATGATCGCGGGGCTGTCGCCGTCCGCGGCGAGCGCGCATCTCTCGCGCCTGACCGAAGGCGGCCTGCTCGCGCTCGACGTGCGCGGCCGGCACCGCTACTACCGGCTTGCATCGGCCGACATCGCAGCATCGCTCGAGGCGCTCGCGAACGTGGCCCGCGCGGCCGCGCCGAACCGCCCGGTGCCGCCGCCGTCGCGCACGGTGCCGGCCGAGCTGCGTTACGCCCGCACCTGCTACGACCACATGGCCGGCGAACTCGCGGTCCGCATCTTCGACGGGCTCACCGCGCGCGGCTGGCTGCGTGCGGACGGCGACGCGATCGAGACCACCGAGCTCGGCACGCAGGCACTCGCACGCTGGGGCATCGACGTCGCGCAGCAGCGCGCGCGCCGGCGCCGCTTCGCATGCGGTTGCCTCGACTGGAGCGAGCGCCGCGCGCATCTCGGCGGCGCGCTCGGCGCGGCACTGCTCGACAGCTTTTGCGCACACGGCTGGATCGAGCGCACCGCACGGCCGCGCGTGCTGCGGGTCACCGTGCCCGGACAGCAGCTTTTCGACGACTGGCTTGCGTCCGGGCTTACGTCCGCTTGACACGCGCATTGCGACCGGGCAACAACGGCGCTCGATGGACAGGTTTTGTTACATCGCGTGCCATCCGACTTACAAAACACCGAGCACTGAAACAGGCCGAGCGGATATTGTGAACTGGACGGCACGAATCGACGCGCCGCGATCACGACGAAGACGCTCATCATGGCTTCCCTGTTCACGCTCAAGCGAACCGCACGCTGCACGCTGCTCGCGTTCGCCGCGCTGGCGACCCTGCCCCCCGCATTCGCGCAAGCGACCCCGGCCGCACCGTATGCGACCGCCGCCCGGCAGCCGGGCGGTGATCCGCCAAGCCGCGTCGCCCGGCTCAACTACATGTCGGGTGCCGTGACGACGGAGCCGGCCGGCACCGATACGTGGTCGTACGCCGCCGTGAACCGGCCGCTGACGACGGGCGACCAGCTGTGGAACGACGCCGGTGCGCGCTCGGAGCTGCACATCGGCTCGACCGCGGTGCGGCTCGGTGAATCGACGAGCCTGTCGGTGCTGAACCTCGACGACACGACGACGCAACTGAAGGTCGGACTCGGCACCGTATCGACGCACGTGCGCGATCTGCCGTCCGGCGGGTCGTACGAAATCGATACGCCCAATCTCGCGCTCGGCATCACGGGCCCCGGCGACTATCGCGTCGATGTCGCGCCGAACGGCGCGAGCACGACGGTGACCGTGCGCAGCGGCAGCGCGACCGTGTACGGCAGCAATGGGCAGTACCCGCTGTCGCCCGGCCAGCAGGTCGTGTTCACCGGCACCGACCTGCAGGTCGCGCAGCAATCGGCCGCGCCGGCCCCGGATGCGCTCGATCAGTGGGCCGCCAGCCGCGATGCAGCCGAGCAGCGCTCGGTATCGGCCCGCTACGTGTCGCGCGATATTCCCGGCTACCAGGATCTCGACGCGAACGGCACGTGGCGCGAGACCCCGAACTACGGTGCGGTCTGGGTGCCCAACGACACACCGGCCGACTGGGCGCCGTATCACGACGGTCACTGGATCTGGCAGGCACCGTGGGGCTGGACGTGGGTCGACGATGCGCCGTGGGGCTTCGCGCCGTACCACTACGGCCGCTGGGCCTATGTGGACGACAGCTGGGCGTGGGTGCCCGGCCCGACGGTGGTCAGCCAGCCGCCCGTCTACGCGCCGGCGCTCGTCGCATTCGTGGGCGGCGGCGGCGGTCCCGACTGGAGCGTCGCGCTGACGGTCGGCGGCGTCGCCGCAGCCGGCTGCGCATGGTTCGCACTCGGCCCGGGCGAACCGTGGCATCCCGGCTGGGGCGGCTGGAGCCCGCACTACTACGATCGCGTGAACCGGAACATCGTGGTCAATAACGTCACGGTGAACAAGACCGTGAACGTGACGAACATCACCAACATCACGAACATCAACAAGACGTACGTGAACTTCCGCGCACCGCACGCGATTACGGCCGTGCCGGCGTCCGCCTTCGTGCACGGCCAGCCGGTCGCGCACTTCTCGCAACACGTCGATCCGAAGCAATGGCGCAACGCGCACGTGATGCCGGGCACGCCCGGCATTGCGCCGGTGCGCCAGAGCTTTACCGGCGGATTGCGCGCGGCCAGCTACCGGCCGCCGGCGGCGATCGGCCAGCACACGTTCGTCGCAACGCGCAATCCGGCGGTGCCGGCCGCGTATCGCGACCAGGCGGCCGCCCATCTCGCACGGCAGGGCGGACACGTGCCCGGCGCGGGCGCCCCTGTCGCCAGGACCAGCGTACCGGCCGACTATACGGCTCGCCCGGTCCGCGTGCCGGGCAATCCGAAAGCCGGCGCATGGGCGATGCGCAACGTGCAGCTCGTGAATCCGCACGGCCCCGTCGTGCAACCGGCGCACGCGCCGCACGAAGGCCAGCCGGCCCCGACACAGGCGGCACGGCCAGGCGCGCCGATGCCGCTCGTGCAGAATGGCATGCGACCGATGAACGGCGAGGCCCCCAATGCGCCGCGCTTCGCCAACGGCGCGACGCCGCAGGCGCCGGGCAATCCGGCTCCGCATCAGGCATTGGGTCCGGGAAATGGCGTCCCGCACCCGCCGACGGCCGGCAACGAGCCGGCCCCGCGCGACAACGCGCATGCAGCCGCGGCGCCCGCCCCTGCCTGGATGCAGCCGCACACACCGATGGAGCGTCAGCGCGCGACGCCGCCGACCGCGCTCCACGCAGCGGGCCAGAATGCGTTGCCGCCCGTGCGCGGCGCAGCGCCGGTCCCGCATCAGGAAGGCGCGCCCGTAACGCAACCCGGCGGGCGGCAGGAAACGCCGCGTGCGTCGCCGCAACCGCGACCCGACACGACCGCGCAGATTCCGCAGCCGCGTCCGCGCCCCGATTTCCCGACGCCGGCCCAACATGCGCAGCCGCGTCCGGAGCGGACTGCGCCGGCGCCGCAACCGCGCCCCGAATTCGCGCAACCGGCACCGCACCGCGAAGTCGCACCGCCGCGCGTGAACGAGTACCGCCCACCCGCACACGTGGCGCATGAAATGCCGCGACCGCAACCGCAGGCTCCGCGCATGGAGCCGCGGCCGTCGATGCCCGCACCTCGCATGGAACCGCGACCGTCGATGCCCGCACCGCACATGGAACCGCGGCCGCAACCGACGCCGCACGTCGAGGCGCCGCACCCGAGCAATCCGCCGCCCGGCGGCCACGACGAGCGGCGTCATCAGTAACGATCGCCCGAAGAAACAGAAAGGCCCGACCGGCAGGTATGCCGGTCGGGCCTTCTTCACTCTGCCGGATGCGGGTCGTACAACCCGCGCAGCCAGCGGGCGCCGCTGCTCAGACCGCCATCGGCGCGGTCAGCGGCTCATGGTGCCGGTAGCCGACGAGCGAGAAATCGGACGGCTCGATCTGCTCGAGCCATTCGGGCGCATACACGCCCGTCTTCGCGTAGTCCGGCACGCGCTCGGCGATCTCGAGCCGCGGGCTTTCGTACGGCTCGCGCGTGAGTTGCTGCTGCAACATGTCGAGCTGGTTCTCGTAGATGTGCGCGTCACCGATGAAATACGTGAACCAGCGCGGCGTGTAGCCCGTCAGCCGGCCGACGAGCGACAGCAGCGCGGCGCCTTCGGTCAGGTTGAACGGCGTGCCGAGCCCGACGTCATTGCTGCGGATATACAGACACAGCGAAATCTCGCGCTTCGCGACGTTCGGCAGGAACTGATACAGCAGATGGCACGCGGGCAGCGCGATCTGGTCGAGCACGGCCGGATTCCATGCATGAAACAGAATGCGGCGGTCCGCCGGGTTCTCCATGATCGTGTCGAGACACTGGCGCAACTGGTCGATCGCCTTGTACACCAGCACCTTCGGCGCACCGTCCTCGTCGAAACGCGTGACGACCCGGAAACCGCGGCGCGTCGCGTCGGCGATCTGCGCGTCGGCGCCCGCGTCGAGCACCTTGTAGCCGGGCCACTGGCGCCATTGCACGCCGTACACGTCACCCAGGTCGTCGACGCCCTGGCGGTACGGGTTCGCGAGCCACTGCGCGTTGTCGTTCGCGTTCGCATCCCAGACCTTGCAGCCGAGCGCACGGAAATCGGCCGCGCTGCGCGACGCGCGCAGGAAACCGACCAACTCGCCGATCGCGGACTTGAACGCCAGCTTCTTGGTCGTCACGGCCGGGAAGCCTTGCTGCAGGTCGAACCGCAGCATCGCGCCGGGCATGCTGATGGTGCGGATGCCCGTGCGGTTTTCCTGCCAGGTGCCGGTGTCGAGGATGGTGCGAACGAGGTCGAGGTACTGTTTCATGCGGGTTCCTTCGGCCGCGAGGGCGGCCGTCACCCGCCAATTTTAGCAAGCGTGATGCGGAACCTCCGGCAACGACGCCGAAAACCCGCCCAGCGGGTCGCTGCGGTCGCGCATTCCGTGTGCGCACATCAGCCTGTAGAGCGTGACACGCGACACACCGAGCTCGCGCGCCGCATCGGCGAAACGGCCGCGATGACGCAGCAGCGCCTGCTCGATCGCCTGCCGTTCGGCCGCTTCCCTCGCCTCGGTGAGCGATACGGGCGCCAGTACCGCGAATTCATGGAGCTCGAGATCGGCCGCGGTAATCATCCGGCCCTCCGACATCACGATCGCGCGGCGCACGCGATTGATCAGCTCGCGCACGTTGCCCGGCCATGAATAGCCATAGAGCGCGGCGATCGCGTCCGGAGAGAAGCCGCGCAGGCGGCGATGCGCATCGCCCTTGAAACGCTCGAGCATGTGGCGTGCGAGCACCTCGATATCCTTGCCGCGCGCGCGCAGCGGCGGCTCCTCGATCTTCAGCACGCACAGACGGTGGAACAGATCCTCGCGGAACCGCCCTTCGCGCAGCGCCGCTTCCATGTCCACATGTGTCGCGCAGATCACGCGCACGTCGACCTGCACCGATACATGCGCGCCGAGCCGCTCGATCTTGCCTTCCTGCAGGAACCGCAAGAGGCTCGCCTGGCTCTCGAGCGGCAGGTCGCCGATTTCGTCGAGAAACAGCGTGCCGCCGTTCGCAGCCTCGACACGGCCGATCTTGCGCTGGTTCGCGCCCGTAAACGCGCCGCGCTCATAGCCGAACAGTTCGGCTTGCAGCAGCGTCGACGGAATCGCACCGCAGTTGATTGCGACGAACGGTGCGTGTGCGCGCGCCGAACGCTCGTGAATCGCGACGGCCGTCAGCTCCTTGCCGGTACCCGACTCGCCGGAGATGAACACCGGTGCATCGGTCGTCGCGACGCGCCGGATCGTCCTGAAGAGCCCGAGCATCGCATCGCAGGTGCCGACCATCTCGCCTTCGGCGCGCCCGGCGCCGACGGGGGACGCCACCGTGTCGGTCAGCGCGACCATGCCGTGCGCATGGCCGACGGTCTCGACGATGCGCGACGTCTCGTACGGCATCGTCACGTAGTCGAAGCAATAGTCACGAATGAGATGCCGCAACGTGGCGTCCTGCAACTGGCCACGCCGGGTCGCCGCGATCCAGCCGATGTGCTGGATGCTCAGACACGCTTCGAGTTCGCGCAGATCCGCGGGCCTGAAACCCGGCGAGAAATCGAGCAGGCCGGCGGATGCCACGCCGTGCTGGACGACACGCCGCACGTCGCGAGCGCTTTCCGCAAGATCGACGCGCCACCCGCATTCGTCGAAATGCCCGCGCAACGCGTCGTTCGGTTCGCGCGAGAAATAGATCACATGCCGCTGCTCGGCTCCCATATGCCCACCCCGTTCATCAACCGTCTAACGATTGCCGCGCACGCCAGTCGCGTGCGAAAAGGATCGAATCGGATCGAATCGGGTCAGCCGAAGCGGCTCGATTCGCCATGCCGATGCGTGGCAACAACAAGCCTCGCATGATGGCGCTTATCTCGCGTCCAGTTATTTTTCGATCAAGACAGCTTGGTTATAGGCGCCGAATAAGACAAACCGATTGCGGCGCGAATGGGCGAGCGGTCTTATCGCTCAGCGGTCGACGCAGATCAATCGTCTGCACATAACGCACGCACAGCGCGATACGTTCATTGCATCGACACACGCGCAGATTTTCATCCTTGGAGCGTATCGATTGAATCCGCAGTATTCCCGAGCACCTTCGTTTCACGGCTGAAACATTTCCCCGCGTTTTCGACCTCGATTCACTATGCTCGCACGCAAATCATAGACACAACAACGCTCTTCGCCGGATGGCATGCATTTCGCTGAATGCGTAACGGATCGGAGAAGGCGACCATGGGAACACTTTTTTCACGGTCTTTCGGGCAGGCGACGATTGCGTTCGCGCTCGCGTGTCTGTTCATGCCGGCACGCGCGGACGAAAGCGCGGAACGCGCGCGCGCGCAGCTTGCCGACAACGCACCGGGCATGCAACAGGACAACCAGTTCATCGTCGTACCCGTCGCCGTGCCGCAAGCGCGTTCGTCTGACAAGACATCGGTGACGCTGTGGGACGAGATCGCCCCGCCGTCTCCGCTACAGCCGCTGCACGTGCCGCTCCCCGCGCCGCGCCCCGATGATGCACAGCATGCGATGCAAGGAAATACCGGGAACGGCGTGCGTCGATGACGCGCACGCGATACCGAGCGCCGTCGATTTGATGAGGACCACCTATTGAATTGATGCGAAGCGGACGATGCCGATCGTGCAGGGTTTCGTCGACGCAACGACGCGAACGGTTTTTGTGTCCGTCCCCCGGCGGGCACTCTTTTTATTCATGACGTCGCGATGCGAAGGCGCGCACATCGTCGCGAGCAGCGACGATGTGCGCGCGCCGGCACAGCGGAACTGCCGGCGCATCCGCGCCGAAGCCGGCGCACGCCGCCATTCCGGTAGAATCGGCGCCATTCCGGCTCTCCTCTTCCCCCGACCTTCATGACGACGTTGACCCTGATCGTCGCGCGCGCCCGCAACGGCATCATCGGCCGCGACAACCAGTTGCCCTGGAAACTTCCCGAGGACCTCGCATTCTTCAAGCGTACGACGATGGGCGCACCGATCGTGATGGGCCGCAAGACCCACGAGTCGATCGGCCGGCCGCTGCCGGGCCGCCGCAACATCGTCGTCACGCGCGACGCAGCACGCCGCTTCGACGGCTGCGACACCGTCACGTCGCTCGCCGACGCGCTCGCACTCGCCGCACGCGACGGGGTGGTCGAAGCATTCCTGATCGGCGGTGCGCAGCTCTATGCGGAAGGCCTCGAACTCGCCGACAAGCTGATCGTCACCGAGATCGATGCGGACTTCGATGGCGATGCGTCGTTCCCGGCGCCCGATCCCGCGCACTGGCACGAAGTGTCGCGCGACACCCACCAGGCTGCCGCGCCGAACACGTTCGGCTATGCGTTCGTCGTCTACGCGCGCAAGCGCGACTGACGCGCGACACGCGATAAAAAAGCCCGACCGGCTCTGCGCCAGTCGGGCTTTTTCGTTTCCTGGCGGCCGATGCCGCACCGCTTACTGCCCGGCGATCGTCATCTGCTCGATCAGCACCGAGCCCGTTTCCTTCGTCCCGCGCACGATCGAATCCGCACCGATCGCGACGATATGCCGGAACATCTCCTGCAGCGTGCTCGCGACGGTGATTTCCTCGACCGGATACTGGATCACGCCATTCTCGACCCAGAAGCCGGCCGCGCCGCGCGAATAATCGCCGGTCACGTAGTTCACGCCCTGCCCCATCAGCTCGGTCAGCAAAAGGCCCGTGCCGAGCTTCTTCAGCATCGCGTCGAAGTCGTCGCCCGGCTGCGTGTTCGAGCTGCGCAGCGCGAGGTTGTGCGAGCCGCCTGCGTTGCCGGTCGTCTGCGTGCCGAGCTTGCGCGCCGAATAGGTCGACAGGAAATAGCCTTCGACGACACCGTCCTTGACGACGCTGCGCGCACGCGTGCGCACACCTTCCTCGTCGAACGGCGCGCTGCCCATCGCGCGCGGCACGTGCGGATCCTCGACGACCTGGACGTGCGGCGCGAACACCGGCTTGCCGAGGCTGTCGACGAGGAACGACGTCTTGCGGTACAGCGCGCCGCCGCTGACTGCCTGCACGAACGCGCCGAGCAGGCCGGCCGCAAGCGGGGCCTCGAACAGCACGGGCACCTTGCGGGTATCGAGACGGCGCGCGCCCATCCGCGCGAGCGCACGCTCGGCCGCATAGCGCCCGACGGCTTCCGGCGCCGCGAGATCGACGGCGCTGCGCTTCGACGAATACCAGTCGTCACGCTGCATGTGGCGACCGCTGCCCGCGATCGGCGCGCACGCGATGTAGTGGCGCGAGTACGGGTAACCGGAGAGGAAGCCGCGCGACGTTGCGAGCACGAACTGCGAATGCTGCGCCGACACACTCGCGCCTTCCGAGTTGCGGATCTGCGGGCTGACCGCGAACGCGGCGTCTTCCGCGCGGCGGGCGAGTTCGACGGCCTCGTCGGCCGTCAGCGCCCACGGGTGATAGAGGTCGAGGTCGCGCGGGTCGGTTTCGAGCAGCTCGGCCTCGGCGAGGCCTGCCGCGTCGTCTTCTGCGGTGAAGCGCGCGATGTTGTACGCGGCGGCGACGGTATCCTTGATCGCGGCCGGCGAAAAGTCCGACGTGCTCGCATTGCCGCGCTTCTTGCCGATGAACACCGTCACGCCGACCATCTTGTCGCGGTTGTGTTCGATCGTCTCGACCTCGCCGCGGCGCACCGACACCGACAGGCCGTCGCCTTCGGAGATTTCTGTCGCGGCGTCCGTCGCACCGAGCGCCTTCGCGTGGCGAAGGATGTCCGAGGCAATTTCTTTGAGCTGGTCCTGCGTGTGCGGGAAATAGCGCGCTTGTACGTCGAGATTGGCTGCCATCGTCGTGATATCCGGTGGCGGGCGAGCCGCCCGCATGTTCAAAATGTTGCGTATCCCGCGATCATAGCAAGGTCCGGGGCCACATACCGACAAGCTTGGGGTGTCCGCGCCGCGATACAATGCCGCCCATGACACGCAAAACCCGAATCCAGCCGATCGAGCATGCCGACGACGACACCGACAATGGCTACGATCGCCCCAGCAAATCCCAGTTGAAACGCGAGATGCACGCGCTGCAGGAGCTCGGCCAGGCCCTGGTCGACCTGCCGAAGGACGCGCTCAAGCGCATGCCGATGCCCGAGGACCTCGCGGACGCCGTGCGCGAAGCGCGCCGGATCACCGATCACGAAGGCAAGCGCCGCCAGCTCCAGTACGTCGGCCGCGTGATGCGCTCGCTGACCGACGACGAAACGGCCGCGCTGCGCACCGCGCTCGACGCCCAGCGAGGCGTCAACAAGGCCGCGACCGCGCGCCTGCACTGGATCGAGCGCACACGCGAACAGCTGCTCGCGAGCGACGACGCGTTGACCGAATTCCTCCGCCAGCACCCCGAAGCCGACATCCAGGAAGGCCGCACGCTGATCCGCAATGCGCGCAAGGAAGCACAGCAAGGCAAGCCGCCGCGCTATTTCCGCGAGCTGTTCCAGTGGATCAAGACCGCGAGCGGCACGGGCGAGGCGGACGAAGACGACGCATCGGACGACGCCGGAGACGACCATGACGACGAAGCGTAACCACCCGGACGAACTCGTGGTCGGCCTCGTGTCGATCAGCGACCGCGCCAGCACGGGCGTCTACGAGGACAAGGGCATCCCGGCGCTGCAGGAATGGCTCGCCGGCGCGCTGCGCTCGCCGTGGCGCGCCGAAACCCGGCTAATCCAGGACGACGCGCCGACGATCTCCGCCACGCTGGCCGAACTCGTCGACGTCGCCGGCTGCGATCTGGTGCTGACGACCGGCGGCACCGGCCCCGCGCGCCGCGACGTGACGCCGGAAGCCACGCTGGCCGTGGCGACGAAGGAAATGCCGGGATTCGGCGAACAGATGCGGCAGATCAGCCTGAATTTCGTGCCGACCGCGATCCTGTCGCGGCAGGTCGCGGTGATCCGCGAGACGGCCGACCACGCGGCGCTGATCATCAACCTGCCCGGCCAGCCGAAGTCGATCCGGGAAACGCTCGAAGGGCTGCGCGACGCCGACGGCAAATCGACCGTGCCCGGCATCTTCGCGGCGGTGCCCTATTGCATCGACCTGATCGGTGGCCCGTACATCGAGACCGACGCCGCGGTGGTCGCGGCGTTCCGGCCGAAGAGCGCGCGGCGCTGAGCGTGTATCGAACGCCGCGCGCGTGCCGGCCCGCTCAGGCGGCCGGCGCTGACTCCCCTGCCGGCGCCGACGCGGCCGGAATCAGGAAATGCTCGCGGTAGTACTTCAACTCGTCGATCGACTCGTGGATGTCGGCGAGTGCAGTATGCATCGCGCGCTTCTGGAAGCCCTTGTAGATCGCGGGCTGCCAGCGGCGGCACAGCTCCTTGAGCGTGCTGACGTCCAGGTTTCGGTAGTGGAAGAACCGCTCGAATTCCGGCATCCAGCGCGCCATGAAGCGGCGATCCTGGCAGATCGAGTTGCCGCACATCGGCGACTTGCCGGGCGACACGTACTGCGCGAGGAACGCCTGCAGCTGCGCGGCGGCGTCCGCCTCGGTCACGGTCGACGCGCGCACGCGGTCGATCAGCCCCGAACGGCCGTGCGTCGACTTGTTCCAGTCGTCCATCTTGGCGAGCGTTTCGTCGCTCTGGTGGATCGCGAACACGGGGCCTTCCACCGCGATATCGAGGGTGGAATTGGTCACGACGACCGCAATTTCGATGATGCGGTCGTTATCCGGGTCGAGGCCCGTCATCTCCATGTCGAGCCAGACGAGGTTCAACTCGTTGCGCACGAGCGCGGGCTGGCTGGCGGAAGCGGCGGTATCGGTCATGAGTCATCCTGGAAAATGGCGGACCGGGCTCGCCGATGCGGCGCCGCCCGGGCGGCCGGCATCGCGTGAGCGGGCCCGGTCCGCAAGAACATATAATTCTCGCATAGAACCCTTTGGCGCCTTCGATGTCACCCTTTTCGTTCACCCTGCTGTTCGCGATCGCCGTGCTCGCGATGGTCGTCACCAAGCTGTGGCTCGCGTCGCGGCAGATCCGCTTCGTCGCCGCACACCGCAACGGCGTGCCCGCGCAGTTCAGCGCCACCATTCCGCTGACCGCCCACCAGCGCGCGGCCGACTACACCGTCGAGCGCACGCGGCTCGCGATGTTCGAGATCGTCGTCAGCGCGGCCGTGCTGGTCGGCCTCACGCTGCTCGGCGGCGTCGGCGCGCTCGATACGCTGCTGACGGGCTGGTTCGGCCGCGGCTACGGGCAGCAGGTCGCGCTCGTCGCCGCCGTGCTGGTGATCACGGGCGTGATCGACGTGCCGTTCGAGTATTACCGTCAGTTCGGGATCGAACAACGCTTCGGCTTCAACCGGATGACCAAGCGCCTGTTCTTCACCGACTTGCTGAAGAACACGCTGCTCGGCGCCGTGCTCGGCCTGCCGCTGCTGTTCGTTGTGCTGTGGCTGATGAATCAGGCCGGCAGCCTGTGGTGGCTGTGGACCTGGATCGTCTGGGTCGCGTTCCAGATGCTCGTGCTGCTGATCTACCCGACCTTCATCGCGCCGATCTTCAACAAGTTCGAACCGCTGAAGGACGAAGCGCTGCGCACGCGCATCGAGTCGCTGATGAAACGGTGCGGCTTCGCGGCGAAAGGCCTGTTCGTGATGGACGGCAGCCGCCGCTCCGCGCACGGCAACGCATACTTCACCGGCTTCGGCGCATCGAAGCGGATCGTGTTCTTCGACACCCTGCTCGCGCGACTGACGGGCCAGGAAATCGAGGCCGTGCTCGCGCACGAACTCGGCCACTTCAAGCGCCGCCACGTGATGAAGCGGATGCTCGTGTCGTTCGTGCTGAGTCTCGTGCTGCTCGCGCTGCTAGGCTGGCTCGCGCAGCGCACCTGGTTCTACACGGGGCTCGGCGTCACGCCGTCGCTCGACACGAGCAACGCGGGCGCCGCGCTCGTGCTGTTCTTCCTCGCGATTCCCGTGTTCCTGTTCTTTGCGACGCCGTTCAGCAGCCTCACGTCGCGCAAGCATGAATTCGAGGCCGACGCGTTCGCGGCCAGCCAGACCGACGCGCAGGATCTCGTCAGCGCGCTCGTGAAGCTCTACGAGGACAACGCGTCGACACTCACGCCCGACCCCGTCTACACGGCCTTCTACTACTCGCATCCGCCTGCGTCGCAGCGGATCGACCGCCTGATGCAGCACGCATGAGCCGGCCGACCTCCCGCAAGCCGGCCCCGCGCGCATCGGGCGCGCCGCGTGTCGAAGGCCGCGTGATCGCGGCACACGGCCGCCACTACATCGTCGCGCCCGACGACGGCGGCCCGATGCTGCAGTGCTTTCCGCGCGGCAAGAAAAGCGAGATCGCAGTGGGCGACCGTGTCGTGTACGAGCAGGCGTCGGCCGACCAGGGTGTGATCGTCGAGATCGGCGAGCGGCGCAACCTGCTGTACCGCTCCGACCAGTTCAAGTCGAAGCTGTTCGCGGCCAATCTCGACCAGTTGCTGATCGTGCTCGCGACCGAGCCCTATTTCAGCGAGGACCTGCTCGGTCGCGCGCTGATCGCGGCCGAAGCGAACGAACTGAAGCCGCTCGTCGTGCTGAACAAGATCGACGTCGAAGCCGCGCTGCCGGTCGCCCGCGAGCGCCTCGCGCCCTATCGCGCGCTTGGCTACGACGTGCTCGAGCTGTCGGTGAAGGGCTCGCCCGACGATGCACGCGCGCAGCTAATGCCGCATCTGGCCGGGCATTCGACGATCCTGCTCGGCCAGTCCGGGATGGGCAAGTCGACGCTCGTGAACCTGCTCGTGCCCGATGCCGAAGCCGCGACCCGCGAAATCTCGGCCGCACTCAACAGCGGCCGCCACACGACGACGTTCACGCGCCTCTACCCGCTCGAAGGTGGCGGCGCGCTGATCGATTCGCCGGGTTTCCAGGAGTTCGGCCTCTATCACCTGACGGAAGGCCGCCTCGAGCGCGCGTTCCCGGAATTCCGCCCGCTGCTCGCGGACTGCCGTTTCTATAATTGCCATCATCTGCACGAGCCCGGCTGCGCGATTCTCGAAGCCGTGGCCGACGGCCGCATTGCGCCGTCGCGCCATGCGCTTTACGCCCAGCTCGTGCACGAGGCGAGCCAGATCGTCCGCTGACCGCGCGGCGGGCAGAACGCTGCCGGGCCGGCCCGGCCTTCACCGACAGGAGCCGCGATGCGTTTCAAGGCCCCCGATCTTGCCACCGCGCAGCATTGGGCGAACGTGCTGCAGGCGGCCGGCATCGGTTGCGAGTTGCACAACTGCTACGCGACCGGTGCGCTCGGTGGCCTGCCCGCCGACGCGTGCGCGCCCGAGCTGTGGCTCGACGACGAGCGCGACGATGCGCTCGCGCGGCGGCTCCTCGATGCGGCGTCACACGGCCCTGCGGCCGGCGCCGTGCCGTGGCGCTGCCACCGGTGCGGCGAGATGCTCGAAGCCCAGTTCACTGCCTGCTGGCAATGCGGCGCCGTGCGCGATCCGCGCGACGACTGAATGGACCGCCCCGACGCACAGCAAGAAGGCCGGCATCGAGCCGGCCTTTTCATTTCATCGGATGCCGCACTATCGCGTCACGATACCCAGACCGCCAGCGTCAGCATCAACAGCAAGATCATCCACAGGATCACGGCGCGCCACACCAGGCCAACCGCCGACTGCAGCGTGCGCGGCGTGCAATCGTCACCGACCGTCAACGGACCGCTGTCGCCGACCGCGAGCGCGTCGAGGCTCGACGGTTCCGCAAGCGGCCCCGCGAGGCGTGCACCGAGCGCGCCACTGCCAGCCGCGAGCAGCACGCCGTCGTTCGGGTCGGGCCACTGGCGCGTGTGATTGCGCCACGCGTAGATCGCATCCTCGAAGTTGCCGACGATCGCGAAGCCGAGCGCGGTCAGCCGCGACGGAATCCAGTCGATCACGAAGAACGCGCGCTGCGCGAAGGTCGAGAACGCAGCCGTGCGATCGTCGCCCGGCGTCGACCAGCTGCGCGCGAGATATTCGGAGATGCGGTACAGCACGGCGCCGGCCGGACCGATCGGCAGCACGTACCAGAAGAACACGCCGAACACGTGGCGATGCGACGCGACGACCGCATGAATCAGCGTATGGCGGACGATTTCGCCGACCGGCATATCGACCGTGTCGATGCCCGTCCACTCGTGCAGGATTTCGCGCGCGCGCGGCACGTCGTCGTTGTTGAGCGCGAGATGGATATCGGTGAAATAGTGGCTGAACTGGCGGAAGCCGAGCGTGAAATACACGACCACGACGTTCCAGATGAACGCGAGCACGAAGCTCACCTTGTACAGCAGGAAGTAGATCAGCGCGACGACCAGCACCCACGGCAGCACGACTGCGAGCCATGCGAGCACGCCATGCTTTTGCTTGCCGGCGTCGAGGCCATGTGCGACGGTTTCCGCATGAAACTGGAACAGCGCGAACACCGGATTGCTCGGCGACAACGCGCGGACCTGTTCGATGATGAGAGCGAGGAGAACCGAAAAGAAAGTCATGCGTGGCGCCGTCTTCGGAGTTATGTCATTTTTTGCATAACGATAGCACAGCGTAAGGGCCGCATGGCTGCTGGCGCGACAGGCCCGGTGCCGGCCGCATGAGCCAGATCAGACGGGAGGCTCTCCGGCTGCCAAGAAGCGGTACAGATTGCGCAACATGCCTGCAGTTGCGCCCCAGATGAAGTAACGCCCGGCCGATTCGCCATTCGGATAGGGCATCGCAAAAAAACGACGCTCGCCGCCTTCCCAGCGGAACACGCGCACCTGGTGGTTCGCGGGACTCATCAGGAACGCGAGCGGCACTTCGAAAATCTCGGCGACTTCGAACGTGTCGGCCTGCACGGTGAACGGCGGATGCACGAGCCCCACGACGGGCGCCACGCAGAAGCCGGTACCCGTCAGGTAGTCGGGCAGCGCGCCGAGAATCTCCACCCGTTCGGCGGCCAGCCCGATTTCTTCCTTCGCCTCGCGCAGCGCGGTTGCGGTCGTATCGCGATCGAACGGCTCGCGGCGGCCGCCGGGGAAGCTGATCTGCCCGGCGTGGTCGTTCAGGTGATCGGCGCGCTGGGTCAGCAGCACGGTGAGGCCGCTCTCGCGCACGACGAGCGGCACGAGGACAGCGGCGCTGCGCGGATCGACGCCCTCCTGCAGCCTCGCCTCGCCGGGCTCGACGCTCCAGTCGAGCGTGCGCGCGAAACGCTCGCGCAGCCCGGGCGGCGTCATCAGGCGGGCATCGATGGACGGCAGGCCGGCGCCAGTGCCTTCGACGGGCAGCACTTCGGGATCAATGATGGGGCGGCGATTCAAGGGGCTCTCGGGTTCGTGACGTATCGAGCATATTGTCGCGCCAGAATGAAAAAAGCACCCGGGAGGGTGCTTTTTCCTTACAGCTCTTACTCTTGGGAAGCTGCTGCGGCGCGATCCTTCGACACCAGCTTTTCCTTGATTCGAGCCGACTTGCCCGAACGCTCGCGCAGGTAGTACAGCTTCGCGCGACGCACATCACCGCGACGCTTCACGACGATGCTCGCCAGCAGCGGCGAGTAGGTCTGGAACGTACGCTCGACGCCTTCGCCCGACGAGATCTTGCGGACGATGAAGTTCGAGTTCAGGCCACGGTTGCGAATCGCGATCACGACGCCTTCGTACGCCTGAACGCGCTTGCGGTTACCTTCAACCACGTTCACGTTCACGATCACCGTGTCGCCCGGGGCGAATTCGGGGATCGTCTTGCCGGCGAGCGCGCGCTCGATCTCTTCCTGCTCAAGTTTTGCAATCAGATTCATCACTGACTCCTAAAGCCATCTTGTCGGCGTTTGCACCCGCCTGCTTCCAGGCCTGGCCCCGATAGAGGATGGATTTACATCAGGCACCGCGCACGCATGCACGGCACCGCCATTTCCCGCCCGCGACGCCGCCTCAGGAGGCGCTCTTCGCTTCGCGTGCGAGGTTCGCAAGCCACGCCTCGTCGGCCCGGCTCAACAACTTCTCGCGGCGCGCCCGGACGATCAGGTCCGGCCGCTTCCGCAACGTATTCTTCAATGCTTCCTGGCGTCGCCACCGTTCGATCTCGGCATGATGCCCGCCGAGCAGCACGTCCGGTACGCGCATCCCCTCGTATTCCTCGGGGCGCGTGTAATGCGGACAATCGAGCAGCCCGTCGGCGAAGCTGTCCTGCACCGCCGACTGCGCATCGTTCAACACACCGGGCAGCAGGCGCACGACGGCATCCATCATCGCCATCGCCGGCAGTTCACCACCGGACAGAACGAAATCGCCGAGGCTGATTTCCTCGTCGACGCAACGATCGAGCAAACGCTGATCGATCGCTTCGTAGCGGCCGCACAGCACGATGAAACCGGGTTCCTGCGCCATCCGCACCGCACGTTCGTGCGTGAACGGCGCACCCTGCGGCGACATCATCACCACACGCGTGCTCGCGATGCCCTGCTCCGCCTGCGCTGCTTTCGCAGCGCCGATCGCGGCCTCGAGCGGCTTGGCCAGCATCACCATGCCCGGACCACCACCATACGGACGATCGTCGACCGTGCGGTAATTGTCCGTCGTGAAATCACGCGGGTTCCAGGTGCGCAACCCAAAGCGCTCCTGCTTCACAGCCCGACTGGTAATTCCCCAGTCGGTCAGCGCACGGAACATTTCGGGAAAGAGCGTGACGACGTCGAACTGCACCGCGCTCTCCGTAACCTGGTTCATTAGTAATCGGCTTCCCAGTCGACGACGATGCGACGTGCCGCCTGATCCACCGTTTTGACGTAGACGCCGACGAACGGAATCAGCCGTTCGTCGGTGGCCGGCCGACCATCCTTGCCGACTACCGGATACTCGACGCGCATGATCGAATGCACGCCGTTGTCGATCATCCCGCTCACCGTCCCGAGCACCACCGATTGCTCGTTGACGACCTCGAGGCCGATCAGGTCGACCCAATAGAATTCGTCCGCGTCCAATGCCGGGAAATCCTCCCGGCGCACGAACACGCGAAAGCCGCGCAAAGCGAGTGCGGCATCGCGGTCGCTGACACCTGCGGCATGCGCGACGACAGTGTCACTGTGCGTCTTCGACTGCAGGATGCGGGCGGATAACCGCTCCCCACCCCGTTCCAGCCACCAGCGGCGCGCCTTGAGCAGCGCGTCGCCGCCGCGACCGGCGTCGGCATGCGTCGCCACCTTGATCCAGCCCTTCAGGCCGTAGGCGTCGACCACCGCCCCGACCTCGACAGCATCGTCAGGCCAGGCTTGCACCGCTTCGAGACTGCCCTGCTCGGCAGCCGCACCGGCGCTCGCGACAACGTCGCGCTCGACCGGCTTGCGGACGAATGCGCCAAACGACGCTCGCCCGCGCTTTGCGTTACCGGAATCGTGACCGGACATCAATGCTCCTTGCAGCCGGCACGACCGGCACACCGCGCCATTGTTAGGCAGCCGGCTGCGCCTTTTGCGCTTCTTTCACGAGACGCTGGACGGTCGGCGACAGTTGTGCGCCAACACCTTGCCAATACGTCAGGCGATCTTGAGCGATACGCAGCGATTCGCCCTTCGTAGCAACCGGGTTGTAGAAGCCGACGCGCTCGATGAAGCGGCCGTCACGACGGTTGCGCGAATCGGTAGCGACGATGTTGTAGAACGGGCGCTTCTTCGAGCCGCCGCGAGCCAGACGGATGATAACCATATGAAATCCTTCGGGAAAACCGGGTTCGAAACTACTGAAACGTGCGATTATAGCCGGAAACCAAAGCCACAACAAACACTTACGCGCAAAAATTCCGCAGGCGCCCTGTCCGCCGGGCATACAATCGTCGTGTCCACGACGCTCCCCGCCGCCATGCCGCTATTTCGCGTGACCCCGGCGCGCCGCGCGCAGCACCGCCTCGCGGGCTTGCTGGCCGGCCTCGTCACCTGCCTCGCAGCCACCGCGGCTTGCGCCGCACCGCCGGTGGGCGAACTCGTCGTGCCGCCCGGCTTCCGCGTCGACGTGCTGACCGACGCCGTGCCGACCGCCCGCGAAATGGCGTGGTCGCCGCGCGGCATTCTATATGTCGGCTCGCGGGAAGGCCGCGTGCATGCATTCGTGATGCAGGAGGGCCGGATCACGGCCCGGTACGTGATCGCATCGGGGCTCGACATGCCCGTCGGTGTCGCGTATCGCGACGGCGCGCTCTATATCTCAGCCGTGTCGCGCATCCTGCGCCTCGACCACATCGACGACCGGCTCGCCAGGCCGCCCACCCCGGCAGTCGTGACGGACGCACTGCCGGCCGAACATCATCACGGGTGGAAATTCATTGCGTTCGGCCCCGACGGCAAACTCTACGTTCCAACCGGCGCGCCGTGCAACGTGTGCCTCGCCGATCGTAGCCGCTACGCGATCATCGCACGCATGAACGCCGACGGCAGCGGTCGCGAAGTATTTGCCCGCGGCGTGCGCAATACCGTCGGCTTCGCATGGCACCCCGATTCGGGTGAATTGTGGTTCACCGACAACGGGCGCGATCTGATGGGCGACGACGTGCCCGACGACAAGCTCAACCGCGCGCCACGCGCGGGGCTCGACTTCGGCTTTCCCTACTGTCATGGCGGCGACACGCCCGACCCCGAATTCGGGAGCGCCAACGTGTGCCGCCGCTATGTGCCGCCCGTGCTGAAGCTCGGTGCGCACGTCGCGGCACTCGGCATGCGCTTCTATACGGGACCGATGTTTCCTGCGTCGTTTCGCAACAACATCTTCATTGCCGAACACGGCTCGTGGAATCGCAGCTCGAAGGTCGGTTACCGCGTGATGCGCGCGGTCGTGTCAGCCGACGGCAGCCACTCACGCCAGACACCATTCATCACGGGCTGGCTGCGCGCGGACGGCACCGTGTGGGGACGCCCGGCCGACGTGCTGCCGCTGCCGGACGGCTCGCTGCTCGTCAGCGACGACCATGCAGGCGCCATCTACCGCGTCACCTATGCGGCACCTTGACGCAGGCGAGGGGTGACCAGGCCCGACCGGGCATCGTAGAATGCGTGCCGGGCCGAGCGCCCCGCGCCGGCCTGCCGGCCGCCCATGCCAACGATAACCCGCCGCCACCCATGTCCAGCAGCACCGCACCGTTCCGCCGCTTCCGCTCCAAGACGCTCACCGCCGCCCTCGCGCTCCTGTTCGGTTCGCTCGGCGCGCACCGCTTCTACCTGTACGGCTTTCGCGACGTGTACGGCTGGGCGCACTTGCTCGCGACGATCGTCGGGATTCCGGGTTTCATGCTGCTCGCCGCGACCCAGCGCAGCGCCGGCCTCGGATGGTGGCTCGCCGTGCCGGGCGCGATCTCGCTGCTGGCTGCGTTCCTCGCCGCGCTCGTCTACGGCCTGCGCCCCGACGAGAAATGGGACGCTCAATTCAATGCCGATACGGGCAAGCACAGCCGGTCGGGCTGGACAGTGATCTTCATCGTGATCTTCTCGCTGCTGATTGGTGCATTCCTGCTGATGACCGCGCTCGCGCTGTCGTTCCAGACGTATTTCGAATCGCAAGTCGAAGCGGCGAAGCAGATTTCGCAGTAAGCGCCGACGCGCCCCGATCAGAACAGGCTCAACTGCATGTCGTCACGCGGTTTCACGCCGGTTGCGCCCCCTACCATGCGCCGAGTGGCCGCCCCGGCCGCCGGCGCGCCGCGAAACTGCGACAGATCCAGAATGCCGTTCGCACGCTCGTTCAACCCGAGGCGCTTCACGGCCTGCCGGAAACGCTGCCGCAACAGGTCGGCCCAGATACCCTCGCCCTTCATCCGTTTCGAGAAATCCGAGTCGTAATCCTTTCCGCCGCGCATGTCGCGCACGCGATTCATCACGCGCTCCGCGCGATCGGGAAAATGCGCGGAGAGCCAGTTCTTGAACAGTGGCGCGACTTCCCAAGGCAGCCGCAGGATGATGTAGCTCGCATGCGTCGCACCGGCTTCCGCGCAGGCCTCCAGCACGCGTTCCATATCCGGCTCGGTGACGAACGGGATCATCGGTGCGATGCTGACACCCACCGGCACGCCCGCGTCGCGCAGCGCGCGGATCGTACGCAGCCGGCGCGCCGGCGTCGCCGCACGCGGCTCGAGCGTGCGCGCGAGATCGGCGTCGAGCGTCGTGATCGTGACCGCGGCCATCACCTGCCCCCGCTCCGCCATCGGGGCAAGCAGGTCGAGATCGCGCTCGATCAGCGACGATTTCGTGATCGCGGCGAACGGCAGCCCGTGATCGTGCATCACCTGGATCACGCTGCGCGTGATGCGCAAGTCGCGCTCGACCGGCTGGTATGCGTCGGTGTTGACGCCAAGCGCGATCGGTTCCGGCACGTAACGCTTGCGCGAAATCTCGCGCTCGAGCAGTTCGGCCGCGTTGACCTTCGCATAAATGCGGCTCTCGAAATCGAGCCCCGGCGACAGGCCGAGATAGCTGTGGGTCGGCCGTGCAAAGCAGTAGATGCAGCCGTGCTCGCAACCACGATACGGATTGAGCGACACGCTGAACGGAATGTCCGGTGACCGGTTGTGCGTCAGGATGCTCTTTGCGCGCTCCTCAAACACCTGCGTGCGCAGCGGAGCGGGCAAATCCGCGTCGTCCGATTCGTGCGTCCAGCCGTCGTCGACCGCTTCGCGCAGCGCCGTTTCGTACCGCCCCTGGAGGTTGTCGACCGCACCGCGCCCCTTGCGGGGCGCTGGCGGCGCTATCGGAAATTCGTTGTCGGACCGACCGTCCATGCGCTCACCCATTCACCTGCACCTAATACTGTATATTTATACAGTATTAGGTGCAGCATGCCAAGGGCGAGATAAGGGGTCCGACAGCAGGCCCGGCAACGGCCCTGCCGCAGCGGTCATTCGCCGACCGAGATCGTCAGCGTCTCCTTGATTTCCTCCATCACGACATAGCTCTTCGACTGCACCGCGCCGGGCAGTTGCAGCAGGATGTCACCGAGCAGCTTGCGATAGTCGGCCATCTCACCGATCCGCGCCTTGATCAGATAGTCGAAGTCGCCGGACACGAGATGGCATTCGAGCACCTCGTCGATCTTCATCACTTCGCGACGGAACTGCTCGAACATGTTGCCGCCCTTGTGGCCGAGCGTGATTTCGACGAACACCAGCAGCGCCGCGCCGAGCTGGCCCGGATCGACGCGAGCGTGATAGCCGGTAATGACGCCGTCGCGCTCCATGCGCCGCACGCGTTCGATGCACGGCGTCACGGTCAGTCCAACCTGTTCCGCGAGGTCCTTCATCGCCATCCGGCCGTCGTCCTGAAGCAGTTTGAGGATGCGCCGGTCGAGCTTGTCGAGCGAGCGTACTGGCTGGCGTTGCGTTCTCATTGGTTTATGCTGAAAACCTGAAAAATACGATAACAAAACCTACACATTCGACAATACCATAGCTCAAAAAACTAGATCAGCTAGAGGTTACACGGAGACGCACGTGCGCCCGGCCTCGACCTGATTCCTTCCATCTGGAGCAGCTATGCGAGTCGTCATTCTGGGCAGCGGTGTGGTGGGCGTGGCAAGCGCGTATTACCTCGCGCGCGCCGGTCATGAAGTCACGGTGATCGACCGGGAAGCCGGTCCGGCGCTCGAGACGAGCTTCGCGAACGCGGGCCAGATCTCGCCCGGCTATGCCGCGCCGTGGGCCGCGCCCGGCGTGCCGCTGAAGGCCGTCAAGTGGATGTTCGAAAAGCACGCGCCGCTCGCGATCCGCCTCGACGGCACGCGCTTCCAGCTCCAGTGGATGTGGCAGATGCTGCGCAACTGCACGGCCGAGCGTTATGCAGTCAACAAGGGCCGCATGGTCCGCCTCGCCGAATACAGCCGCGATTGCCTGCAGGCGCTACGCGCCGATACCGGCATCCAGTACGAAGGACGCACGGGCGGCACGCTGCAGCTGTTCCGCACGCAACAGCAACTCGATGGCGCGGCCAAGGACATCGCGGTGCTGCAGGAAGCAAACGTGCCGTTCGAACTGCTGTCGCCGGCCGAGCTGAAGAATGCCGAACCCGCACTCGCGGCCGTGTCGCACAAGCTGACGGGCGGCTTGCGCCTGCCGGGCGACGAAACGGGCGACTGCCAGCTGTTCACGACGCGCCTCGCGGCGCTCGCGGAATCGCTCGGCGTGAAGTTCCGCTACAACACGCCGATCGACGCGCTCGCGATCGCCGGCGGCAAGATCGCCGGCGTGCAGTGCGGCAGCGAGACGGTGCGCGCGGATGCGTATGTCGTCGCGCTCGGCTCGTACTCGACCAGCTTCATCTCGAACCTGATGAAGATTCCGGTCTATCCGCTCAAGGGCTATTCGATCACCGCGCCGATCGTCAACGAGACGGCTGCCCCCGTATCGACGGTGCTCGACGAAACCTACAAGATCGCGATCACACGTTTCGACCAGCGCATCCGCGTCGGCGGTATGGCCGAGATCGTCGGCTTCGACAAAAACCTGCGCGCCGCGCGCCGCGAAACGCTCGAAATGTGCGTGAACGACCTGTTCCCCGGCGGCGGCGACACGTCGAAAGCGACTTTCTGGACGGGCCTGCGCCCCATGACGCCGGACGGCACGCCGATCGTCGGCCGCACGCCGGTCTCGAACCTGTTCCTGAACACCGGCCACGGCACGCTCGGCTGGACGATGTCGTGCGGGTCGGGCCAGCTACTCGCCGACCTGATCTCGGGCAAGAAGCCGGCGATTCAGGCCGATGACCTGTCGGTGCATCGCTACCTGAAGGATGTAGCCGGCCAGACACGCCCGGCATACGCATAAGTCGCAACGGCCTGCGGCGACGCAGGCCTGTCGGCATCCACGAAGAAGGCGCTCCTTGTGGGGCGCCTTCTTCGTTGCAGCAAACACGTTGGCGGCTCGGAACGGGGCTTGCGTCGACACGTACACGCTCGCTGTTGCCCTTCACGCCAACGATCGACGCTGCGAGCCCATCTGCTTGCACGAGTGCATGCTTCGTGCAGCATTGCATGATCGTGGCTCGGCGCATCGAAAAACGCCCCGCCCTCATCCGCATGCCGCAAAAAAGGGGCGCTCATCGCGCCCCTTGTCTTCTTGCATGCTTACCGCCGAAGCGGCATGCCGCGTCAGCCGAGCTCGTTCACGAGCTCCGGCACGAGCGCGAACAGATCGCCGACGAGGCCGTAATCGGCCACGCTGAAGATCGGCGCTTCCGGATCCTTGTTGATCGCGACGATCACCTTCGAATCCTTCAT